>DPQS01000054.1:0-27714 GCA_003537755.1 Clostridiales bacterium | reverse complement strand
TTGCCGTGGGTCAAGCCGTTTTGTTCGGCAGCGGAGGCGATGTGTCTGCCGAAAACGTGACTTTACGTTGCGGCAAACCGTCGTTTGACCTTGTCGTGCGCGGCAAAAAGGTCGCCCGTGTAAAACTGCGCATACCCGGGGCTCACAACGTGGACAACGCCCTTGCCGTGGCGGCTGTCGCCCTTGCGCTGGACTTGCCCATGCTGCAGGTCGCGGCGGCGTTGTGCACCTTTTGCGGGGTGGAGCGTCGTTGGACGGAACGCGACGGCATATGCCGCGTCGTGACGGATTACGCCCATCACCCTACGGAAATAGCTGCGGCGGTGGCGACGGCGAAAAGCATGGCAAAACATACAGTTTGCGTGTTTCAACCGCACACTTTCAGCCGTACAAAGGCGTTTATGGTACAGTTTGCCGAGTGTTTCAGTGGTGTGTCTGTGGTGTACTTGCCTGTCTTTGCCGCGAGGGAAAGCCCGGTCGACGGCGTGGATTCCGTTGCGCTGTGCCGTATTGCAAGGTCGCTGGGTATCGACGCTTACTATGCTGCCGATTTTGCCGAAGCCGCCGTCACGGCAACGAAACTTGTTACTTCCCGTCGCGACATACTGTTGCTTCTCGGCGCGGGCAACGTTTGCGATATGGCGGAGATGTTCTGCAAGTAGTCGCCCTTCGGTCGCGCGTTGTTTCGTCTACGACAAGTAGGCAATGTCGCCGCCGCAGTCGCACACAAAGCATTTTCTGTCGGCGCAACCGGGACAGCACATTTTGTGGCACCTGGTGCACACGCAGTAGTTGTTGGGGTCTATTTCTTTGTTACATCCGCTACATATCATTGTCGTTCTCCTTTGACGGCGTGCCGTTTTTCGGTGCGCCTGTCGCTTTTTTTTAGACTAGCCGTTTTTGCAAAAATCGGCACCTGTCCTTCGCCGAAATTGTCCCCTTTCGTGCCCGTCATTATACCGTGCTTGTGTTTTTGCGCCCTTTTGCAGTCAAAAAAAAGCGGCTCAAATCATATCGCCTGCCACAAAAAAGGCTATACTGTTGACAGTGTCGTATTTTTGCTGTATAATAATAGTTCAAATTTGTCACCGGGTTTAACGCTCGGTGCATTTGTCAATAATTGTCGATGTCTGCGACGGAGCGTTGTCGCCCGAAGAGAAAATTGCGGCACTCGGCACACGGCATATGGCTTGCGCACAAACTTGCAAAAGCTGTCATTGCCGTTAATCGAGGCACGTTGTCGTGCCAACGTCTTTGTAAGGGGGACGGAAATGTTTACTGTATTGGACTGGATTATTGTCGGCGTCGCCGTGGTGGCGTTTGTAATAGGTATCATCAAGGGTCTTTTCCGCCAGTTGTTTGCGCTGGGCGGCATTTTGCTTGTGTTTAAGTGCGGCAGTCTGCTTACGCCCTACGCGCAGGAATGGCTGTCGTCGCTCATCCCCGACGATTCCGTTCGCTCGCTGGTCGCGTTGTTGGCTTCCTACATCGTGCTGTTTGTCGTGTGGGCGCTCATCAGCGGTATTATTCTCAAAATTCTTGAAAAAAGCAAAGCCCTGGGCGGCATCAACCGCATTATGGGCGGCGTCCTTGGTATTGCGATAGTGTACGTTTGTTGCGCCGTGCTGTTTGCGCTGGTGCTCAAAACGTCCGACACCTTTATGCCCTGGCTCAAAAACATCATGAAGCCGCTGATCGAGGGTGAAAATCCCAGTTGGATTGTTACAAACATCTTCCCTGCCGACGGCAACAAGCTGGGCGAGTGGATTGTGCGGTCGCTTCTTGACAAACTTAACGAAATGATGCCAGATACAGGCAGCGGCACAGGTGAAGCGGCTTCGGCTGTCCTGTCGTGGCTTGTGTCTGCGGCGGCGTAGTTTGCGCGTGGTCGGCTAAGCGTAGTGTTGCAGAGCCTTCGGGTTTTTGCTTTTGCGGAGTGTTGCGTGCGTGGCAAAGCGCGCTGTCGACAATGTTTTGCACACGGCGGCGCACCCGATGAAAATACGGAATTTAGCCGCACACTGTTCAAAAAATTTAATCGAACGTAACCCGAAACGGTGCACGTTGTGTAATTTTAATTGCCGAAATATTCTTTTTCGGCAATTTTTTGTTCAAACGCCCGTAAAAAACTTGACATATTTTTGCGGATAAATATAATAATTTATATACGGCTACATGTGTGCGTGATGTGCGCGCGTGGCTGTCACAGCAAAATTTGAAAATAGCAAGATAGCCGCAAGGCTATTACGCAAAGCCATAGGGACTTACTGAGTCAGCCGGTTGCCAAATTACGTTTTATGTAGTTTGGCGCTTTTTTTTCGGCAAAGGGACAACAAACAACTGACAAAAGGCATTTATGAAACCACAAGTCAAACAAAAACTGAAAATTTTTTACTCGCTGACGATGTGCTTTATCAGCCTTTTTTGCATTGTCACCTGCAGTCTGGCGTGGTTTGCTCGCAACGAGAATGTAAACGGCACAGGCATGAGCGTGACCGTGCAAAAGTCAGGCGGCTTGCTTGGGGTTGAATTCTTTGTGGAAAACAAGAATGTGGAAAGCGGCTTTTTGTGGGCGGCGGATCAGAATTCCGTCACCCTTGGCAAGTACGACCTGCTGACCAACGACTACCGCATACTGGTCAAGGTGTACGTCGAAAACACGTTTGAAGCAGACTCGCTGAAGTTTGTCGCGCGGACAAGCACCGATTATTTTTTGGGTGACGGCAATCACAATCTGCTGCCGGTACTAAATGCGGACAACGTCACCTCGGCAGGTTACACTAACGCTCTTTCAAGCGTGGTTGGTTTTTACGCGCTTCAATCGGCGGATTTTACAAGCAGCAGCAACGGCTACACCGTAAACGGACTTGCTACGATCGAAAATAATCTGAAAAACTTTATTGTAGACACGGAAACGACAAACGGCGACGGCACGACTACCACAACGACAAGCGTAAGTTCGTCTGTCAACGTCGGCACGGCGTATCTTAGTGACGACACCTACACGGCAAGCGACGGCACGACGACAAACTGCAAATCGATGTTTTTGCTGGTCACCTACGACAAGGGACTTATGACAAGAGTGTTTACGGCAAACCTCGGCAACAAAAACATTACCAACGTCGACGCAATTCCGTTTGCCTACGACTTTACGCTGAGCATCGAACCGACAAACGCCTGAACGCGTGTTTTGTAGGCAAAAAATCTATACGTATTGTAAATTTTTGAGTCATTTCAACTCTGCACGGAGGACAAACACATGAACAACCCGACGGACAACAAACGCATTGCCACGACAACTGTAGGCATAATCTGCCTTACGATTGCCGTCGTTTTGTGCTGCGTTGCAACTTTTGCCTGGTTCGATAATTCCGTCGGCGCGCTGGACTTCCCTACCAATTTCGGCGGCTCGTCAATGGCGGCGTACTTCAACGGCGGCAACGGCAGTCAGGGCACTCCTTACGAAATTGACAACCCGACCAACCTGTACAACCTTGCGTGGCTGCAGTACCTTGGCTACTTCAACTTGCGCAGCGGACTTAACAACGGCCGCGCCCAGACGTATTTCAAGTTGACGTCAAACATCGACATGTCGGAAGTTGCGTCCTACCTTAAGGCTCTTCCGCCAATCGGCACGTCGGAACACCCCTTCATCGGACAATTTGACGGCAACAACAAGACCGTCAGCAAACTTAACGTGTCCAACAAAAGGGATGACTACGGCGTGTACCCCACCAATGCGAAGTTTGACAACAGCGGCATGCTTACAACCTGCGCCGACGCTGCGGACGCAACTCCGTCGCAGATAGAGTTTGTTGCAATGTTCGGCGTGGTGGGCGACTTCAACGAATGGGTAACAAAGTCAAGTGCTTACACCGGCAACGACAACAACGTTGAATTTGGTGACAGTCGTGCCGAACCTGCCCTAAACCCTTCCCCCGACCCCCAAAAGGCAAACCAATTCTTTTACGGCTCGATGTATGTAGGCAGCATGTACGTTGACAACCTTGTGGTAAAAAGTTACACCGACAACACCCTTGTAGGATTGGCGGCAGGCTACGTTGCAGGCTCGCTGAAAAATTTCGGCGTGTATCGCAGCACCATCAACCTTGCCGGCGGCAGCAAAGGTACAACCCTTGCCAAAACAATTGACGCCAACGGAAACCAGGTCGCATACGGCAATACGGTAAGTAAGTTTTCGATAGTCGGCGACTACGATACTACCCTTGTCGGCTGGACGGAAAAGCCGAGCGGAAGTAGCGGCGACGGTAACGACTTTGGCGGCAGCGTGGATATGCGTACGCTGAATAGAAGAATTGACTACATTACAGCCAAGGTCGGTGCATTTTCGTCAAGCTGGCTTCTTACTGCAAGCGATAATGATTTTGGTATTGGAATAAAACATGGTAGTTCTACAAATGAATTTTATTGGAATCCACAAGATCTGAGCAGTAACCAAAATGTATATTTGAATGATGGTACGTTTCTTCCTCTCAATGTGAATAAAGAAAAAATGGGAATTGATTCCTTTGAAGTTGCCGATGGAGAAGAGCATACTGTCAACATCAAAGGGAGTGGTTCGGTTACGTATCATATTAATTCTGAATATGCAACGATGAGTTCGGAAATAATGAAATTAACTAATACAGGCTATATTGTTGGAAAAGGAGAAGCTGGTAAAAATGGGGATATACGTTCTCGTATACAGCCAATAGCCAGTGGGTCTAATGGTGGCATTTATAAATCATTAGGATTTCCCTCCACTCGAGAAAGTGTCGTGTATGATAAAGGCTCTTTTGAAATGTTGACCATAGGCACAGACGGAAAAACATATCGTATTCTGGATGATGTGAAAACAAGTACTACTACTGAGCTTAGTGATTATATTGACGGTTCTGTCAGATTTGACGCTTCACCTTTGAATTTTAAGGAATATAAAGTTGTCAGAAATAATTTTGACAGTTCTATGAAAAATGCCAAAGTGGTTCACGGGTTTCACTTTATGCAAAGTTTACCGTACTCATCAACTATTGGGGAAAATTTGGTTGCTAAAGCAAATGAGAGTAATAGCATAGTGCCAAGAAACGGTGTGCTTATAGATAAGACATATTATACAACGGGAAATGTGCCTAACGAATATTCTGAGTGTCATCACGTAAATGCAGAATATCAATTCGTGAAGGGTGGCTTGAACTTTACGTTGAGAAAACCCGGATACATAACTGCAATACTTGGAACTTTCTATCGTTATAATAATGACCAAGATCCTCGAGAAACAATGTTTGACTTGTATAAAGTAGAACGTAACAATGGTGTTATTTCTTCTTTGGTGCGAATAAACAATATCTATGAAGATAATGGTAATATTGTATACAACGTCACCGGGTCTAATAAGAGTGGAAAAAAGTTATTGTTTGATTTTGACTCTTTGACTCAAAATAATGTGCTCAAGCATGCTGCTGCCTATTATTTTGAAATTCCTGTTTTGGACGGAGATTATGTTATAGGATGTTCAACAGGTTCAACGACTAACAACGCCTACCTGATGTACCTTGATATCGGTGCCAATGCTAGTGATGACACAACGGAAAAACCCACATTGAAGTACAACATCGACTCGGTTGACTTTGTCAACAGTACCACTGTAGTGGTTTCGTCCGACGGCAAGTATCAGTCCTACGCGGACATTGTTGCGGCTATCAGCAACCTGCAGGATGCAACCCAAGGCGTCGTGATTGTGTTCAAGCGCGACGGCACAACGACAAGTTACAGCGAAACCAAGGTTACGGACAAGTTGCTGTACTACTACGACGGAACCCTTGTCACGGTGGAATTTGTTGTAAGCGACGGCACCGGTGTTGTGCAAAAGACCACTGCCGACGAAGTCCTTAATCCGTAAATAATCCTGCCGACCCGAAGCAATTCCCCAAAATCCATACAAACTGACAACCCTACCGATGTGTGCAACCCCGCACAACGGTGGGGTTTTGTTGTACAACGGAACCCTTTCGGGGGGGGCGAAATCACTCCGACGCCTGACAAAAAGGACGGGCTTTCGGGCGGTGCGATTGCAGGTATCGTAATCGGTTCGGTAGCGGTCGTAGGAATCGGCGGATTTGCTTTTCTTTGGTTTGCAGTCAAGAAAAAGACGTTTGCCGACCTTGGCGTGGCGATGAAGAAAGGCTTTACCGCAATCGGCAACTTCTTCAAAACCCTTGGCGAAAAAATCAAAGCATTGTTCACCACAAAGAAGTAAGGTGAACTAAATAAGACAAACGTAACTTTCTCATAATCCTTACTTTGCGCTTAATGACGTTGGTTTTCATACGTTCGGTGTGTTTTTCAACGAAAGCGTTCAACTCGGCTTTGTCCGAAAAATTTGCCGCTAACTTTTCTTTAATGTGAGCCTCTCGTGACAAGATGGTTTGAAATAACGTTTCGTAAGGGAAGCAAAGACGGCGGTGTAAGATTATTGTTTCATTTGTGGGGTTTTACTCTTAAACAAACGACTTGAAAAAAATGTCGGGATATGGTATATTACAATTGAGAATAAATTTGACTCAATTTGTATCGGCTGAAAACAATAGCGTTTTCAAAACCAATACCTAATCTTCAAAACCATTGATACGTCATGCATTTTTGTTGATGACACTTTGTGCCTTCTGTCAAAGCCGACCAAGCGCGGATAATATCCCCTAAGGAGCGCCAAACATGTACGAAAAAACAACTGCCATACAAGGTTTCCCCTTTTACAAATATCTTACCGACGATCAAAAGGAAATGCTTGCGAACAATTCCGAAATCAAGACTTACAAAAAAGGCGAGGTAATAACAGGGCTGATAAATCATTGCGTCGGACCTTTTTTGATACTTCAAGGCGAAGTTCGTGCGATAATCGACGACGAAAATTTTAGAGAGATAACGTTGTTTCTGTTGAGAGAAAATGAAATTGGCTTGTTGTCGGCGGCTTGTGTTTTGGAGCATATTACATTCGATGCGAAATTCGTGGTGGAAACCGACAGCGTGCTTGTGACGGCTAAGTCGTGTGCCATAAAGAAGATTATGGAAGCCAATGCCGAAGTCAGGTGTGTTATCTTTGAAACCCTTACCGACAGATTTTCCCTTTGCATGACTACTTTACACGGACTATTGTTTACTCGATACGAAAGGAGAATGGCGGCGTTTTTGGTGGAAAGATACGTTTACACGGGCGAAACGGAGTTTGACACAACGCAGGAAGAAATAGCAAAAATGACCAGTTCCGCAAGGGAAGTCGCAGGAAAAACCATAAGACAATTTGCTAAAGACGGAATAGTGGAATATAGTCGAGGCAAAATCAAATTAATAGATATAAATAAATTAAAGGACATGATGTAGCGATTCCCTTAATCCGATTGTGGACGAACGTTTGCCGTTTTTCGTACGGACGTTGCGCGTTGGCAGTGTGTTTGTTGTTTACAACAATAAGGCATACGGAAGGAACGCTTGCAAAACGCCAACACGCATTTATTTACAACTCTAATATAACAATTTTACATTTCCAAAGGGATTTGTGTTACGTCAAGCGACCTCCAAGCAGTGCGATTTTTGCAAAAAGTCTTAATTCTTCCAATATTTTAATATTCAAAGTAACGGACCGAACGGTAAAACGCTCGGTCTTTTTTCGTTGTGAGAGCAACTCTCTTTTGTTTTCGAAGCGGACAAGCTATAATAATCAAAAACGGAGTGTGAATATATGGACTACTTGCTGACCTTTCTTGAAGGATTTGCGTCATTTATTTCGCCGTGTGTACTTCCGATGATACCGCTGTATTTGTCCTACTTTGCGGGTGATAACGATTTTGACGAACAAAGTTCCTCTATTGATATTGTCGATGAAAAAGCGGAAACTCCCGTTGAGGAAGTAGAGCAAAACGTCGATTGTCAAAATCAAACGTCGAAAAATGTCGACGCAAGCGGAAATGGCTCTCTCGAAGAAGATCTTGTTTCCGACTCGTTGGATGTCGGCAAGGGCAAAAAGACCGACAAAAAAAGATTCAGAGTATTTTCCCGTTCGTTGTTCTTCGTACTCGGATTTACTTTGATGTTTGTTGTGTTCGGCGGCCTTGTCGGTTTTGTCAGCGGATACATAACCAAATACAAAACCATTATCAATATTGTCGCGGGCGTTGTCGTTGTAATCTTCGGATTGTCGTACATCGGGCTTTTCGGCTTGCCGTTTTTCAAAGGGTTGACAAAGTCGTACAAAATTAACGGTGTGTGGTCAGCGTTTTTGTTCGGTATAGTGTTTGCTGTGGGCGTCGGACCATGCACAGGCGCATTTTTAGGTTCGGCACTTGCGCTCGCTTCCACGTCCGGGACGGTGGCAAAAGGAGTAGTGTTGTTGCTGTGTTACTCGCTGGGTATCGGTATACCGTTTATAGTAACGGCGATACTTACCGACAAAACAAAAAAAATGTTCGGATTTATCAAAAAACATTTCAAAGTTATAAAAATCGCAAGCGGAAGTTTACTTGTCCTCATGGGCATTTTGATGGCGGTAGGCGTTATGGACAAGCTCGGTGCGATTTTGAAATAGGAGGCGCATATGACAAAGAAAATCGTATGGACGGTAGTAATAGCAGTGTTGTTTGTCGGCGTGGTTGTCGGAGCATATTTCGGTTACAAAAAGCTATCCGAAAAAGTTCAACCGCAGGAGCAAAATCCTACCATTCAAAACAAGGGTAACTACAAGGATTTTACCGTTACCGACAAGGACGGAAAAGAAGTCAAACTGTCGGAGTTTATAGGAAAGCCCATCGTTGTCAATTTTTGGGCGTCGTGGTGTCCACCGTGCAAGGCAGAGCTTCCGCATTTTGACAAGCTTAGCAAGGAGTACCAAGGCAAAGTGCATTTTTTGATGGTTAATCTGTCGGGCGAAAACAAGGAATCCGTAAAGAATTTTGTGGAAAGTAACGGATACGCTTTCCCTTTGTATTTTGACGATAAGGACAGCGGACAAAAAGCGTATTCGGTGTCCTCTATCCCCGTTACTGTTTTTATAACGGCTGACGGAAACATTGGCTCACAAAGGACGGGTGCGATGAGTGAGGCAACTTTGAGAAATTACATAAATCAATTATTAAACAAAGGAGAGTAAAAAAATGGTATCGGAAGTAAAAAGAAGCAACTTTAAGGAAGAAGTAATATTGTCCGACAAACTTGTATTAGTGGACTTGTATGCACCTTGGTGTGGTCCGTGCAGAGCGCTTGCGCCTGTTTTGGAGGAGATCGCCGAAAAATACCAAGATAAGGTAAAGGTGGTCAAAGTAAACGTAGACGAAGAAGAAAGCATAGCTCAAAGGTTTGGTGTGATGAGTATTCCCACCGTCATATTTTTCCGCGACGGAAAAGCCGTTGCTTCGTTCGTAGGGTTAAAAAGCCCATCGGAAATTGAAAGCATTGTAGAAAAGCATCTTTAATTTGTTGCAAATTTGTTGCAAATGCACCGCAGTTTTTCGGAGATTTTACCTGCGAAATCTGATATACTTTATTCGTAAGCAAACAGGCTTGCAAATAAACGAAAAAAAGGAGTATGTTCATGAAAACGGAAAAAACCATGAAAGTAAAAAGCATAACGATGGTGTCGATCGTCGTTGCAATTGCGGTTGCGGCAATAACGCTGTTGTCGGTATTTTTGCCGAAACATATGACTGCGCAAGCCGCCACGAAAGACATCAAGCCTTCGCAAGCCGAACAAGTAATAGGGCAAATCGATAGTTTGCAAGAAGAGTATCAAAAATCCTTTGACGAGCATGCCGAACTTTGGGAAAAGTACTTTGCCGAGATTCAAAAACTCGACGAACTTCCCGAAGATTTTGACGAAAAAGCGTTTATCGGCAGTATTGCTACTTTGACGGAAGTCGAAAAGTCTACGCTTTTGAAAAGCGTGGAAACGCTTGACGAACTCGATGCGAAACTCGACAAACTTTACGACGAGTTGTTAGGGAAGGACGAGGACGTTTTGTACGGCGAATGCGAAGAAGGCATTTGCGATTTTGCGGAAAGAGAAGAAGGGTGTTTTGCCGACGGCGAATGTGCCGACTGCGACGTGCTTTTCATCGAGAATGACGAAAACTTCTTTGGCGACAGCTTTGAAAAAGCTTGCGAAGAAGCCGAACAAGCAAACGACAAAGTGCAAGCTCTCCGCAAGGAATTTGACGAGATTTTGCATGCTCGCGCCGAACTGTGGGATAAAGTTTACGCTTCCTACGACGAACTCGGCGAGGATTTCGATTACGCAAACTTCGATGAGGCAAAGTATATTGCCGAGCTCGGCGTTTTGACGGCGGAAGAAAAACAAGTTTTGTCGGAAGACCTTGTAAAACTCCAAGAGATTTCTCAAAAACTTTACGAGCTTTGCGGTGCAAACTGCGGAAGATAAAAAAAATAGTATACAACTTGCAAAAGGCGTCGCGAAATCGCGACGCCTATTGCGCATAAAGGGGTTTTTATGGCGTACAAAATTTACATTGCCGACGACGAAAAAAACATACGTGAACTCTTGAAAAATTTTTTGGAAAGCGACGGATACGAAGTGAGCGCATTTGAAACGGGCGACTCGCTTCTTTTGGCGTTTGAAAAAGAGCCGTCTGACATTGTAATTTTGGACATTATGATGCCGGGGCGTGACGGAATAGAGTGCGTAAAGGAATTGAGAAAAGTTTCCTCCGTACCGATTATCCTTCTTACTGCAAAGGACGGCGAATTAGACTACGTCAACGGGATAACTTTGGGTAGTGACGATTACCTCACCAAGCCTTTTAGACCTACCATACTTTTGATGAGAGTGAAAGCGCTTTTGAGAAGAGCCGAAATGAACAAAGAAAAGAATGACAATAACGGGCTTTTGAAATACGCCGATTTGACGTATTCGGCGGACGAACACTCGGTTTGGAAAGATAAAATTTGCGTTCCTTTTACCAAAACGGAAATGAAACTAATGGCTTTTATGATGGAAGAACCCAAGAAAACTTATTCTCGTAACAGTCTCCTGTATGAAATTTGGGGTTTCGGCGATGACATCGAAACGCGCGCGATAGACGAAACAGTCAGAAGAATACGAAAAAAACTGAGGGGCGCAAGTAGCGTTGTTACGATAGAAACGGTGTGGGGATACGGATATAAATTGGGCGTAACGGAGAGCGAACAATGACAAAAATCAAACTGAAAATTGTTTTGACGTGTTTGTGTTCGGTTGCGCTTATACTTTGCTCGCTTCTTGTAGTCGTAAACATAGCAATCCCCAAAAATCTTGAAGAACAAGCAAAAAAAGCGATAGAATACGAATACGGCGAGTATGATACTGAAGATGACGCTAAACGCGTAAACTTTTTGAGTTCGAGCGTGGCGTATTTGGAAGCCAACCACCCACGTGAAGACTTGGTATATCTTACCGAAACGGAAAAGGCGGTTTTGGCTTTTTGTGCCGACAAAAAACCCGACCACGGCAAGTTTTACAGATTGAAGGATAAATCGCGGAACGTAGTTTTGGCAGCGTATAACTCTGCCGAGGATTTGTCCGAAAAATACGAATACATACTGTATGTGGACATAAATGCAGTGTTAAACTACGTAAAATGGCTAAACTGGATGTTTTGCTCGGTGGTGGTGGTTATAGGTGCGGCGATATGTTTTATAGGTTTGAAACTCGGCAAAACAATCGAATCGGCGCAGGAAATTCGCCAGTCGTTTTTTCAAAATGCCTCGCACGAATTGAAAACGCCGCTTATGGCGATTCAAGGATATGCGGAAGCAATACAAACGGGAATATTGCCTGCGAAAGAATCGGCGAGCGTTATTATCGAAGAAAGCGACAGAATGACGAAGCTGATAGAGGAATTGCTTGCCTTGTCGAAAATCGATTCCTCAGAGGTCGTGACGAAATTGCAAAAAGAGGATATGTGCGAAATAATGAAAGACGTAGTGTATTCTCTTGCGCCTGCATTTGAAAACAGTCAAAAGCAATTGAAAACCGACTTTTGTTGCGAGGCAATTGTTTTGTGCGATGAGCGGCAAATTAGAAAAGCCTTTTCCAACCTTATAACTAACGCTTTCAAATTTTGTCAAACTACGGTTACCATTAGATGTGTAAAGGATCATGGCAATGTTGTTGTAACTATCTTGGATGACGGCGACGGTATTGCCAAGGAAGATTTACCGCATATTTTCGAAAGGTTTTATACAGGAAAACAGGGCAACACGGGGATTGGACTTGCGCTTACTCGCGAAATCGTTAAAGCGCACGGCGGCGATATTAAAGCCTTCAATAAAAACGGCGCAGTGTTTGAAATGACTTTTATTGCAGACTCAGCGTAGACGATTTTAAGCAGTGGCAGTTTTGTAAATGGCGGCACCTACAAGGTGATGAGCGGCGACACACAACTTGCCGAGTTTACGATAAGCGGTAATATTACAACCGTGGGTTCGTCGGGTAACGGCGGTCCCGGTGGAGACGGATTCGGTCCCGGCGGTCAAGGCGGACAAGGCGGCAGACCCGGCGGAAGAAACTGAGTAGCCGAAGAAACAAAAATTACTTGAAACAAACAATAATCGTTGTTGGATCGACAAAAAAAGAATCGAGTTTTAAGTACTATTTTGTTGCAAAGAAATTTTCCGAAAAAAACAAAAAAAGATGTCGGCGAAATGCGTCGACATCTTTTTTGTTGTTGTTATGTTGTCGATTGTGGTATTTTTGCTGTTTGCGCCGTATTGAGCGTTAGCTCATCGAGTGTTTTTTTGTTGCTACTTCGATTGGTTTGTAGCGCCGAGCGTTACGGTGTACAGCGGCGTGTAGACGGGCGTGCCGCCTTCGAGGTTGCTGGCGTACAGCACCATTTTGTCGGCGACGAATGGCATGTTGAACACGTCCACGCTTTTGCTTACCTCGCTGAACGGCAAGGTGAATTTGTACTTGCGTACCAGCGTTACGTGGGGGCGGTAGGCGCGGTGCTCGACGGTGAAACGCCGACTTTCCAGCTCTTCCGCAAGGGCTTCGTGCAGTTCCGTCAACGCTTTGTCGTAGCGAAATTTCGCGCACACGATGTCGCTTGCGCGAAGCACGCTTATTTGTGACACTGCCATTGTCGGCGCGGTCATGTGGGCAACTTTGTCCATTGCCGCCTGTACGTAAATAAGGTCGTCGTCGGCAACTTCCCCCAGGAAACTAAGCGTGATGTGGTAGTTTGCGGCAGGCACAAACTTGCCGCCTTTGTCGAAGTGGCGCAACGTCTCTGCCGAGCGGGAAAGATTTTGTCTTGTTTTGTCGGGTAATTGCAATGCAACGAATACGCGCATTTGGATGCTCCTTGTCGGGCGCATTGTATGCCCGCGCCTGAACTCTTTTGTTAAATTTTAACACACGTATTGATTTTTTTCAACTTGTTTTGTCAATTTTGTCAATGTTTTGTTCGACTTGATGGCGGCTGTTTGGCGAATGCGTGAAAAATCAGTCCGTCACTTTGCCGATGATGTCCTTGCCGCTTGCGTAGTTGTCAAAGATCGTCGCCATCTCCTTGCCGCCGCGCCTGACAAAACATTCGGTCATTTGCTGCGGCGTTGCCAAGGTAAATGCGCATGTGGCGTAGTAGTCGACAAGCGTGCGCAAAAATTTGTCCTTGCCCATCGTGCGGTACAGCGTGTCGAACAGAAGACAACCCTTTACGTAGGTCATCACCACGTATTCGCCGTCGTTTTTGTAGGCGTTTATCGGGCGGAAGGTGGTGTCGGTGTGGTCGTAGTAGCGGTTGAGCACGTCAACGTACGTTACGTAATTTTTGGTGGCGGCTTTTATGCCGTTTTCAAGGGGCGAAAGCCCTGCCTCGTCCATGTACAGACAGGTCAGAAATTCGCACAAACCCTCGTCCATCCACGGATTTGCAATCTGGTCGTTGCCGACAACGCCGTAAAACCACTGGTGCGCCGTTTCGTGGATGACGGCGGTTTTGTAGGCTTGCTGTCCGCTTGTCACCATGGCAAGGCAAGGATATTCCATGCCGCCGTAGCAGAAGTCCGTTTCGCAGACGGAATACTGCTCGTAGGGGTACTCGCCGACGTGCTTGTTCATGTACTCGAACATGCCCCTCTGCACGGCAAGCGTTGCTTCGG
Source organism: Clostridiales bacterium (assembly GCA_003537755.1). GTDB lineage: Bacteria > Bacillota > Clostridia > Christensenellales > CAG-314 > Fimimonas. Next base: position 13,569 of record DPQS01000054.1, on the reverse strand, counting down.
GTTCGGCGTCGGCAAAGTAGTAGTAATGCAGTTGTTTGTCGCCGACCTGCGAGGTGAGTTTCTTGTATTTGTCGGACATGACTATTGCGAAGTCGCGCCGCGCGTTGCCCGTGTAATGCCACGTGTCGAAACCGTCCGCGCTTGTTACGGAAGTCAGTTGCGCACTTGCCGCCACCACAAATTTACTCGGGGCGCACACTGTCACGTCGAAGTTTGCGCAGTCGGAAACAAACGGATCGCCGACGGCGTAGTAGGGCGTTTCACTGAAGTTGTCGTTGTCGATGTGACACACAATCGGGAAAAAGTTGCCGCAATTAACGGCATTTGAAGTGTACCCTAAGCGGTGTTTAATGTTGGCAAGTGTCACTTTGTAGGTAAGTTCCACCGTCACTTTGTCTCCGGGGAACATCTCTTGCGAAAGGGGCACCGCCAGCAAATCGCCGTTGTCGCCCTCTGTGCGGAAGGCGCACGCAACGTCGTCAACCTTGACGTAATCGAAGGCAATGTTGCCGTAGCTTTCACCGCACGGGTAAGCCGCGGCGCGGTAGGTGTTGGGTACAATGGGTTCCGCGCCCTCGCGGTAGGCGTTGGCGTAGATGTGGAACATGATTTTTGTAAACGCATTGTTTGTGCGGTTGGTAACTTCCGTCAACTGCGTTGCCGACAGCGTGTGCGTTTCGGGGTCGTAGGACATCACGATTTTGTAGTTGTCGCCGTCCTTTTCCGCCTGCTTCATTTTGTCCGTGGCGCATGCCGCAAGCACCGACAGCGCAACAGTCAGCGCGATTACGACAACGATAAGTTTTGCCGCAAAACAAAAAGACCTTCTGTTCAATTTCATATTACTCTCCGTCATAAGGATTTCACATCAATTGTATGAAGGTCGCGGGTTTTGTATGAATGCTGTCTGTCTGCGGGCGTAAAGTTGCCTGAAACAGACGGCTTTTAAGCGTTGTCCGTAAAAGCGGTGCCGAGCGGTAATTTTACAAAAGCAATCAGTTGAAAAGTCGGTTAAGTTAGTCTTGTAGGTCGTCCGGCGTAAGTCTCTGGGAGATAATTCCCGTTTGCGACGGCGTTGCCACGGAAATGACGGCATTTACTGCTTCAAACGAGTTGATGCAAAACGCTGTCGTGTCAACCTGCCACACTACGGGCGGTTGCGCGGAGGTTGGCAATGCTTTGAATGCGGCTTCTTTGGCTGTCCACAGACGAAGCAACGCGTCGTTTGTCGGGTGCGGCGACAGTGTGCGGCGTTCCTGCGGCAGTGCAATGCGGTCGGCAATGTTTTGCGGCAAAATGCGTTTTGTCGGTTCGCAATCCACCCCGACAGGAGCCCGGCTTACCGCGGCGGCAACGGCAACGGCGCAATGCGCAACGGAAACATACGCTCCCGTCGCTTGCGGTCGCCTGTTGCCCGCAGTGCAGATTTGCGGCGGTGTAATGCCTGTCGTTTCCGCAAAAAAATCCGCTGCGCGTTGCAATGCAATCCACGCCAGTCTGCGCTGAAGTTTTACCTCGTCCGGGGACGCGGCAATCTGCGCTTCGCGTTCCGCGTTTGCCGTCAAGTCGGCATTTGCAAAGTCGTCCGTGCTTGCGTAATATACTATTGTAAGGTTGTCTTTGTCGTTCATGCGTGTCTCTGCCGTGGCGTTTTGACGGCGATTTCGTGTTGATTACAAAATTTTACCACAAACACGGCAAAAATTCAACAAATAAGTTGTTTTGCCTTGAACGTCGTCCGGTTGTGTGGTACAATGTATACAAAATTTGCAGCGCGGCTGCGGTGAGGGCGGTTACACGGCTGTCGCAACACGTGCTTAGCGGTTTTTTGCCGAAGAGGGAACGTACAATATCAAAAACTCGCAGACGGAGGTGACAGTTGTGTCGCAAACGCAAGTAGTGAAACCCAACAAACTGGGCGGCAAAGTGTGGACGTCGATTTTGCTGTTCGGGCTGATGGGACAAATTGCCTGGGTGGTGGAAAACGTTTATTTCAGCACCTTTATTCAAAAAAATATCACAACCGAGCCGTGGGCTTCGTCGCTGACAGTGGCGGCAAGCGCGGTGGTTGCGGCAATCGTATCAATTCTCGGCGGCGTGCTGACCGACCGAGTCGGCAAGCGCAAACAATTTGTATGTTTCGGCTACATCGTGTGGGGGCTGGTTACGGCAAGTTTCGCTTTTTTCGGCAATGACCATGTTGCGGCGGAGGGAGTTGTTACGGCGGTAATCGTGTTTGTAATCATGGACTGCGTAATGACTTTGTTCGGTTCGCTGTCCAACGACGCGGCGTTTTCCGCATGGATTACCGACGTGACGGACGTGACCAACCGCGGTTTTGTGGATGTAATTTTGTCCGTTATGCCCGTTGCCGCGCTTATGGTAATTTTCGTTGCCTTTGACGGACTTACGCAAAACGGCAACTGGACAACGTTTTTCCTTATTCTCGGCGGCATGACTGCCGTATCCGGCATTGTGGGGTTGTTTGTGCTAAACGACAGCCCGTCGCTTGTGCCCGACCGCAGCGGTAAGTACCGGTCGGAGGTCGTGTACGGCTTCAAACCGAAAAACATCGCTAAACACGGCATTGTGTACGTGTGTCTGCTGGGCATGATGTTCAGCGGATTGTCCATGCAGTTGTGGCAACCCTACATGATTGTGCTGTTGCAGTACACGCTCGGCTTCGGTGACAACTACGTGTTGCCCCTTGCGCTGGTAGTGTTGTTGTCGGCGGCAACTGCGGCTGTCGGCGGTAAACTTATGGACAAGTACGGGCGCGACAAATTTTTCTATCCCGTTGCGGCGGCGGGAGTGCTTGGCGGTTTGGTGGTGTATGCAATTAAGTTTGTCGGCGGCAACAGTACGGCTGTGTTTGTGATGTTTGTCATCGGCGGCACGCTGGTCGAGGGCGCAAGTCTGCTTGCGGCAGGCGTGTTCAATGCTTCGGCGCGCAACTACACACCGTCGGACAAGGCGGGCTGCTTCCAGGGCGTGCGCATAATACTGTACGTAATGGTGCCCATGGTGCTGGCAAGTCTGATAAATCCGCTAATCATCAAGGCTTTCGGACCCGTGCTGACGGAATACAACGACCTTATCACTGTGGCAAGCGGTTACAAAATAGGCGACCACGTGTATCCCTTTGAACTGTTTCTGTTTGCGGGCGTTGCGGCGGCGTTGGTGTTTGTGCCTGCCGTAATAGTCAAAAAATACGACAAGGCGAACCGAGGCAAACTTATTGCCGAACTCGGCTCGGAAAATGCAACAGCAACAACGGAAAACGGCGTAACGCCTACCCAAACAGCGGAATAACAGACGCATTTCGCAACATGTTACTAAAAATAAAAATATGACTAAACTTTTACTTAAGACTTTTGTGCCGAACTACAACGACACTCAAAACGTGTCTGTGCGGCAACGCGTAGGCAAACTCAGCGGCATTGTGGGCATAGTGCTCAATGTACTGCTTGCCTGTTCCAAGATTGCCGTAGGACTGCTGTTCGGCGTTGTGTCCGCGTTTGCCGACGGTTTGAACAACCTCACCGACTGCGGAAGCAACGTTATTTCTCTTGTCAGTTTCAAGTTGGCTGGCAAGTCCGCCGACAAGGATCACCCCTACGGACATCAGCGCGTGGAATACGTGTCCGCGCTTATCGTAGGCGTCATTGTCATTGTGCTTGCGCTGGAACTTGCTTCGCAAAGCATAGGCAAAATAGTAACGCCCGAAGAAACGGAATTCAGTTGGTGGACGGTGGGAGTACTGGGCGTAAGTATACTTGTCAAACTGTGGATGTTTTTGTTCAACCGCAGACTCGGAAAAAATTACGCAAGCGAACTGTTGAAGGCTACGGCTACGGACAGCGTATCCGACGCGTGTGCCACTTTCGGTGTTTTAGCGTCGGTAATTGTCGCACATTATACGGGTTTTGTGTATCTTGACGGTATAATGGGGTTAATTGTAGCGATACTTATCGCCGTTGCGGGCGTGTCCATACTGCGCGACACCATGAGCCAACTTCTGGGACGCGCGCCCGACAAGGAACTGGTGCAGTCCATCTACGACAGAATTATGCGTTTCGACGGCGTAATGGGCATACACGACCTGGAAGTGCACAACTACGGACCCAACAAGTTTTACGCAAGCGTGCACGTGGAAGTGGACAGTGCGGTTGACGTGATGGCAAGCCACGAACTGATTGACAAAATCGAGCGCGACTTTGCGCAGCACACCGACGTAACCCTTGTGATACACATGGATCCGATTATCGTCGGAGATCCTGTAGTGGACATGTACCGCGGCGAGGTGCGCGACATTGTGCGTGGTCTGGACAAACGCTACGGAGTACATGACTTCCGCATGACCAAGGGACCCAAGGTGGTCAACCTTATTTTCGACGTTGCAGTAACCTTTGATTGCAAAATGACCGACGACGAACTGACCGAATACATTCAGACTGAAATGGACAAACTGCACGACGGCGTGTTTGTCGTGCCAACGTTCGACAGACAGTCCTGCGAGTACACCGAAGAGGAGTCGTGACATACGGCGCGCGTAGTGCGTTGGTGGAGAGCGGTGGTTTTTGCCGAAAGGCATTTTGTCTGAGACGCCGTAAATGTCGAAAGAAAATAACTTCATTGAAATAACAACAGGCAAGTAATCTGTTGAACAACAAAGGTAAAAAAATGAAACTGATTATCGTAAGACACGGGGACCCCGACTACTCAATCGATTCGCTGACGGAAGTCGGCAAAAAGGAAGCGGAATTGCTGGCCGCACGCATGGACAAAACACAACTTGACGACGTGTATGTGTCGCCGCTGGGGCGGGCAAAACTTACGGCACAAATCGCGCTGAAAAACAAGGGTATTGTGCCGACGGAATGTGACTGGCTTCGCGAATTTGGCTGTTCGGCGACCAATCCGAGCGGCGCGCCCGTCATATGGGACCTGATGCCGGGTTACTACGCCGAGCACAGAGCGGAACTGGACGGCGCGGACTGGCAAAAGTTCGGTTTTCTTGCAAAGTCCGACATAGCAGAGGCCTACGGCATGGTGGCTCGTGGAGTTGACGAAATTTTGTTCAGACACGGCTACAAGCGGAACGGCTTTATGTACGACGCTGTAAAGCCGAGCTACGACACCGTTGCGCTGTTTTGCCATTTCGGCGTGGAAAGCGTGATTTTGTCGCACATTCTCGGGGTGTCGCCATATCTGTTTTTCCAGGGTTTTTGCGCGTTGCCCACGTCGGTTACAACTCTTGTGACGGAAGAGCGCGAACAAGGTAAGGCTGTGTTTCGTTGTCTTGCTTTCGGCGATACTTCGCACCTGTATGCAGGCGGTCGCGAACCGTCCTTTGCAGGGCGTTTTGCCGAAATTCACGGTAACGGCGACCGTATTTAATCACATTTGGAAGTGGTAAGCAGACAGACTATTGTAGAATGATTTTTGCGGAAAACGTGGACAAAAAGAGAGTTTTTCGCTAAAAATTTGTTGACTTTTCCGTTGTTTGCGTCATGTTGAGCGTAGGCGAAACATCACAGGGAAAAGAACCATACAAAAAAACAAGCAGAGTTTTGCAAATAAACTCTGCTTGTTTGTATTTATTTTGTAAATGCTATTTCAAAATTTGAAACCATTTCTAATAAACTTTGCTTATGTAATTATGTCCTCAGCCGAGCCACTGTTTTTTTGTGTGGCGAACGCCATGAGCGTAAGCGAATATCCTGAGCGAAGTCGAAGGATCCCCCGGAAGGGTACCGCTTGGCTGTAACTATGTCATTGCAACATAAATTGTTATTTTGCCTGCTTCTTCATAAACGGCTTTACTATTTTTAGTACTTCGCCTGCCTTGGCGCTGTCTTTCAGCAGTTTGTTGATGTGGTTGTTCACCGTAATCGTTGCCTTGTATTTGTTTACTATTTGCCCAATCTCGCGAATTTCGCCAACGCCCAGTTGTATGCCGCTGTCTGCAAGCGCACTTTCGACTGTCGGTTGCGGTTCTTCCGTGGTTTTGACGTTGTTTTTGCGTTTGTCGTTGCGCCTTTGGCGTTGCTTTGTCTTTTGCGCAGGTTGTCGGGAAACGTTGTTTTCGACATCGATATGATTTTCCGCACTGTTCGCCGTGGCGTTCACTGTTGTTTGCGCTTCAAGGTTTTTCGTCGTCGTATTTTCTTCGGCAATATCGTCTGCGTTTTCCGCTGTTCCGTCGTTTGTCGCTGCGCTTTCTTCGGTGGTGGCGGTGTTGTCGGTTGCGTTTTCGATGGTTGTAGCAACTTCCGTTTCGACGTTTGCAATTTCGCTTTCGACGGCTGTCGTTTCTTCGGCTGCGTTTCCGACAGTTTCTGCCGTTTCGCCCTGCTCAACAACAGTTGCGGCTACGATTTGTCCGATGGTTGCGGTTTGTGTTTCTTCACGCGCGGACTGTTGCTGTTTCGCCTTCGGCTGTTCGGTAAGCGACGGTACGACGGTGACCCTTATGCCCTTTTCGCGTTCCCAAAATTTCGATACGTAGTAAAAACCCTTGTCCTTTGACACGATGTACAGTTGTTGCTCGTCGGCTTGTTTTTCGCCGATAAGGCATCCGAGGTAGGTGCTCAGTTGAAAGTCCAGCGCGTTTTTGCCGCCGTTGTCCACGTACTTGTACAGTATTTTTGCCTGTGCCTGCAGTATTTCTTTGTGCGCGTCAAATGAAAGCGAGGATGAGTTTTGCGTGTAAAACACGACAACGGTGTCGTTTTCGGACAGTCCGGAAATGCCACCGAGGTAGTGAGTGTTTTCGTAATCTACAAGATAAATTGCCATTGTGTACCTTCTCTTTGTCCGCCACCTGAGATTGTTTTGCCGTGGCGCGGACGAATTTCTGGTACATTATACCACACGTCGGCGTTTTGCACAAGTGCCGATTTGCGCCTGTCGCGTATTTTCGGATTGCACGGCCGTATTCGCTTTAAGAGCTAAAACATTACAATAAGCGACGTGACGAGCGGCAGTGCAAGGTAGACTGCAAACGCAATCCAGTTGCCGCGTTTTACGGCGCGCATTACGGTGTATACGGCAATGAGTCCCGAAACGAACGCCGTCACCACACCCACGCCGACGCACAGCCAGTTTACCGCATAAGCGGCGGTTTTCAATGCTTTGTACCCTTCCACAGCGACAGCGCCCAGTATCACCGGCACTGACAAAATAAAGGAAAATTCCGCGCTGTCGGTGGAATTGACACCGAACAGTTTCATTGTCGACACCGTACTGCCGCTTCGCGACAAACCGGGGCAGACGGCAATGCCCTGTACGACGCCCGTAACTATTATCGGCAGCAGCCCCGTTTCCTGCAAACGCAACGTCGGTTTGCCGAGTTTTGCCGACAGTACAATAAGCACGATTGTTGCGGCAAAACCGAGCGGAAGAAACAGGTTCAGCGTTGCTTCCGGCACAAAAAAGTGTACGACTGCGGCAATGGCAAATGTCGGAATACAGGCAATTGCAACGTAACGGAAGCGTTTGTCGGCAACGGGGTGAGCAATTGTCTGAAATAATGTTTTCCGCATGGCGACAACCACGGCAAAAAGCGTGCCGAGATGCAGCATAACGTCAAAAAACAGGTCGGCTTCTATTCCGAACAGTTTCTGAGCAAGCAAAAGGTGTCCGCTGCTGCTTACGGGCAGAAACTCCGTCAGTCCTTGCAGCAGCCCCAAAAATATACTTTGTAGTATTGTCATTGTGTTCCCCTGTTGCGCGTTTCGTGCGCCGTTTGTAAACAAAAAATGCAAACGTATGCAAAAATTCGTTACATTTTTACATTATTTTATCGATTTTTATCAGGTTTTCGGCTGTATTTATTTTACTGTTTTCAATACTTTGTAACGTTCTTTCTCGCCGCAATGCCGTCTGTGTGTCCGACAAAAGTGACCGTAAAAACTACCTGTAACGGTGAAATTCTGCCGACACTATCGATTTCAAACCGTGTTTTTGCCTTGTGTTATCGTTTTTTACTGTGTGTTTATCGTTTACAATTTTATGTTTTTGTATTATTATATATACATTATTTGCCAAATTGTCATGCAATCGTGCGGTGGTCGATGCGGCAAAATTACAATTACCAACAAGAGGTACGACTAATGAAACTGGGAGTAGTAGGTTTGCCCAACGTCGGCAAAAGCACACTTTTCAATGCAATCACACAAGCGGGGGCGGAAATCGCCAACTACCCGTTTTGCACAATAGAGCCTAACGTCGGCGTTGTTGCCGTCCCCGACGAACGTCTGGACAAACTTGCCGCATTGTACGACAGTAAAAAAATCACGCCTACGTATCTGCGTTTCGTGGACATCGCGGGTCTTGTCAAGGGCGCGAGCCATGGCGAAGGACTGGGCAACAAATTTCTGTCGCACATCCGCGAGGTGGACGCGATCGTACACGTGGTGCGCTGTTTCGTGGACAGCAACATCACGCACGTTTCCGACAAAATCGACCCTGTGTCCGATATGGAAACAATCAATCTCGAATTGATTTTTGCCGATATCGAAACCATCAACGCAAAGATGGGCCGTGCGCAAAGCATGGCAAAGACGGGCGATAAAAAGTACAAAATCGAACTGGAACTGCTGGAAAGAATCCTGGCACACCTCGAGAGCGGTAAACCCGTGCGCACGATGGAATTTGACGAAGAAGAACAGAAATTCGTGGACGAACTGTTTCTGCTTACCGACAAACCCGTGATTTACGCCGCCAACATCGCAGAAAGCGACCTCGGCAAACCGGAAAACGACCTTGTAAAGGCTGTCGAGGCGAAAGCCGCCGAGGAAAACGCCGAAGTGCTGGTAATCTGCGCCAAGGTGGAAGAGGAACTAAGTCAACTCGACCCCGAGGAAAAGGCAATGTTCCTTGAAAGTTACGGCATCACCGAAAGCGGGCTTAACCGCCTTGTCAAAAAGTGCTACAAGTTGCTTCATCTCATCAGTTTCCTGACGGCAGGCGAAAAAGAAACCCGTGCCTGGACAATTACCGAAGGCACCAAGGCACCGCAAGCCGCAGGCAAAATTCACACCGACTTTGAAAAGGGCTTCATTCGCGCCGAAATCGTCCCCTACGAAACCATGCTGGAATACGGCGGCTACAACCAGGCCAAGGAACACGGCAAGGTACGCAGCGAAGGCAAGGATTATGTGATGAAGGATGGGGATGTTGTTCTGTTCCGCTTCAACGTCTGAGGGGGCGAGGGCGCATACAGGCACGCATAACGGCTACGCTTGTCTGCCCCGTTCGGTCACGTACGCCAAAGTACGCTCTCTCACGTTTCAGCCAACTGTTGCCGTTCTTCGCACCTGTCTGCGCCCTCGCCCGGCTGTCCCAATCTGTACCACTCTGCGCCCTCGCCCCTGTCGGGAAAATAAACAATCTTCCATTATAAAAGCCTTCGCTCTTGGAAAGAAGGTGTCGGCGAGGCGCGGATGAGGGGGCTGAAAACAATAATCTTGTGCGCTGTAATATGCCTTGTGCGTTGTAAAATGTCATTGCAAGGCACCGATTGAAAAACAGGCAAGTAAATTGTGAAGTTTTCTAATCGTGCACGCTCGGGTGCGACGGCGCATCTGGCGCGCCTTTTTACACAAGGAGTTTTTATGAAGAAAACAATTGAAAAAAACACAACCGTTGCGGCAGGTAAGGTGTCGCTCGGCAACAAAATTGCCTTTGCCTGCGGCGACATTTTCGGCGGTGGCAGTTTCAACGTAATCAATTTTTTGTTTGTCGAGTTTCTGACGCTTGTTGTCGGGCTGCCTATGACAAGCCTTGCGGTGGTGCTGTTGCTTACCAAAATCTGGGACGGCGTAATAGACCCGTTTATCGGCAAAATCACCGACGGCAAAACGCCCGGTCGCTTGGGTAAACGCCGTTTCTTTATGCTTGTCGCCGCGCCGTTTGTGCTGGTGGGCTTCGTGGCATTGTTCTTTCCGTGGAACATCATTCCATCCATTGCCGACAACGTGCCCGTCAAAATGTTTCTGGTAATTGTCAGTTACATGTTTTACGCTACGGCGCAAAGTCTGGTGCTTATCCCGTACTACTCGCACGCCAGCGAAATGACCGACGACTACACCGAGCGCAACAAGGTAAACGCGCTGCGCCTGTGTTTCTCGCTGGCATCTTCTTTGCTGTGCGTGGTGCTGCCGCAGTACATTGCTCGTCCCGACAACGGTGACAACGGCGTGTGCTACATTTACATGGCGTTGGCGTTTGGCGGCGTGTTTGTTGTGTCTGTGCTGGTAACGGCATTGTTCAGTCACGAACAGGTTGTGTACCCTGCCGTCAGACGCAAACTGTCCCTGCGGGAGTTTGTCCGTCCGCTTCAACTAAGGACCTACCGCCAGTACCTCGGTATGCAGATGTGCGCCAGTATGTCCATGGCGATTATGTCGGGATTTTTCTATACGTTCTTCAATTTTTATCTCCGCAACAACTCCTACCCCGTGCTTATGGCTACGGAAGGCGGACATTTCGCAATGCCTGCCGCGACCATTGCCGCCGCGCTGATGTTTGTTTCGCAGATAATCGCCATGCCGTTTTATCTCAAACTTATCAAAATGCGTACCAAGCGGTTTGCATACATTGCAGGCGCGGCAATCTGGGCATCCGTTACGGCAACAATGCTGTTGCTTCCGCGTGAAAGCATTGCCCCGAGCGTTGCAGGCAGCGTAGTAACGGCGTCAAGCGGCACGCCCGACTGGCTTGTAATTCTGTACGGATTTTTGCTCGGCTTCGGCATTTGCGGCACGGTGTTTGTTCCGCACAGCAGTTTCGGCGACGTGTGCGACGTCGGAGAGTTGTATTTCGGTCAGCGCACCGAAGGCGGTTTTTCGGGGCTTACCAACTTTCTCAACACGACGGCGCAGGCAATCGGACTGTTTATCGCGCCGCTTATCGTCGGTTTTGCCGGGTATGAACAGACAACCTACGCTTCCCTTGCGGAACTTCCGTCGGACGTTGCGGCAACACTTACGTCCGGCACATGGTCGGACGGTGTAAAGCCATGGGTAATCGTCGATCGTTTCAAGTACGTTATGTACGGCGACATGGTGCAGATTCAGCCTATAAGCCAGCCCGAAGGCGCACAAATCGGCATACTGATTACATTTACCGTAGTACCTATTGTCGTACTTGTCATCGGCATGATTATCGCTTCTCGTTTCAAACTTACGCGTGAGTTGCAGCAACGTATAGTGGAATGCAACCGTATCGCAGACAAGACTACCGACGAGTACAAAAAGACTCGCGAAGAGTTGCTTTCTCAGTTGTAAAATGGTAAAAATTTTTCCTCTATATTCCGGAAGCGGTGGCAACTGCACGCTTGTGCAGTCCGACAACGCCAATTTGCTTGTTGACGTTGGTCTCGGCTGTCGCGCGACGCTTTCGGCACTTAAAATGTACAATCTGTCACTTAGCGACATTACTGCAATTGTAGTTACGCATGAGCACAGCGACCACATCGGAGGCATTTCCTCCTTTGTTTCCCATTCGCCGGTGCCCGTCTACACACCCAAGGCAATTGCCGACCTTGTGGCAAAACGCGCCACCTATTGCGACGTGTCGGGTATCGCCGACGTGACGGAAATTGCCGACCTGCGCGTAGAAAGGTACGAGTGCAGTCACGATGCGGCGGCATGTTACGGCTACCGTTTCAGCGACGGAACAAACTCTGTCGCGACGGTCACCGACACGGGCTGTGTGACGACGGGACTTGTTGACTTTCTTGCCCCTTGCGACAGGATACAACTGGAAAGCAATCATGACGTGGACATGCTGAAAAGCGGTCCGTACCCCTATCCCCTCAAACGGCGCATACTGTCCGACTTCGGACATTTGTCCAACGATCAGGCAACGCAGGTGTTGTCCGACCTTGTCGGCAGCAACGTAAAAAGCGTAATTCTCGCCCATTTGTCCGAACACAACAACACGGCGGAACTGGCGTTTAACAACGTTGTAAACATGTACGCGGACAAGGGACTTGTCGAAGGGCGCGACATAAGCGTGTACGTTGCCAAGCAACACGACAACACGGTGATAAAATGAACGACAAACATGCGGCGGCTTCGCCCGAACGCGACGAGTCGCAACAACTTAACAGAAACGACGCCTTTATGTGCTTCGGTATTACCGCGCTTGTGTACGTCGCTTTGTCTGCGGTGCTCGGCTCGGTGCAGAATACCGTCGAAAAGGGCAGCTCGGTGTGGTGGCTTTGCCTTGTAGTGACAAGCCTCGGACTGGGCGCGTGCGCCGCCGTGTACCTGCTGTACACCCACCGAAACCCGTGGAAGCGGGCGGCGCTCGACGTTGCGCCGAACCCACTGCATACGGTGTTTGCCTGCGTGTGCGTACTGGGGCTGATGTGTTTCATGGCACCGCTCACCAATTGGATTTACGACCTTATGGAAAAGGCAGGTTTGCCCCGTCCGTCGGTGGATTTGCCACGGCAACTCGTGCCGCTTCTTCTTACGGCAACATTCGTGCCTGCCGTTTGCGAAGAACTTGTCTTTCGCGGCGTGGTGGCGCAGGGACTTGTTCGCGGTATGCGCAACAAAACCCTTGCCGTGGTTGTTTCCGGCGCGCTGTTTTCTCTGTTTCATGCCAATCCGGCGCAGACTCTTCACCAGTTTGCCGTCGGGTGTTTGCTGTCGGTACTGCTTCTTCGCGGCGGCAGTTTGTGGAGTTGCGTAATCGTCCACTTTGTCAACAATCTGGCGGCGGTAGTGTGCGAGTTTGTGTTGCCCGAAGCAGTGTTTACAAGTTGGATTACCTGTCTTGTCGGCGGTGTGGTGGCAATCGGAAGTTTTGTCGCATATATTTTGCTTGTAAAGCCTGCACCGCATGCCTTTGACCTTGCCGAGCGACAGACAACGCCTTTTGCGCCCGTGCCGACGATGTTGTTTGCGTTGTCCGTTGTCGTGTTTGTAGTATTGTGGGTGGTGGCATTATGAAATACAAACTTGTCGTAGTGGGTAAAATCAAGGAAGAATACTACCGCGAAGCAATTGCGGAATATGTCAAGCGTATAAGTCGCTTTGCCACCGTCGAAGTGACGGAAGTTGCCGAGTGTCTGTTCAAGGGCGAGCCTAACGCCAAGGAAATCGACAAAATTTTGCTTACCGAAGGGCGCAATATTCTTGCAAAGTGCGATGGCTACGTGGTGCTTCTCGATACGCAGGGCAAGCAACTTGGCAGCGTGGAGTTTGCCGAGACGCTGGAAAAAGCAAAACAGACCAACGCGACATTTACCTTTGTCATCGGCGGCAGTTACGGCTTGTCCGACGAAGTGCGTGCCCGTGCCGACCTTCGCGTAAGTTTCGGCAAGATTACCCTTCCGCATCAACTTTGCCGCGTGGTGCTTGCCGAGCAACTGTACAGGGCGTGCGCCATAAACAACAACATCGCCTATCACAAATGACGGTAATTTAACCCCAGGGTTAATTTCGCCATCACTAACAACCTTGGGGATGTCCTTTCTCGTTCTTTCGTATGGACGTTCGCTCAGTGTACATCCAGTACACTTTTGCTCGCTATCACCCGAAATAATCG
>DPQS01000008.1:86489-86709 GCA_003537755.1 Clostridiales bacterium | reverse complement strand
ATCCGACAAGTCGGATGAAATCTCCCTTCGTGAGGTTGCGGATAACCGAAACGTAATTGAATAAGAATATGTAATAAACCGATGTTGAATAAATAATTAGTTAACATCACTTGAGTAGAATAAAAGTTGTTGAAACTAAATGAAAAATCGGGACATTGCAAAACTGTTGAAACGGACAAAATAGAATAACTACCCCAAAGTTTTTGGAAAGGGGCGTGGG
>DPQS01000008.1:68046-86292 GCA_003537755.1 Clostridiales bacterium | reverse complement strand
CTTTTTGTAAAAAAGGTTTTCCCCCACAAACATTCACTGAAAAATTTTAATAAAGAAGGATAAAATATGCAGACAAAACTTACCGAAGGCAAACTGCTGACAAACGGACGACTGGCGCAGGCAGGCTACTCGACAAGCACGGTGCGACACTACGACCGCCGCGACATCAAGGGGCATGCGTGGCGCATAAAAGAATGGGACTACTACATCGTAACCGACGGACAAAAAGCCGTTGCGTTGACCATTGCCGACAACAGTTACATGTCTCTTGTTTCGGCAAGTTTTCTTGACTTCACCAAGCCGACATTCAAGACGACAAGCGTAATGAAATGGCTGACGTTCGGCAAACTGGGACTGCCGAGTTGTCCCGAACAAGGCGACGTGCACTACGCCGACAAACGCGTACAAATGAGCTTCGAGAAAGACGACGACAAGCGAGTGCTGAAATGCAGGTTTGACAAATTCCTGGACGGCACGCCATTTGAATGCGAGCTGACATTGACAGACTTCCCGCAAGACCAGATGACAATTGCAACACCGTTCAATAAACCGCACGCATTTTACTACAACACAAAAATAAACTGCATGCGCGCAAGCGGCTACTGCACGGTGAAGGGCGAAAGGTACGAGTTTGACCCAAGCACAAGCCTTGGCACACTGGACTGGGGTCGCGGCATATGGACATACAAAAACACCTGGTACTGGAGTAGTCTGCAAACGTACCTTGACGACGGGCGGACGTTCGGCTTCAACCTCGGCTACGGTTTCGGCGACACTACCGCAGCAAGTGAAAACATGCTGTTTGTGGACGGCATTGCACACAAACTCGACCGAGTGACATTTGACATACCTACCAAAAACGGCAAGGACGACTTCATGTCAACGTGGCTTATCACCGACAACGAAGGCAGACTCGACATGACATTTACCCCTATTCTCGACCGAGCCGACAAGACCGACGCACTGATTATTTCTTCCGACCAGCACCAGGTATTCGGCATGTTCAACGGCACGGCAACGCTTGACGACGGCACGGTACTAAACATCTCAAATGCGCTCGGTTTTGCCGAAAAAGTCAAAAACAAGTGGTAAAACCCCCGCAAAAACGCTAAAAATAAAGTACTATTACTGACATAGTACTCTACAAAACGCCCATTCCAAAAGTAATTTACAGCAAAAACGCCCGTTCATCGTCGAACGAGCGTTTTTTGTTGATTTTTTACAAGGGTTTCCTTTCACTATTTCACGCCACGCGACACCGGCAGCAAAATCACATTGCACTACTTGCGGAACAACCCCGACAGTACGCCGAGAATGCCGCCCTTTTTCAGGTTGACGGCCTTTGAAATGTCGTCGCCCAGCGCATCCACGCGACTGCGAAGCGAAGCCAGTTCCGCGCCGTTTATTCCGCTTACGTGACGCGCCACAAACTTCTGCAGATTGTCGCCGTTGCCGTGCAATATTCCGTCACACATTGTCTTGTCCGTTTCCGCCAATCTCGCAACCGATTCCACCACGGTCGCGACGGTTTCGGCGGTTGCCTGCGGAACTACCTTTTGCATTGCCCTGCTGTCGTTGCCTGCCTTGCGCGACAGCAAGCGTTCAAACCCGGGATACATTGCCTTGTAAGTGTTTTCAAGATCAATTTTTGTCGTGCGCAAGTATCCGACAACAATCAGCAAGTCGCAAATATACGGCGTTTCGTTGCCGTCTACAATGCGGTCTTTCACATTTGTCAGCAGCAGACTTTCCGCGGCGTTGGCAATGTTGACGCACTCGGCGCGCCTGTTTGCAATTTTGCAAAGTCCGCCAAGTGCCTTGTACGGCGAGCCGCCGTCAAACAATGTTTTTGCCGCCACCACCGCACCGTAGCCGTCGGCATCGGCAAGGTTGTACTTGTCGGCAATTTCCACTGCCTGCGCTGTGCGTTCCACAATATGTCTGTGGTTGAAGCAATCGCAAATGCGCAGTTTGAGCGCAGGCACAAGGCAATCGGACACAAGTTTGTCACATGCCGCCGTCCACACGCTGTCGGCGTTTCGGGCAGAGTACTTCGAGTACCGCTCCACTATCTTTGCCAGGCGGAAAAAGTCGCAGTTTTTGGCATTGGCAAGCATTTTGTCGTCAACCTGACGTCTGACCGCGGCAACCACGTTTTTGTCGGCATGAGGCGCGGCAATGAAGCAATTGTACAGACTGTCCGCCGCACGCAAAAAGTCGCTTTCGGCAAGCAGCGCACAGTACTGCTTAAACACTTTTCGTTGCGTCCACTCGGTAAGCAACACGGCAAGTATTGTCTTTTCGCAAAAGCCGCCGTGCTTAAACACCAGGGCAAACAGCGCGTCGGACTTGCGGCTTTCCGCATCCACTATCTTTACAAAGCGTTCGGAAATTAATGCCGTCACTTCGTCGCTGTCCTTGTCCGCGTGCCCGTTTACAAAGTCCAGTATCAACTCGGCAAGTGCGTCGGCCTCGGGCAACATTTCAAAAAACGTGCGGTACAGCACACGCTTCCGGTTGACCGTAAGCACGGGATAGTACTTCTGCAAAAAGGTCATAAGGGGCTGTTGCACCGACGGCGTGCGGATACTGAGCATCAGTCTGTTGAAAATGTAGTCCTGCGTGCTTTCCGTTTCTTCGCCGAAGTGGTCGTTGTACAGTTGCAGAATCTGCGTTTGCAAAAATCCGCCGTAGTACACGCGCACGAGGTTGCGGCAGATTGCCGAGCGGCTGCGCGCCGACTCGCTGTCGAAGTTACTTTTGATAAAGGCAAACAGTTTGTCGCGCATAACGTCTGTGTGAATGAGGTCCAGCACTATTTTCATTACCGACACTTTTACGCGTTCCGGCTCATCGGGGTACAGTTTGCACAACTTGTTGAACACCTTTGGCGGAATTGCCTGATGCAGCCGTTTGTAGCGCGTCAGCGAATTGTACACCACGCACCGTTCCGACGGGGACAGTATCGCGCGGTATTTTTCGTAGGTTTCAAACATGGCAAGCACGCGGTCGTCATCGGGCAGCAGTTGCTTTTCGGTAAATGCCCGACAAATCTGACGGAACAGCGTAACCATTGCAGTGAGATTTTTGAAAGTCGGCTGCTTCATGGACGGTTCCTGCGTGACGGCGTGTTCGGCAAACTTGACAAAGCGGCTGCGCAGCGGCTTGTTTGTCAGCAGTCCGTAAAAAAAATTGACAACTTGCTCGTTGGCGCGATAGTCCTCGTCGCGTATGCCGTCGGCAAGCGAACGGGTCATGTTGAACACATATCCCTTGCCACCGCCCGTCGGCATGCAGTCCTGCGGCAGAAACTTGACGTCAAACATATTAAGTTTGTTGTACTCCGACAAATACGTAACAAAGGAAATGTTGTCGCGGATATTGTGCGGAAACACCTGCATAACCGTGTTCATCAGTTCCAGTGCGCTCGACGACAGTTCCGCAAGCGGTTTGTTCAGCGTAACGTACACCGTCTTGCCCTTGCCGCACGCGGCAAGCAACAGTGCGTAGATAAACCGTTTAAGCGGTACCGGGTCATACGCCGTAGCCAATGTTTCCACCGCCGATATACGTTCCGCCATGTAATCCAGCGTCGGATAGTTGTACTTCGGCGAACCGCTTGCGCGCGTAACCTTGAAGTCGGAAATATCCGTGACAAACAATGCCGGATTGAGTACCTGACGATCACTGACAGCCGCCGCGGCGTTGCGCTCCTCGTCGGTAAGCACAAGCGTGTGTATCATGAAACTGCTGCGCTCACTGGTGTAGTCCAGCGGAATGTAACTGATGCAACTTTGGATAATCTGCTTTTGTTTGCCGACAAACTGGCAGTAAGCAGGCGGCAGCAGCCCCTGACGTATCAGCGGAAGTTCGTATTTACCGGGGCGGTAGGCAAGCAGCGGCGACAGATTGTCGTCGATGTATTCCCTTGTAAATATGTCGGATGCCGCAAACGTGTCGTAGCCGTCCACCTTGTTAAACATGCTAACCCTTGCAGGCACGCACGAATAAAAATGTTGATATGCCATGTTATGTTTAATCTCTTTTTATTTTTTTTTGTGTTTTTTTTTGATGGGGATATTTTGTGGGGAAAACCTTTTTTACAAAAAGTGTTTTCCCCACACCCCTTTCCAAAAACTTTTAATAGAGGTGTTTGTATGACTTTTACAAAAACCACAAAATGCAGTTTCTATTGAAACTGTAATATTCACAAACCTGATTCGGGCGTAGATTGCGGTAGATTGTGGCAACAGGGAGACGCCAACTCGCCTGAAATTTCGTAGCGACGGCGTAGATTGGTGCAGATTGGCACAGCAGGGCGCGGCTTTGCAAGGGAAGTGTACAATGACGTACATGACCCGCGCAAGACGCGCCACGCAGTGCCAAGATGTGCCGATATACGCCGTCGCTATATGGTGCGGCGTTTGCCGACCACCACAGGATAGTTAGGTTGCCCGACAAGCTCCTTGCCTTTCAGTATTACGCAGTCCTTGTCCACTATGCACGCGCCGAGGCGCACATTTTGCGAAATAACGGTGTTTTGCATTACAATGCAGTCTTTTACGACGGCACCCTTTTCCACCGTTACGCCGCGGAACAAAATGCTGTTTTCCACCTTGCCGTCAATCACGCAACCATCGGCAATGAAACCGGAACTTACTTCGGCGTTGTCCATGTAGTGCGTGGGAACCATGTCCTTGACCTTGGTCAGTATGCGGTTGTCGGAAATAAACAAATCCTTGCGCACGTTGCTGTCCATAAGGTCCATGCTGACGCGGAAGTAGCCCGTCGTGTCGGTAATCGTGGACAGGTAGCCGTCAAAGCGGTAGCCCACAACCTTGTGGCGGCGAATGTAGCCTGCGATAAGGTCATTGTAGAAACGCTTTTGTCCGATGTTTTGGTAGCGTTCCAGCACGTTGACAAGCAAATCTTTGGTAAACACGTAGTACCCGACAAGGCGATTGTCGCCCTTGTCCGCTATGCCTTTTACGTTGCCGCCTTCGTCCACGTCGATGTACACGCCCTTGTCGCGCGACTGCTGATACACCACTGTGAGGTCCGCGCCGCTGTCAACATGCAATGCCACCACGTCGTCGAAGCGCATGTTGCACACGTTGTTACAATCGGCAACTATTACGTAGCGTTGCGGACTGCGTTTGAGGTAATGTATTACGCCGGTAAGCATTTTTATGCGTTCGTCCGTTTCGTTGCTGTTGGCAGAAAACGGCGGCAAAAAGCGCAAACCGAATTGTTTACGGGCAAGTCCCCAGGGCTTTCCGCTGCCGATGTGATCCAGCAGCGACTGGTAGTTGTATTCCGTTGCGACGCCGACGTTTACAATGCCGCTGTTGACAAGATTGCTCAGAACAAAATCTACAAGACGGTAACGTCCGCCAAACGGAATTGCAGCCACACTGCGCAAACGGGTAAGTTCGCCAAGGTCGGTGTCGGCGTTTGAAGTGAGAATTACGCCCATTGTGTCGATCATTGTTTGGTACCCCCTTTCACGTCTTCCGTCACCATACTGTCTGCGGCAATGTGCACCTTTACGCCGATGTGTACATCGCTGCCAACCAGCGACACGCCACCGCTGCAGTACTTGGACAAGTAGTCGGTTTTGCCGTCAATGCCTATGCTGCCGTCATTGCCGACAACAGCATTTTCACCGATGATTGCCTTGTGTACGTGTGCGCCAGCGCAGATTTTTGCGCCCGACAGCACCACGCTGTCCACTACTTCCGCACCCTTTTCGACGGTTACGCCGTCGGAAATTATGCTGTGCGACACCGTGCCGTCTATGTAGCAGCCCTCGGTAATAAGACTGTTGGCAAGGTGCGCATGCGTACCGATAAAGTGCGGCGATTGCAATGCCGAACGGCTGAGAATAGTCCAGTCGCTGTCGGCAAGGCGAAGCGCGTCGTCGTCAAGCAAATCCATGTTTGCCTGCCACAAACTTTCCACCGTTCCGACGTCCTTCCAGTAACCGTTAAATTCGTACCCGAACATACCCTTGCCTGCCGCAAGCATCTTGGGAATGACGTTTTTGCCGAAGTCGTTGCTGCTTTTTTCGTCGCCTTCGTCGGCAATCAGTTCGTTGCGAAGTACGCTCCACTTGAATATGTAAATGCCCATGCTTGCCGTGTTGCTTTTTGGTTTGGCAGGCTTTTCGGCGAAGTCCACAATGCGTCCGTTGTCATCGCAGGATAGAATACCGAAACGGCTTGCCTCGGCAGGGTCGACGGAAATCATGGCAATGGTACAATCGGCGTTCTTCTTGACGTGGTAACTCAACATCTTGTTGTAGTCCATCTTGTAGATGTGGTCACCGGACAAAATAAGCACGTTGTCGGGATTGAATTTGTCGATAAATTCGATGTTCTGGTAAATGGCGTTTGCCGTACCCTTGTACCATTCGCCTTCCTTTTCGCGCATGTAGGGCGGTAGGATGAACACTCCGCCGTCGTTGCAGTCAAGGTCCCACGCTTGTCCGTTGCCGATGTAAGTGTTGAGTTCCAACGGCTTGTATTGGGTGAGGATACCTACTGTGTCTATGCCCGATTGCGTGCAGTTGGTCAGTGGAAAGTCAATAATACGGTACTTGCCGCCGTAAGGCACGGCAGGCTTGGCGATGTTGCGCGTAAGTACCCCCAGACGGCTTCCCTGACCGCCTGCAAGTATCATTGCGATGCAGTGTTTGTTTGTCATATTTTTCTCCTTTGAGAGATTGAAGTACGATGTTTTGATTGAGCAAGTGGCGATTGAAGCAAAAAATGCACGACCGAAATGAAACCGGTTAACTGCGATTTTTTGCGTTTATCGCCGCAACGCCATCACTGTCAATGCCGTACTGTCAATCGGTCTCTGTTTCCTACGGAAAGCTCGACCGTTGCGGCATATGGACAACGTAATTTTAATGTGGTAGACATGTTTTTAATGGCTACGCAGATAGTACAAATGCACTATTTGGGGTGTGTGCAAAATGTATGCCCAATCGGCTAAGAACAACGAAAAATTACAGCAGGTGTTCGAAATCCTTTTTGTCGGTGGGTTTGTACACTACAAAGCGGTTGCCGACAACAATTACGGGGTCACAGCCGAGTACGCGGCAGACGTCGTCGCACATGTCGCGAGCCGACGACTCACAGGACTTCAGCGCGGAAACCTTGACGATTTCGTGGTTGTACAGTCCAACTTCTATCTCGTTGATGATGTTGTCCGTCAGGTCGCCTTTGCCGATAATCACGGTAGGTTTGAGTGTATTTGCAAGAGCCTTAAGTTGGCTGCGTTGTTTGGTTGTTATCATAAAATCTCCTTGGTTGATGAAAAGATTGTGTATATATTTTTAGTAGTTGCTGTGGGTGGCGATGTATCACCATACGAAAAACGCCTGCTGGCTCGCTTCACTGCGGGCATAATTATTTTTGGTATGTTGCCTTCCCGGCCGCGCCCTCGGAATGATGGTTTTCATTGCCAACACATCGCCACCCGCAACTTTCAAGTTTGTTTCAAAACAAAGTCATACGTACAGGCTTTTTCAGTCCGCTTTTCCTGCGGAATGCGCGATAGTACCGTTAATTCGCCGATACGTAATGGAAAATTACCACCTTTTACTTTTATAGCAATAAACCGACAGGTAAATCATTCATCAAATGCATAGCCCGCCGCAAGCAGAACTTGGTAGGAATAAAGTTCCTTTCGCTTTCGCTCATGGTACGTTAATTGCATGTCCGATGATTTCCGTTTATCACATAGCAACTAATCAGTTGACAGTAATTATATTTTGCAATAATCAAAACTACGCAGTTTAGTTTTTTAACCTAACAAGACTTCAATCATCAGATTGCCGTTACAACAAACAACGTGCCTTTGACCATGAGGGGTGGGCGGTCGGGGCTGTGGTTGGCGCACCACCAACACCGCTGACGAAAAAAGTTGCTTGTAGCAATATGCGCTACGTTCCGCCAAAACTAACCGACTTGAAATATGCAAGTCAATTACAAAACGTAAGACACTTTTTATAACGGCAATACGCGCCGAAGTTCGTCAACTTGAAGTAGGCAAACCAACTGCAAACCGTTAACAAGCATTATCAGGGGTGGCGAGGTGTTGCCGCACAGCGACATCGTAGCGACGGCACGGCTGGGAAGGCTGCCTGCCATAAGCAATATTGCTCGTCGCGAGCAGAGCATCAAGCGCTCGCAGTGCGGCAATACCTTGACAGGACCCCTTACATCAACTTCCTTACTTCGGCGCCCGTTTCCACAGTGCACCATTTTCCCAGACGTTTCGACTGCACTTCGTTTTGCTCAACGTGGCATGTCACGACATAACAAATAAATGTTTTTGCAACTTAGAGCGACAGCCTCATAAACGCTTTTTCGGCTGCAGCCTAATCCACAAAGTCAAATTCCAAATCGCCCACTATTACCGTGCTGCCGTCGCGCGCGCCGCGCTTGCGAAGTTCTGCAATTACGCCTTTGTCCTTAAGCACGCGCTGGAAGTAGCGGAAACTGTCGTAGTCGTCCAGATTGACCTTGCGCGACAAAATTTCCACAAGTCCGCCGGTAACTTCAAACACGTCGTCGTCCAGTTCCTCTATTTCGAAACTGTCCTCTTCCTCTTTGTCAAGCGACACGGGGGTAAATTCCAGCGGTCCCGGTTCGGGCAACTTGTCCAGAATATCCACAAGGGTTGTCAGCAGTTCGTCCACGCCTTCGTGAATCAACGTCATCATGGGGATGATTTTGTACTTGTCGCCGTAAGCCGCCTTGAAACGCGCAAGGTTTTCTTCCGCGGCAGGCATGTCCATTTTGTTGGCGACAACCACCATAGGCAAATCTTTGAGAGCAGGGTCGTAACTGAAAATTTCGTTGTTGATAAGTTCGAAGTCGTCCAGCGGGTCACGCCCTTCGCTGCCGCCCATGTCCACCACATGCACGAGTACGCGCGTGCGTTCGATGTGACGAAGGAAACTATGTCCGAGTCCCGCGCCTTCGCTTGCACCCTCGATAAGCCCCGGAATGTCTGCCATTACGAAACTTTTGTCGTAGTAGCCCACAACGCCGAGATTGGGACTGAGCGTTGTAAAGTGGTAGTTTGCGATTTTCGGTTTTGCGTCGGAAACAACGGACAACAGCGTGCTTTTGCCTACGTTGGGAAATCCTACCAAGCCGACGTCCGCAATGGTTTTAAGTTCCAGCACCACTTCGTGTTCCTGCGTTTGTACGCCGTGCTCGGCAAAACTGGGCGACTGTCTGCGAGCCGTGGCAAAGTGACGGTTTCCTCTGCCGCCCTTGCCGCCCGCCGCAATCACCGTGCGCTGACCGTCCTCGTACATGTCCGCAACGACGTCGCCGTCAACGGTTTTGACAACGGTACCGACGGGCACCTTGACAATCAGATCTTTGCCCTGCTTGCCGTAGCAATTTTTGTGACCGCCGTTTTCGCCGTTTTCGGCGCGAAAATGCTTCTGGAAGTGGAAAGCGTTGAGAGTGTTTTCGCCTGTGGTCGCCACAAAGACGATATCGCCGCCCTTACCGCCGTCGCCGCCGTCTGGACCGCCGTTGGGTACGTATTTTTCGGTATGCAGGCTTGCGGAACCGTTGCCGCCATTGCCTGCCTTGATGTAGATTTTGACCTTATCAATAAACATATTAACTCCTGTGAGGGTTGGAAAGCGTTTTTATCGCTTGTTGTTTTGGATTGGTTGAAGTGGGCGTGCGCCGAAGTGAGTTAGTTGATGTATGGGGTCCTGTCGAGGTATTTCCACACCGCGAGCGCTTGATGCTCGGCTCGCGACGAGCAATATTGTTTATGGTAAGCAGCCTTCCCAGCCGCGCCGTCGCTACGATGTCGCTGTGTGGAAACACCTCGACACCCCTGATGAAGCAAGTTGACCGTTTGTAATTGGCGTGTGTACTTCAAGCACTTTAACCTCGGCGCATATATCGCTTTCCACACCCTTGTTTTCCTGCGGAATGGCTCGTTTTAGTTTTTCTTAAGCGGTCTACGCCTCGCCACCCCTGATAGTGCTACTAACCGTTTGCGGCTTGCTTGCCAACTTCAAATTGATTAACTTCGGCGCATATAATTGCTTTTCACTTGGTCGCGTAACGTTCAAACACGCCGTTGCAGGCACATATCGCCGCCTTGACCGCTTCCACGACAAGGCTGCCGCCTGCGCAATCGCCGCCTGCGTAAAGATTTCCGTCAACGTTGCCGCATTTGTCGACGGGCACCGTTTTGTCCTGCGCATACACATTGCCGTCAAGCATATTTCCTGCCGCAACAACCAGACAATCGCAACTAAACGTGTGCAGTTCGTCCGTCACGGAAAGTCTGCCGCGCCCTTCGCTGTTCGTCCGCGCAAAAGTCACCGACAGTCTGCCGTCCGCCTGCTTGTCCACCATTACGGGTGCAAGATTCGTTTCAAACATAACGCCGTCGTCTGCCGCCGCTTGCACTTCCTTGGCGTAGCATGGCATATCCGCCATTGCTCTACGGTAGGCAATCATGGTTTTTCCGCCGAGCCTTGCGTTGAGCCTTGCACAATCCATTGCCGTATTGCCGCCTCCGACTACAATCACATCTCGTGGCAACATTGCTTCGTGCAGAAACTTGTCCGCAGTTGTGGCGTACTCTTCACCCGTAACACCAAGTGCGCGGCACACCGTCCTGCCGACAGCAAGGTACACAATGTCGTTGTCATTCTGCATGGCGGCTATGTCCGCTTGGCAAACGTACTTATGTTCAACCCGAATATCGCTTTGTTCCACGCTGCGCACTATGTCGTCAAGCAGCCTGTGCGGAAGTCTGAACTCGGGAATACCGTACAGCGTGGACAGCAACATATTGCTTTCGTACACAGTCACGTCCGCGCCGCTTTCGTAACACTTCACCGCAAAGGTAATTCCGCTGACACCGCCGCCGACAACGGCAACGCGTCTGCCTGCAAGTTTGTCGTCGCGCCTTGCGACCACATACGGGCTGTTTGTAAACGCTGCCGCTTCCGCTTCGCCCGTCGGCACTGCCTGTCCGCGTTTTGCCAGCACACAACCGCCCTGACACTGATTTTCGTGTGGACACACGTATCCGCAAACGCCGCCGAAGGGATGTCCGACAACCTGCACCGCCATGACAAATTTACCTTCGCGTACAAGCCTGACTATTGTCGGAATGTCGTTTCCGAGCGGGCATGCGGCACTGCACCCGGGATTTTTGCATTGTAAACAGCGCATAAGTTGCGCCTGCGTTTGTTCCGTCATCTGGTTACCTTGTTGTGCTCGGCGTAGTACTTGCACATGTCGCGCACCGAGCACTTGTCGCAACACGGATGCTGCGCCTTGCACACGTAACGCCCGTGAAGCAAAATGTAATGATGGCTGTCCGCCCACTGCGCAGGCGGTATTGCAGCCATGAGTTGTTTTTCGGTGTCAAGCACGTTTTTAGCGTCGGTAATGCCAAGCCTGTTTGACACGCGGAATACGTGCGTATCCACGGCGATGGCTTGTCCGCCGAAACCTACCGCGTATACAACGTTTGCCGTTTTGCGACCGACCCCTGCAAGTGTGCGTAGCTCATCGATATTGTTCGGCACAACGCCGCCGAAGCGCGTAACCACGTCCACCGACATGTCGTGCAGATACTTCGCCTTGCTGTGATAAAAACCGCAACTGTGTATCAGCTCCTCTATGCGTCCGACGGGTAGCGCTGCCATTTTTTCCGGTGTGTCGGCTTCGGCAAACAATGCAGGCGTAACCAGGTTTACCCGTTTGTCCGTGCACTGCGCCGACAAAATTACCGCCACAAGCAATTGAAAAGGATTTTTGAAGTTTAATTCGCTTTTGGCATTGGGAAAGTCTTTCGCAAGAGTTGCCAAAATTTTTTCTGTTTGTTGCATATAGAATTATTATATACTAATCAGTTATTTTTTTCAAGGCTTTATTTGCACCTTTTTTGCGTGCTTACGCACTTTTGGCAGACAGCAGGCGCGGGGCAGACGCTGACAGCAAAATATCGGTGTGGTTAAACGCGACAACAGCATTTGCCGCGCCGTGTTACCGCAAGCCGACCGCATGATGCCCTTCATCGCCGCCGCATGCGTACAACATCGCCGCCGCACGCGTAACACGCATTACAATCTTGTTACCGTTTGCCCGTTTAAGGTCTGCCGCACGAGGAAAAATCCGACAAACGTTTCCGTTTGCGACAGTGCCGAGGCATAGGCATAGTAAACGTCGGTGTGCATTTTGACCGACAGTCCGCAACCGACATTTGCCGCGCGGGGAGTGCTTACCAACGCGCACGTGGCCCCCAGCGAAATAAGTTTGTTGTACACTCTCACCGACACGTCGCGCGAACGGTAGACGGCAATTACGAAACTCATTGTTTTGCTCCTTATGTAGACGGCGACGTTATTACGCAAGTCTGAGCGCAGACAAGTAATGCCGCACTGCACTGCCACCTGCAAAAAAAACGTCACCGCTTCGTCCGCCGCGCGAAATGTATACGTCGGTTTGGTATCAGACGAAAAACTTTCCCATAAGATATACTACGCAAAATATCCACCGATTGTGACGAGGAAAACATGATTTACTTTGACAATGCCGCAACAACAAATTACAAACCGCAGACGGTAATAAACGCCGCCGTGGAAGCCATGACAAAACTGCCCTTTAACCCAAACCGAAGCGGCAACAAACAAAGCATAGAGTTGCAACAGCGACTGCTGGACATCCGCGGCAAGATTGCCCGACTTGTAAACTGCAACTCGCGACGGGTTGTGTTTACGCCCGGGTGCACCGCCGCGCTTAATACTGCAATCATCGGTACGGCAAGGAGAGGACGGGCGATTGTTTCCGTGGCGGAACACAACAGCGTGCTGCGACCGCTGACCGCACTGAGCAGACACGGCGTAGATCTTGATTTCGTGTATCCCGAAGAGGACGGGCAAGTTTCCGTAGGGCAGGTCGAACGACTGGTAAAACCCGACACCTACATGCTGTGCGTAGGGCACGTGTGCAACGTAAACGGACAACTGCACAACCTTACGGAACTTGGAAAATTTTGCCGCGAACGCAACATTTTGTTTGTTGTGGACTGCGCGCAAAGCGCGGGCTACGTTGACATAGACATGGCGCGCGACAACATCGACATAGTATGCTTCGGCGCACACAAGGGTCTGCACGGAATACAGGGCGCAGGCGCACTTTGCCTGAGCGAGCGAGCCACACCCAAACCGACGGTATTCGGCGGTACGGGCACAGACAGCCACCTGATTGCACAACCGACAAACCTGCCCGAAGGCTTGGAAGCAGGCACGTTGCCATGCCCCGCCTTGCTTGCAATGGGCGCGGCAATAGACTGGCACAACGCAAACAAAAATGCCAACCGCGCAAACGTAACGGGCGCACAGGGAATGCTTGTCGAAGCGTTGTCGCAAATAGATGGCGTAACGCTGTACAGCGACAAAAACGACAGCGGCATAGTCGCATTCAACATAGGCAAAGCCGACAGCAATTTTGTTGCCGATACGCTTGCCGACAAGTACGACATAGCCGTGCGCGGCGGCTTGCAATGCGCACCGCTTATGCACAAGGCTCTCGGCACATTCGGTCAGGGCGTCGTCCGCGCTTCGGTCAGTTGCGTCACCACCCGTCAGGAATGTTACCAACTGCTCTACGCCGTCGACCGTACAGCCAAGGAACTACGAAGCGGCAATATGTAAAAACGCCATCCAACGGCAAAAAGAGCCACATAAGAGCGATAACCTTCAAGAGAACTAAAACGCAAAAAAAAACGTCGATTACGCCTGTTTTCATGTAAAAACAGGCAATTTCAGAATACTATGTGTGTAATAGTATTTTATAAATCGACGTTTTTCGTTATTATTTGGCTTTTTTTTATCCCTTCCGCAGCTTCAAGTCGTCACGTACAAAATTACCACACCATTGTAATAAGACAATTGCAGACGACAGGTACCATTCCGGGGGATCCTTCGACTGCGCTCAGGATGACATATTTTTTTTTGCAGTCAGCATGCCTAAGGTTAATTTAGCCAAATGCTATCCCGGCTATGCACTCGATATTTTACAACTTAACAAGTTGTTCTACCAGTTCCGACAAGCGTTGTTTCTGGTCGGTATTCAGCAGCGGCGCAACACGATTGGCAAAGGCAATCAGTTGTTGATTTGTCAATTTGCCTGCCGCTTTCTGCTCGATCACGTTGTTGACAATATCCCTGACAAGTTGTCCTTCACCTTCTCGTTGGTACTTTGCGGCAAGGCGTTTCATTTCGTTTACGCGCGCCTCGTAACTGTCCGCACCGCCGCTCGCGCCCTGTGTATCGGCGTTGTTTGTCGTTCCGTTTTTGCCCATGTCGGGCTGCCGCGAAGAGGTGTTTTGTTCCGTCGATTCGTCCCCTGCAAAGCCGTTGCGATTGTCTACAAAAATGTTTCTCGGATCGTTGCTGTTTGTCACGTATGTACTCCTTTTACAAAAGTAAGTTCACTATTCATTATATGACCGCATATAATACAATGATTACAAAAAGGAGGCTCGGCGTGAATTTGTCAACGGTGGCAATGCTGCTGCTTGCGTGGCAACTGCTAAGCGGCGGCAACGACAAAGGCGAAACAATGACCGACAAACTGGGCGCAATGCTGTCCGACGACAGCAAGGCACTTGTCGGCAACATACAGAAGTTGTCCGACGCAAACGCCACTGCCGAGGACAAAACTGGCGCGGTACTGGGGCTTGTAACCAATCCGACGGTGATGTCCATTGCCGACAAACTGCTGGGCAACAAACAAAGCGAAACGGGCAAACCGCTTGTAAACGACGAGGGCTACAATCTGGGCACGCCTTCCGCCGACAGCGCAAAATTTTTCAGCGAGATTGACAACGTTGCCGACGCCGAAGTGAAAAGCAAACTGTACAAATGGTACGACTGGCAATACCGCCGATGACCGCGAAGAACCGCACCGCTACCGCATTACATAAAACATAATAAGACACTTCAAAATACTTTTGTCAATTGTCATCACCGATAATTTATGAGGGCAAAAGTATTACTCCCACACACACGTACAGGAGGACTTGCACAGTTGCCGTCACTTATTACGACCCCTGTACCACGAAGAGAAACATTCCAAAATGTTGTTAGCGCTGACAAATAAAAAACCGACACAACAAAAAGCCGCACTGCAAAAAGCAATGCGGCTTTGATTTTTGATTAAAGTTTGCAACAGGCAAAAGCCTTACGCTTTACTTACTTAACCGACAGTGCTACCGCAACGCTGCAAGCAACGGTTGCGCCAACCATCGGGTTGTTGCCCATACCGATAAGACCCATCATTTCCACGTGCGCGGGAACGCTGGAACTACCTGCAAACTGAGCGTCGCTGTGCATACGACCCATTGTGTCGGTCATGCCGTACGAAGCGGGACCTGCAGCCACGTTGTCCGGGTGCAGGGTACGTCCCGTGCCGCCACCGGAAGCAACCGAGAAGTACTTTTTGCCGTTTTCGACGCACCACTTCTTGTAAGTGCCTGCAACGGGGTGTTGGAAACGGGTCGGGTTGGTGCTGTTACCGGTGATGGAAACGTCAACCTTTTCGTGGCGCATGATTGCAACGCCTTCGTTTACATCGTCTGCGCCGTAGCAACGCACTTGTGCGCGTTCGCCATCGCTGAACGGAACTTCGCGTACGATGGTAAGTTCGCCCGTGTAGTAATCGTACTTTGTCTGTACATACGTAAAGCCGTTGATACGGGAAATGATGTATGCGGCGTCTTTGCCAAGACCGTTAAGGATTACGCGCAGCGGCTTTTTGCGTGCCTTGTTGGCGTTACGTGCAATACCGATTGCGCCTTCCGCAGCGGCGAAAGATTCGTGACCGGCAAGGAATGCGAAGCAGTCAGTTTCTTCGCGAAGAAGCATTGCTCCGAGGTTGCCGTGACCGAGACCTACCTTACGTTGATCGGCAACGGAACCGGGAATGCAGAATGCCTGCAGACCGAGACCGATGCACTCGCTTACTTCGGCAGCCGTCTTTACGCCCTTTTTGTAGGCGATTGCGCAACCGAGCGTGTACGCCCAGACTGCGTTTTCAAACGCGATGGGTTGCACGCCCTTGACGATTTCTTCAACGTTTACACCGTGGTCAAGGCAAATTTTGCGGGCTTCTTCCAGGTCCTTCATTCCGTACTTGGCAAGTTCGGAGTTGATTTTGTCTATTCTTCTTTCGTAACCTTCAAATGTGATAGCCATTGTCATTTCCTCCCTTACTCATTGCGCGGAACAATGTATTTGGCGGCGTTTTCAAAACGTCCGTAGTGTTTCTTGGCCTTTGCAAGCGCGTCGTTGCCGCTTACGCCTTCCTGAATTGCCTTCATCATGACGCCGAGGTTTACGTATTCGTAACCGATGATTTCGCCGTTGTCGTCAAGGGCAAGGCGAGTTACGTAGCCTTCTGCCATTTCAAGGTATCTGGGTCCCTTGAGTTTGGTGGAGTACATCGTGCCTACCTGGCTGCGAAGTCCCTTACCAAGGTCTTCAAGACCTGCGCCGATGGGAAGTCCTGCGTCGGAAAATGCGCTTTGCGAACGTCCGTAGACGATTTGAAGGAACAACTCACGCATGGCAACGTTGATTGCGTCGCAAACAAGGTCGGTGTTCAGTGCTTCCAGAAGCGTCTTGCCGGGCAAAATTTCTGCCGCCATCGCTGCGGAGTGAGTCATACCGGAGCAGCCGATTGTTTCTACAAGGGCTTCTTCGATGATACCGTTTTTGATGTTGAGCGTCAGTTTGCATGTGCCCTGCTGGGGTGCGCAGCAACCGCAACCGTGCGTAAGACCGCTGATATCCTTGATGTCGTAGGCTTGTACCCATTTGCCTTCTTCGGGGATGGGAGCCGGACCGTGATTGCAGCCTTTCATTACGCATTGCATAAGTTCAACTTCATGTGAATATTGCATAATAAAATGTCCTCCAATTAGTAGTACAAAGTTATTTTAGCACAAACCGCAAAATTACGCAAAGCATTTGCAAAACAATTTTTTACCAAGCAATGTTTTTCGTGCGCCGCCGCCCTACACAATCACCTGCACGACTGTTTGTCCGTTGGCTGTAACGACGTTTACCAATTCCAGTTTACCGTGCTTCTTTTTGTATTGTTTCAGTGCCTTGTACGCCCTTTTAAGCAGTCGGCGGTTTGCTTCAATTTTTTCAGGGTCGTCGGTGCCGAAAATAGTTTTCGCAGCAAACGACGTTTTCAGCAAAAAATTCGGCAACAACAAATTCAGCTTTTTCTCGGGCGAGCAAATTTTTATGCGCATGGCTATTCCACCACGACTTCTATTTTGTCGCCGTCGGCAGATGTAACTTCGACAATTTTGCCCAGCAAACCGCGCTCGACAAGGGACAGCAACTGTTTGAGGTCGATACCTTGCAATATATTTTTGCCGTTTATTTTGACGTCGCCGCCGTCGTCGCTTTCCGCAAATATTTTGACAAGCGCAACGGGCAGGTTTACGCGAACCTTGTCGCCGTCGGCGGAATCGACAAACACGCGGAACATAAGGTTGTCGATGTCCTTCTTCGCGTCGGGTACAAAGGTTGCCTCGTCGGCAGACTTGCCAAGCAGCACGTCGGTAGTAACGCCAAACATGTCGGCAATGTCGGTCAGTGCGGAAATGTCCGGTGCGGAGATGTCGTTTTCCCACTTGCTGACCGCCTGCGCGGAAATGTTGAGTCTTTTTGCAACATCTTCCTGCGTGAAGTTTGCCGCCTTGCGTAACCGCTGAAAACGTTGTCCGAATGTTTCTTTCATAATATTATTCTCCTTTGCAACAGCGGTTGCGATTTATGTTGCCACGGGTGCTTACCTGTCTGCAATACCATCGCCGCACCGCCACGGACTTTCCGTCCGCCTGCAAACACATTATACGGCATTCGTAACAAAATTTGCCCCTACCGTTTGTTTACTCGCCTCAACCAACCGTTGCAAAATCGCTCAACCGCTGGTTGAATTACGGCGAAAACGGTAAAAACGACCAAAGAAACTTGTTTTTTTGTACAAATAATGTAGTAAATCCGGTTGCGGCAAGCTACGCTAATCAATAAACAGCTTGTATTACACATTGTTGCCGATCTTTCAGTTTTCGGTATACTCGTCTGATGCCACCAACTTCAAGTTGCCGAGTTTTACGAAAACTGTTTTATTAGGGTTAATTTAGCCATCACTA
>DPQS01000008.1:11703-67787 GCA_003537755.1 Clostridiales bacterium | reverse complement strand
CGGCGGCTAATTATGCGTTAAACGACGCTCACTGTACGTCAACGGTTTGCTCTATTCTGTTACAGCTTGTTCCAGCCCTCATAATCCGGGACTTTCAATGGCAACTTTTTGATTTTGTTTTCCTTCGCAAATGTACTATTGCAATTATAACACAAAGAAACGAACGCTGCAATAAGTTATGCAAAGTAGCCTGCTCGCAAAATTTTACCGCAAAAACGTTGACTTTTGCCTTGTCGTTGTGGTAATATAATACGGCAAGTTGTTACGGCATTGCCTGCTGACAACTTATTACAAATGCGGCTCATTAGTCTAGCGGCCTAGGACATCGCCCTCTCACGGCGAGAACAGGGGTTCGAGTCCCCTATGAGTCACCATTTTCGGCGGCTACGGCTGTAGTCGAAAACAAAACTCGTAGCGCAGAGGCTACGTTTTTTGTTTTTTCCAAATGCCTTGCCGCCTTGTCTTTCCTAATAGGAGAGTACGAAATAACGTAGCGCTCCGTTGCACTACGCTTACCCTGCGCCTCGCTTGGGACGAGTCCCCTATGAGTCACCATTTTCGGCGGCGTTCGATTACGTCGCAACAACTAATACGCAGCAATGATGCCGCGTATTTTTTTATTTAATTCCAAAAAGCGACGACTTTACGCAGTGTAAAATCGTCGCTTTTCGTATTTATTCTTTTTATTCGTTTTTTATTACTTCAGGAAAGCCACACACAATTTGCACGATTTCAAGAAAACAATCAACAATTTGTAAAGGATTTTCGTATACGTATCAATTTTTTCGTTACCGAGCAAGGCAACATGTTACTTGCCGTTTGCCACTTTGTCCACTTCCGCGCGGTAGGGCATGGACGGAATCGCACCGTGCTTCTGTACCTGCAAGCCGCCCACAATCGTACTAAGTTTCATCGCCGACAACACATCCTTTCCTTCGTCAAGGAACGCCGCAAGCGAGCCGGTAAACGAGTCGCCTGCGCCTACCGTGTCCACCGCTTTCACTTTCATGGCAGGCACAATCTGCGTAGTATCTGCGTTTACGAGCAGGCTTCCGCGGCTGCCAAGCGTAACTATTACGTTCTTTACGCCCTTTGTAAGCAGTTCCTTTGCTGCGGACACAAACTCTTCGTCGGTGTTAAGCGTGCGACCCACTATTACCCCCAGTTCCGTTTCGTTGGGCGATATTACGTAGCACGCCGCAAGCGTTTCGCCCTTGAACGTGCGGGCAGGGGCAGGATTCAGCACAAATTTTTTGTTGTGTTTTGTGCAAAGTTTTGCCAGTTCGTCAACTATCTCGGGACGCATTTCGCATTGAGTCACCACTATGTTTGCCTTTTCTACAAGGCTTTCCAGCGCATACAGGTCGTCGGTCGTAAACTCGAGATTTGCTCCCGGTGTCATACAGATGCGGTTTTGTCCGTTGGTTTCAAGGGTAACAAGGCTGCAACCCGTACGAGCGTTGCTCGTGCGTTTGATGTACTGCGTGTCAAAACCTTCTTCGGTAAATGTCTTTACAAAGTCGTCACCGAAAATGTCGTTACCTACACACCCTACCATCGTCACGTCTGCGCCCATGCGCTTTGCCGCAACAGCCTGATTTGCGCCTTTGCCACCGAGGTAGATATTAAACTCTTTGCCGTGCAATGTTTCGCCTGCCTCGGGTGCGCGTTCGCACAGCGCGACAAGGTCTGTTACAAAACTGCCTACTACAAGTACGCTCATTTGTGTTCCTCCAGCATTTTGCCCAGTGCGCCGCCCGGGTGAAACTTGTGAAAATCTTCTCGTGTAAAGCCCTTGAGCGCGGACAGCGTAAGCCCGATCGCGTCGCCAAGCACCAGTTGTACCGTGGTACTGCTGCTGGGTGCTACGCCCATGCGGTCGGCTTCCTTGTCAAATGGGTAGTTGATTGCAAGGTCGCACTCCCTGGCAAGCAGGCTGTCGGCACTCTTGCAAAAGGCAATGGTCTTGCAACCGATGTTTTTAAGCGAGGCTACCGCAGACGTCGTTTCACTTGTCGTCCCGCTGTGGGAAAGCAAAATTACAACGTCACGCTGCTCGATCATGCCGAAGTCGCCGTGGCGCGCTTCCGCCGCATGTACAAACATAGCAGGCGTGCCGGTGCTGGCAAAGGTTGCGGCAAGTTTCGCGCCGATGTGTCCGCTTTTGCCTATGCCGAAAAACACCACTTTGCCGCGGCACCCGAGAAGCGCGTCGATTACTTTGTCGTACTGCTTTCCCGTCTGTCGTATAAGTTCGTCTACGGCGTTTTTCTCCGCCGTCATAAATTCCGTAAGTAAATCTTTGTACATAATTTCAGTCCTTTTCAAAACCGTAAAATTTCAGCCGATTGTTTGTCCTATCTTGACGAATCGCGCACGATTACGCGCGGTTCAAGTACTACCGTTTTGCTTTGCTTACGTCCGCGAATACGCTCGGTAAGCAGCATTGCGGCATTGGCACCTATTTCCCTTTGTCGCATGTCGATGGACGTAATACCCGGCGTGGCAATTGTCGTAAAATCGGTGTTGTCAAACGACACCATTTTGAAGTCGCGCCCTATCTGCAGATTGCAACTTTTTGCCGCCCGGTAAATACCCATACCCATAAGGTCGCTTGCAGCAATTACGCCGTCAAAATCCGCGCCGCCGCCTGCCAGTTCGGCAAACTTCGTCGCCGCAACGTCCTCCTTAAAACCCGCGTCAATGACAAGGCTTTTGTCAACGGCAATTCCGCGTTCGTTAAGCGCGGCGTAGTAACCCTGAGTACGTTCACGCGAGGTCTGTTGTTCGTCGTTACCTACAAACAGCGCAATGCGTTTGCAACCGCAATCGATAAGGTGGGTCGTTGCCTTGTACATTGCCTTTTCGTGGTCAAGGTACACGTAGTCGAAATTGTCGTCGTCGCGCAGTCCCAGGTAACGGTTTGTCAGCACCACAGGTCGCCCCGAAGCACGCACCGCCGCGATGTTGTCGTCGTTGAAGTCCAACGAAACAAACACCAGTCCGTCGCAATATTTCTGGTTGAGCATGTTTATGCTTTCAAGTTCCTTTTGCGAATCGCCGCCGCTGTCAAACAGCATCACGCAGTAACCGCTTTCGGCAAACTTTTCCGTAAGTCCGCTGACAAGGTCGAAGTAGAAAGAGTTGTTGAAGTTGGGCAAGCACACCAGTATTCTGTTTGTTTTGTCTTCTCTCAGACACCGCGCAGAGTAATTGGGGCGGTAGCCGCCCTCCTTTGCAACGCGCAGAATTTGTTCCTTTTTGTCTTTGCCGCAATAGCCCTTGCCCGACAGTGCCCTTGCCACCGTCGCCCGCGAATAGCCCGTCATACGTGCAATTTCGTCAATTGTCATTTTTTAAGTGTAATCTCCATTAGTTTTACGTTGTAGCCGTGGTCGCGCTTGCGCGGCGAAGTCCACTGCGACAACAACATGTACATTTTTTTACCGTCGTCGGAGGCAAGTCTTTCGTGCATAAAGCCGCCGTACAACTTGTAGTAGTCGTAATAGCTAAGCACTAATTCCGCTTCGCTCCACTCTGTCAGATTGTCGCTTACGCGCATGACGATGCCGGGCGTTTCCCTCGAACAAGGTTTGTCGGACAGGTAGGTCATTACGTATTTGCCGAGATAGCGGCTGTAGCATACGGAAATTTCTCCTACGTCGGGCGGCACTATTTCGCAGTCCTCGTTTGCCGAGCGAACGCGCCCTTCGTCGCCGCGCAGATAACTGCCGTCCTTCAAAAAATATTCGTACCTGCTCATATCCTCGATGTCGCCCGGCTTTACGCGTGCCAGCTTGACGCCGCCGTGTCTTCCTGCCTCAAGTCCGAACAGATACACGTAGCCGTCATTGGCAAGAATGGGAAAAACCTGCGCGAAGCCGGGATGCAAATGCGCCTCGTAGTCGTCGTCGCTTATCCCGAGAAGCCTTGTCGCAACTTCCTTGTTGGCGCAGGTAAAGTACATTTCTTTGCACCGCGTAAAGTGCTTGCCGTCAACGGACTTCATTACGCCATTGTAGTTGACAATCCAGCCGATGCCGGGAAGCCACTTGGCAATGGACATGTAAAACATGTAATGCACGCCGCCTACACAGATTGCGCCGGTCGGGATGTTTGTCACTTCCTCGCAAAGGTCGTTTTCCGTCTTTTTGGAATTGGTAACTTCCACCGCTTTGCCGTCGTCGTCGCACAAAAACTCGTCCCACACAATGCCCTCGGACAAATCCTTGCATTGCGAGATGCCCACGGTGTTGCTGCGCCAGTCACTGCCGATCAGGTTTTCCTCACGGAAAGTGTCGCCGAACCAGAAGTACATTTTGCCGCGCTTGTCGTCGTAGCACGGTATGCCGAGGTCGCTGCCGCCGACGTTGTATTTTGTCGTCGGGCTGTACGCCTTGCTTCCGAGAAGCACAGACAATTCCTTGATTTTTGCCACATGCTTTGTTTTGGGATAAATTACATACGACATAATGCTCTCCTGAAATAATACTATTTTGTTGACATTTTGTCAACATCGTTTTAGTTGTAAGGCAGCCGAATACGAAATCCGACTGCCTTATCAGTTAATAACGGATTAGTTTAATGTAAAACTAAGTACTCGCACGTTGTAACCCGTCGGGTCGCTCGAATCGACGTAGTTGTACCACTTGGACAACATGAGATACACCGTCTTGCCGTCGTCGCTTGTGTACTTTTCGTGCGTAAAACCGCCATACAGTTGCAAAAATTCCGCATTGGTGACGATTGTTTCCGCCCTGGACCACTTTACAAGGTCCTTGGACGTGCGGAACACGATTTTGTTGTTGGTGTAGTAGGTCATCATGTGCGCCTCAAGGTACTTGTTGTAAGACACGCACACTTCGCCGACGGTGGGCAAGACCACATACGAGGCTTCGTCCATTTCGTCCTTGACCTTGGCAAGCCCTTCCGCGCCTGTGTACCAGTTGCCGTCGTAGTAGTACTGATACTTGTCAAAACTTTCTATGTCCGCTTTCAGCACGCGCGCAAGTTTCACTCCGCCGCTTCTTCCGCTGGGAAGCCCGAACATGTACACGTAGTCGCCGTAAATGTAGGGGAAAATCTGCATAAACGCAGGCGCAACGTGACCCGCCGCATCGGCTTTGCTTACGCCGAGAGTACTCATGACGTTTGCTTCGGCACGGCTGTTTTTCGCAGAAGAGTTGAGCCAGTACAGGTTGTTCATCTTGACAAAGTTTTTGCCGTCGGTGGACTTGGCAACGTTGCAGTAGTTGACATTCCAGGTGTTGTATTGCCAATCCTTGATTGCCATGTAAAACACGTAATGCGTACCGTTAAGTTCGATACCGCCCGTGGGAATACTTGTGTACTCGCCCTCGTTGCTTGTGTCGTGCACCGAGTCGATAACCTGCTTAGCCATGCCCGGCATGTTGCAGACAAAACTGTCAAATGTGATGCCGTCGCTTGCGTCGAAGTCGCTCGTCACGCCCAGCACGTTACTGCGCCAGCCGGCATTGCCTTTGTTTACGGAAGAAAAGGTGTCGCCGAACAGAAACATCATCTTGTTGTTTGTAGCGTCGTAGTACGGAAAACCGAGGTCGGTGCCGCCTATGCCCCAGTCGGCATGGGTGTTTGTTTTGCCACTCGGTCCTGTCAGCATTGCCACGTCGTAAACCGACGAAATTTTGTCGGAATAAACTTTGAGCGGCGTGCCGATAGGGGTGGGTTCGGGCTTGTCCGGATTGTCGGGCGTATCGGGGTTGTCACCGTTACAAGCGACAAGCCCCACCACCGACAAAGCAATTACGGCGCACATCACAATTGCCGCAAACCTTAATTTGTTACTCATTTTTGTCTCCTCGAAGGACGTTTTGCCGCAAGCACTACCGCCGCGAGAGCCAGTACAGACATGAGTGCCGCGCCGCCGATTTCAACAACGCCGAAGCAGCCCTTCTTTTCTTCCTTGGGCATGTCTGCTCCGCACTTGTCGCATTTTCCGTCGTTGTTTGCGTCTGTGTGTTCGGTGCAAGGCAATTGTTTGCCGCAGATGTCGCACTTGCCGTCATTGTTGGCGTCTACGTGATTGGTGCATTCCAACGTCGCATTGCACTTGTCGCACTTGGCGTCGGCGTTTTCGTCAACGTGGTGAGTGCATTCCGCTTCGTACAGCGCAAGGTTTACGTTGTCGATGTACAGCGCGTTGTCATTGTTCTGCGCCGTGTCGAGCAGGAAACGTACAGAGTTGCTGCGCATCTTGAGACCGATGTTAGCCTTGAATACCAAACGTACATTAAACCAGCCTTCAACATCGCTTTCTGTCACGTAGTAGCGGTAAATGTCCATATTTGCGCCGCTTGTGTAGTAGGTACCTGCGCCTTTTACCGCGTCAAGGTCCATACAGAAATCCGAACTGTTGCTTGCGCCGATAAACGCCACGTTTGCAAGGGCGGAATTACCTGTCAGTTTGTAACTGAACGTCAGTTCGAACACCGCGCCTTCAGTTGCCATTTCGTCGGGGTCGGTAAGAATGTACATAGAAGAATATCTGTGGTTCGTGTTGCCGTCCCAAGCGATTTTTGCAACTTTGTTTGTGCCGTCCTTCACTACTTTTCCTGGCGCGTCGAGATTTACGCTGCCCCAGTAAGCCGTGTAAGCGTTTGCTTCGCCGAAAGTAAAGCCTTCGTCGTAGTTTTCGAAGTCGCCTTGCTTAAACAGCATTGCCTTGTACAGTCCGTCTACCGAGGGCGTTTCGCGAAGGGCAGGTTGCTGTACGTATTCGATGTGTTCCATTGCGCCGACAGAAGTTTCGTCTTCGCCCTTGATGAGATCCGCGCTGAACGTAGCGTCGGACACGGTTACGATTTCGATGTCGTCCACAAGCAGATAGTTGTCCGCGTCGGTAAGCCCGTTGTTGCTCAGCCAGATGTCCATGTTGCCCATCAGCACAGCGTTTGCAGGAAGGGTGATAAGTCCGCTTACTACGCTTTCCGTAGCAGAAATGCCCGCGTAAGAAATCGTGCTTTCGATACGTCCCATGTTGTTTGTCGGCAAACCGAAGCCGAAGTTGTTGGTAGCAAACTTACTTCCGCCCTTGACGGACAGTCTGATTGCGTAAGTTTTGCCCGGCAAAATCTTTGTCGTGTCGACAGACTTTGTAACAGAAGTAAATGCAATACCGCTGCCGCTCGGTGCCATTTTAAGCACGATGTCGTCGCCGTCCTTGACAATGCTTGTCGTAGCAAAGTCGCTTTCGGGTACATAGTAGCCGTGCGCCCAACCTTTCGAAACAAGTCCGGTAAGGGTTTCCGTCGAGGGAACGCTTATTTTGCTGAGGTCGCCGCGAGTGTCGATGTTGTTACCTTCGGCATTGAGAATTTCAATCTTGGTAATTGTCAGACCTTTGCCCGCCGTCGTGATGTTGCACCACATGTTGAAGTGCGTCCATTCGGCGTAAGCCTCAACTGTGTAGGTGCCCGTAAGTACGCTTTCCGTCCTGCCGTCTGCGGTAATTGCGCCGGTCAGGCTGATGTTGTCGGCAAGCGTACCGCCGTCTTTGTTGATACGGCAACCGATGTTGTCGGTGGTAAATCCGCTGTCTGCAATCAACGTAACGCGCGCCGTGTAGGTGCCTGCCGCGTAGCCTTTGACGGAG
Organism: Clostridiales bacterium; assembly: GCA_003537755.1. Classification (GTDB taxonomy): domain Bacteria; phylum Bacillota; class Clostridia; order Christensenellales; family CAG-314; genus Fimimonas. Next base: position 60,154 of record DPQS01000008.1, on the reverse strand, counting down.
TCCTTGACGAAGGAAGCGAAGCCTGTCGTTTCACGATTCAGACGCACTCCCGCACTCGTTTCGGTAAGGTACACAAGGCTTGCCGTGCCTGCGTCTGCTGCCGCGCGGAAAGGATAGTTGTCCCAGTCGGCGGTCAAAGTTTTACTGCCGCCCTTTTCCATAAACTCTTCGAAGTCGCAGTTTGCGCCTGCAAGGTTTTCCGTGCCGTAGGATACGTCGGAAGTACGCTTGTAAACTGCCACGTTGTCGATGTCGATGTAACTGCCGTTTGCGCAGTTAAGACCGAATTTCAACACGCTTGCGCCCGAGCCTGTCACGTCAAGTTCCGCAACGATGTGTCTGAAGCCCCACTCGTTTGCCTCGCCCATAATTGCCGTCAGTGCTTCTTTGCTGCCCGCAAGGGTCTTGGAAACAGTGGGGAAGTACGCCGCGATGTAGAAGTTGTCGGAGTTGTAGTCCTCGGGAATACGGGCGTCAAACTCTACGCGGTACTGTCCTGCCGTGGCAAGTACGTCGGTGTTAAGCCCGAACGAGCCCCACTGTTTGCCGCTGTTACCTGCTGTGATACGGATAAACTTGTTGCTTTGTTCGCCCTTACTTTCCTTGTAGACCTGCGCCGCCGCGTCACCCGTCTGAGTGAAGTAGTCCGTGCCGTCTGCGGTAAGAGCAGCCCACAGTTCAAGCGTACTGTCTTCTGCCAAAGCGGTAAACGCGCAACAGCCGAGTACGATTGTCAAAGCCAAAACAACGCAAAGCATTCTCATTGATTTGCCGTGTTTCATTTTTCTTTCTCCTTGTTTTTTATTTTTCGGATTTACCACGTCGGGTAGCAATACAACCCCTGCAACGGGTATTTTGCTGCGGGCGTTGTACTGCACAATCCGTAAGACCTTTGTTTACACCTTTTCCAGTATCGGCGTGTCGCCCCACTTCAATGCGTTTTCGTCAACGGGCATACGTTCGGCAACGGGCGCGATAGGTGCAAACGCGCTGTGAATACTCGTCTGGTACCAGTAAGCCACGCTTGACCAGTCGTCGCTGCGATTGTTGTTGTGTCCGTGTTCGATTGTAACCTTGACGGACTTGTTGAAGTTGATCGGATCCTGAATGTGGTAACGGTAAACGGCGATTTTGCCACCCCAGTTTTCCGTTCCTCCGAGGATAATTCCGTGATAGGGTGCGTTGTATTCCTGTTGGGGACACCACGAAGTGTTGATGTAGTCTTCCGAGCCGGTGCCGTTGAATGTGGGCACCTTTGCGCCGTCCACGAAAATCATGTCGTCGCCCTCGCCCCACCAGTTCCAGTGTTTGGTCTGGTCAAGGTTGTGTATGCCAAGGTTGCAACCGCAGTAAATGCCTTCGCCTTCCGCGTCAAGAATGACGTAGTTTTCGCTGCCGTCAAGGTTGTTGCCCGTAAAGCACCATTTGTCGTGGTTTTCAAAGTTTGCCTTGTCGTGTCCGACGGTCAGTTGTCTGTTCCACAGCGCGTGGAAGTACATCGCGTCGGGGTCGGCTTGCGCGTGAATTTCGTAATCGACGTAGAAGTAGAACAACAATTCGGTGTTGCACTCGTTGGTGATGTCGATACGGAAACTCTTTTTGAAGGGCATCGGCCACCAGCAGTTGAAGCCGCGTCCGTTTTCGGGACTCATTTGCAAAGGCGCGGAAACATAGTTCTTGCTCATTGCGTGCCCCATACCGAAAAAGTCGCCGATAGGTGCCTGTACCGACGGGTGATCGCTGTCGTCCCAGTACATGGTAACGACGATTTTTCTGAGGCAGTTGCGTTCCCATTCGGGTGCGTTGAGAAGCGTAGTCCAGATGTGTGTAATTACGCCTGCGCCGCGGTCGGTTGCAATCGTGACGGTCTGACCGGGTGCGATGTGCAGACGGTCGTCGTTTCCGCCCGTCTTGTCGTAACTGGTAAGACGTTTGCGAGTAAAATCTCTCTTTTTGAAAATATTGCTAAGATTTGACAAATTCATTTTGTACTCTCCCAAAAACTTTATTTAATGCCGGACAATGCGATGCCCTGTACGATTTTCTTCTGTGCGAAGATGAATATCAGCGTAGGTACCGTCATGCTGATGAGCGAAGCGGCGATTACTACGCCGTAGTTGCCTGCGTACCTTGTGCGGAAAGACGCTATTACCTGCATTACCTGCATAAGGTTTGTGTTGCCCGTTACCGTAAGCGCGGGCCACATGTAACTGTTCCAGTGGGCGAGAAAGATGTTTACGCCCTGAATAACAAGCGGCGTTGCCGACATGGGCAGGAATATTTTGAAAAATATCTGCAGTTTGTTGCAACCGTCCAGTTCGGCAGCCTCTTCGTATGAAGCAGGCACACCGAGGAAAAACTGACGGAAAAAGAATGTCTGATACGCGCTGGCAAGACCTGGCACCACAAGCACCCAGATCGAGTCTACCAATCCCAGCGAGTTGACCACCTTAAGCGAGGTCAGCAGGATTGTAATGCCGGGCACGAACATCGGAAACAGATACAACGCCCACAGCACCTTTTTGAACGGAAACTCTATCCGCGCAAAAACGTATGCCGCCAGAGTGTTGACAAACAGCGAACCTGCCGTAGCCATAAGCGCGACGGCACCGGTACTTAGCAGCGTCATGCCGAAGTTGGTCTGTCTGTCCACCTTGAACACCGTCTTGAAGTTGTCCCAGGTGAAGTTTTTCGGCCACCAATGCGGCGGAATGTCCCAGATTTCTTTGTAACCCTTGAATGCGCCCGTCACAACCCACACTATCGGAAACGCCACCACGACCATAACCACCACGGCAATTACTGCAAACAGCACTTTACGCGCCGTGCGTAAACGTCTTGCGCGAGCCGATTTGTCGGCGTTCTTCTGCATAAGGTCGGCGACCTCGGGGGCATATTTAGTTGTTTTACTCACTGTATGCCTCCTTATTCGTCAACGGATTTTTCCGACCGTATCAACTTGAACACAATCAGGTTGATTGCGGCAATGGGTATCATGATTAGTATCGCGCCTGCCACGACGGCACTTTCGGGAATACTGGGGTTGCTCTTTTGCCAGAAGATAAACAAAACGGGCGTAAGCGTTTTTTCCAACGGTCCACCGCTCGTCATCATCAAGGGCAACTCAAACATCTGCAGTCCGCCCGTAATAAGGTTGATGATGATAAGCACGAAGTAGTTTTTCATATTGGGGATTGTAATGCCCCACTGTTTGTTCCAACCGTTTGCGCCGTCGATTTCCGCCGCTTCGTAGTAAGCGTTGGGAATGTTGAGTAGCCCTGCGTACATTACAAGCGAGTTGTACCCGAAACCGCCCCACAACAAAGGCAAAATAATAATTACGTACGGCCATATTCCGTCCGTTGCGAAGGAAATTCCGTCTGCGTCGTGCGACATTCTCAGCGCATTGAACAGACCGTTCTGACTGAACAGGAATATGAAAATTACCGACAGCAGTATGCCCGACAACATAAAGGGCAGATAGGTGACGACCTTTGCCACATTTGCCATTTTGGGTGTAAGTTTGGTCAGCAACAACGCAAACAGGAATGACAACACAAACATCAGCACGGCATAAATCACCGTCATAAGTACCACGTTGCCGAGTGACTTGATAAATGACACGTCGGACAAAATGGTGACGTAGTTCTCAAACCACACAAATTTGATGTTTTCGTTGTACGCCGAGTAGTCGGTGAAACTGCGGTACACAGCCATGACAAAGGGCGTAATGACGAATATCGTCAGCAGTGCGAAGGCAGGAAGCATCATTCCGTAAGCCCACCACTTGTAACGGTAGGTAAACTTTTTTGAGCCCGCGTGCACCGCTTTTGTTTTACTTTTCGCAGTCATTTTATCCTCGACTAATTACCGCGGTAGGCAGGGTTGTTGCCCGCAAGTCCGCTTTGCCTGATTATTTGCTTCACCATGTTGTCGAATGTGGTTATCACCTGATCGGCTGATTTGCCGTTGATTACCATTTCTTCGATCATCTTGGAGCATTCCGTCGTGATGTCGTAGTTGTACAGCGGCGTTGCGATTGCATTGCTTGCCGCGCGAGCGATTTCGGCGTAGTATTTGTTGCTCTCGCCCTCTTTGCCGGTTGCGACAATTACACTGTTGTAACCTGCCGATTTGCAGTAGTTTGCCTTTTCAAAGTATTCCGGCGCGACTTCGCTGTCGGTAAGCAGAAATTCAAGGAATTTTGCGGCAAGTTCGGCATGAGTACGTCCGTCTGCGCCGGTGCGTTTTGCCGTGGCTGCGTCAAGTACGTACGACCAACCGCCGTTTGTCGTGGTCGCGACGTTGCTGGTGCCGTCCATGGTGGGAACTACCGCAACTTCGATGTCGTCAACGCACTCGGGGTATTCGTCGTAGATTGTGCTTACGGCGTAACTGCCTGCAAATGTCATTGCGGCACGACCTTCGCACACTTCGCGGATGATTTCGTTGTAACCGCCGGCGCAATCCTGCAAGGGCGTGTAACCTTTGGTGTACAGCGACGTGTAGTAATTAAGGAAAGACTTGTATCCTTCCTTGTTTTGCATTACAAGGCTTTCGCTCCAGTCATCGGACAGTGGCAGATTGCCGCCTGCCGCATTGTAGAACTGACCGATGTTAGCCCAGCCCATAGGCAGTCCCTTGGGCGTGCCCACCACGTACTGCGCTTTGCTGAGCGTCGGCTTGATTTTTGCGCATGCGTCCAGCATTTCGGCGTATGTTTCGGGTGCGGAAGTTACCCCTGCAGCGGCAAACGCCTTTTTGCTGTAAAACAGCATAATGCTCGGCTCGAAGCAGAAGGGAGCGGCGTACAAGTGCTCTTTGAGATAAACGTAATTTTTCGCACTTTCGGAAATGTCATCAATCATCTTTTGCGACAACACGTTTTCGAGGGGCAAAATGTAGTTGTAGTTGATTGCCGTAAGCAGGTTGCCGTAACTGATAAGGTACACGTCGGGTGCTTTGCCTGCTTCGCGGTCGGATTGAACCTTGTTTTCGTACTGGTCCGCAAGCAGCAACGTGTACTCCACCTGAATACCGTCCGTCAGATTGCTGTTGAAACGACGAATTGCGTCAATCGTGTAGTTGTTGGACCACTCTTCGAAGTCGCGCAGATAGACATTGATTACTTCCGCGCCTTCCTCGACGTACCACTCTTCGTCGGCAGGATTACATGCGACAAGCGCACACGCCAATGTCGCAACAAGTGCCAACAGCAACAAAATACTTGTAGCCTTTTTCATTTTTTACCTCCGTAGATTTTTAACAAATTCAGCCGAACGCGCTCAAACAAACGCGTTTTTATTTTACAACTCAAAGCCTACTCAAAGCAAAGTTCAAACAATTCCGAGCAGTACGCTTCGGTGTTCCACTGTGAAGCAATGAAGTAGATTGTTTTGCCTGCGTTTGCGCTCATAAGTTCGTGAGTGAAACCGCCGTACAAGCCGATTTTGCCGCAAGGCAGTTTTTCCGAGGGCAACAGTACGTCCGTTTCGTCGCCGAAAGGTCCGTAGGGCGTGGGCGCAACGCGCATGACAATCCCGCGAGCGGGCTTGTAGTACATTGCTATCCAGCCGCCGAGGTAATTGTTGTAAGCGACGGAAAAATTGCTGACGGGCAGGTCAACGACGTAACTTTCGCGTTCGTGCGCGTTTATTGCGGCAAGCCCGTCCGCGCCCTTTACCCAACTTCTTACTCCGTTGTCGTTTACGTAATACTCGTACTCGTCAAAGCGTTCGATGTTTTGTTGGGCAACGCGCGCGATTGTTGCGCCGTACTGTCTGCCGCCGCGACGACCGTACACATACACGTAGCCGTCCTTGCCGTAAATCGGGTACATCTGACCGAACGCAGGGCAAAAATGCTTGTCGACGTCCACCGTCACGCCGCTCGGTTGCATGTCCACGTCCTCTTCGGCAAGGCGTTTCACGACGTCGCGATACTTGTCGTTGTCCGCCGTCCACGTAAGGTCGTACACGCGTTGCCACGTTTTGCCGCCGTCACGGGACTTGATTGCGCCGGAGTAGTTGACGTCCCAATAGCCAGGTTCGCCCCAGTGACGGATAGACTCGTAAAATGCGTACATAACGCCGTCTACTTCCACCGCGCCCTGACAAATTTTGGTGCGTTCGTAGTATTCCTCGTTGTCCGACTTGTGATGCACGATGAGTCCCAGCGCGTTGCCGGCGTCGTCGGGCACAAATCCGCTGTACATGACGCCGTGAGAGAAGTCGAAATTGTGCGTTTTGCCGATTACCGTGCCGCGCCAGTTTACGTCGGACGGCAGCGGCGTTGCAAATGTGTCGCCGTAAAAAAGCCACAAGGCGTTTTCCTTCGCGCTGTACACCGGTATGCCGAGATCGGTTCCGTTTACGTCCCACCTGAGCGTGTTTACGGGGGCTTTTTCGCCCGAGGTGAAGTTGACAAAACGAACAGACTTGACTTTAGGTTGAGTAATCATTTTTTCTTTTCCTTTTTATTTGTTTTCAATTGTTTGTCTTGAATGGTTTTCAATATTGTTTTTCGCCACTACAATTACGTCATGATGTCGTCAGTCTTTGCGTCACGCATTCTGCAAATTGAGCAGCACTATCGCGCATGCACCCAGACACACGCCTGTTATCTGCTTTACCGTCGGCTTTTCTTTGAACACCGGTATGCCCGACAGCATAAGGAAAATTACCGCCAACGCGCCCGTTACGGGGTAGTACACCGACACATCTACCATTGTAAGGGCAAACATGCTAAGCGGCTGATACACCGCCAGCGTCAAGCCCGACGCCATTGCAAAAAGCAACGAACCACGACACATAGGTTTGAGCAACCGTTCGCCCGACGTCCGCTTTGCCGCGCCGCAAATTACGGCACACAGTATGCTGACGACGGCGGATACAATGTTACTTACGACTATGAGCAGGTTGCGCTCCTCCGCCACGGGCAAAGTTTTGAACACAGACATGACCACGTTGCTTACGCCTGCCGCAAGCATGGTCGCAACGGTCAGAAGCAGCCACACCACATTCACCTTTTTGTCATCGTTCTTGCGTTGCAGCAGCACAAAAGCGACAAAAATCAACACAATGCCAACGCCCTTGGCGACGGTCAATTGTTCACCGAGAACGGTAAAACCCACCGCAAGCGGCACAATAATGCTGAAATTGGCGCAAACGCCCGTAAGAGACACAGGTCCCTTAATCATTGCCACGTTGTAACATACCTGAAAGGTGACGTTGCACACGCCAAGCAATACGCCCAGCCACAAAGTTGTCTGCGACGGAACGCCACGCAGGTAAATTGCAGCAAGGCAAACAGCGATTGTTGCAAATGTAACCGAGCCGAGCGTCAGACTGTCACGCAAACTTTCCACGTAACCTTTGACCGCTTTGCCCTGAAACAGCACCTTGACCGTGCCCAGAAGCGGAATTGCAACAAGAAGCAAAAGTTGCATTTTTGTAAACCCCTAATCAGACAATACCGCCGCTGCAATGCGGACGAAACAGTGTCGTTGTGGTTGAGTGTGATATCGATATCACACTCAACCATACTTATTTTAGCACCGATGGTGCGCCACGTCAATACGTTTAAGGAAAAATAAATTTTTTGTTTCTTTGTTCGCTAATACCTGCAAATCGAAATAACACTCGGGGGCTTTGCAAAAAATAATAAAAAATATTGACCGACTTTCGTTTCCTGCAAATCACAAAAAAAACGCAAAAAAAACGCCTTTCGTGTTCAACTCCGTACAGGATTTTACAAACAAGAAGGCGTAAAAATACAATAATTATGTCATGAAATTTTGCATACGTATACATTTTTCGGCGACAAAAACAAAAACTCGGCATTTAAGCGCGAAGAATGTTTTTGAGCCGTTGCCGTGATGCCTTGCAACAAACGCACGTGACAAAATGTCCGTCCGCAACTTACAAAGACAGAGCCACAAGCATAAGCCCGGGGAAGTACAGCATCGTATTTATGCAATCTACGAGACGGTTGTGCTTAAAGGTGTACAGATACAATCCCAGGCAGATGTCGCTGATAAAATACATAAAACACCCCATGCCGAAAAGGAAAGACGGAAGGTCGCCCGCTCCTTGTACCAACAGCGTAAAACCAAGACTTCCGCACAGTGCGACAAGACCGCTGTAAATGTTGAGATACACTACGCTACGCCCGAAATCGATTACCTTAAACACCTGTCCGACACTCAGACCTGACACAAACGCAACGAAGATGAATACAAACCACCACTGCCAGCCGAATGTGAAGAAACTGTACATCGACAGGCACAGGCTTGCGCATGAAAAACTGACCACGCCCATCAGGAAATACAGGCGTTTGTCCATAAACACCAGAAGAACATCGCCGAGTGCCGCAAATGCCACACCGAGAAGCGCCAACGCGCGCAACTCGTAAATTGAGTCGACGAAGTTGACCGCCGCCATCGCGACAAACAGCGCGGAACACACGCATTTGACAACGCCGCGACGACGGCTGCCGAAGTTTAACGCCTTGAGCACAATCAATGTAATTACGCCGACGGCAAACAACGCCAGCATTGCAATTTTGTAAGGTTTCATATTTTCCCCTGTAAGTACAAAAACGTTCTACTTCACCTGGCGGACATAGCCGAAAGTTTAGTAAACACGCGTTCGCTAATACATTTACATTATATCACATCAAAATTGAAAATTCGATACCTATTTTTTCATTATTTATATGTATCAATAGGGTTAATTTCCGGCCGAAACACCGATTTTTCTATCAAAAAAGACACATTTTACTCCCAAAATAAACATTTTGCGCCGTATTGTCACCGCCAAGAACCAAAAACAGAAAAATTATTTGACAAAAAAATTTGCTTTGCATATAATAATACAAACGATATATCGAGGGAAACGTGGGAGCAATCCCGTGTCCGTTCGCCCTTGAACGAGAAACGACAGACTAATATTAGTTTTGTCGTTTATTTTTTTATAAAGTTGCAAATACAGTCGTTTTGCCTTTGCATATGTCGCTTTTCCGTTCGCAGCAGCAACGACGGGATGTTTATTCACCGTCTTTCGTGCGAATGTTCGCCATAAAGTTGTTTTTTTAACGCGCTTCCGGCACATCGAAAAAAGCAACTTTACGCGGCGCAGTTACCTACCCGACGCCGCACCGCCACGCAGGTTTATCCTGCAAATTACGCAATTAAACTGACCATTGAGGTGCACACATTGTTGAACACAGCAAAAAAACAACATATTGCCGCGCTTGTAATGCTGTCGCTGACGGCACTAGTGTGGGGCGCAGGCTTTGTACTTAACGACCAACTTCTGAAAACGACATTTACCCAAACACCGATTTTGCTTAACGCAATCCGCTTCGGCGTATCCGCGATTGTTTTTCCGCTGATATTTTGGAAAAAAATCAAGTGGAACAAACAAACGTTTGCCTACGGTGCAATCGGCGGCGTGTTTCTGTTTGTCGCGTTCCACCTGCAACTGACGGGACTAAACCTGAGCACCCCTGCCCACAGCGGATTTTTTACCGCCGCTTACGTGGTTTTTGTTCCCTTTATCGCATGGGCAATGTTCAAAAAACGTCCCAGTGTGTGGACGCTGGTTGGCGTGGGCGTTGCAATTGTCGGCTTGGCACTGCTCAACTTTGACGGCGGCGTGGTGGAATTTACCGACACACTCGGCGGCGACATGATTACGTTGGCAAGCGCGTTTCTTTTTTCGTTGCAAATCGTGTGGAGCGAAATTTCCCTCAAAAAAGTTGACCTGTACTCATTCACTACGGTACAAGTCGGCACTGCGGCAATTTTGTTTGTCGCGGCAACGCTGATTTTTGAAAGCGGCAATTACAGCAACCTTACCATGGACCCGAGTTACGGCATATGGCGACTGATAACGGTAACGCTTGGCGGCACGGCGTTTGCCTACTTTGCACAAACCTACTCGCAACAGCACCTCAGTTCGTCGGAAACGGCGTTGATTATGGGTTGTGAAAGCCCCGTCGGCGCGGTTTTGTCACTGATTGCAGGAATTGACGTGTTCAGTTGGAACATGCTTGCGGGCGGACTTATGGTAATTGCCGCAGTGGTACTTGTGGAAGTGCTTCCCACACTCGGCAAAAAGAAAACCGCCGGTAGCAACGTTGCGCCCACCGTCACGACTGACGACGGAAAAATACCCGGTGACAAAGCCGCGTTGAGCAGCGACAATCCAAGCGACAATTACACCGCTACCGAAAACGCGGAAAACCAATCCTGCTAACCAAACGCAAACGACAACTAAACAAAGTAAACACAAACGCCGAAGCCCACCGCTTTGGCGTTTTTTTTGCGATTTTTCGGTATCAACAAATGATAGACTTCGCGAAAAACCAAAACAACAATACAATTGTCCGCGCCGACTTGACAAGAACAAAACAAGGTTGTACAATATTTTAGTAAGAGACAGCCGGACGGTTGCGTGGGCGCAAGCCTACGAGGAAAGTCCGAGCACCACAGAGCAAGAGTGCAGGCTAACGGCCTGTGAAGGCGACTTCAAGGAAAGTGCAACAGAAATATACCGCAACGCTTGCGTTGTAAGGGTGGAAATGCGGGGTAAGAGCCCACACACGTTTTGGTGACAATGCGTGCATGTAAACCCCACTCGGTGCAAGAAATGAGAACAAATGCCTGCTCGGCATCTCGACATACTCGCTGGAGACTGTCGGTAACGACAGCCGTAGAAAGATAACCGTCTAATACAGAACTCGGCTTACAGACTGAACTCTTACACCATTAAAAACGTCGACAGAATTTTCTGCCGACGTTTTTTTACAATCGATATTGGTTACAACTAATATTGAAATATACGCGTCTCACTACAAACACCGGGAAGCAGCCACGCACTTTTGCAACAAATGCGTTTTTGCATTAGTTGGAAGTATCGACAAACGCGCTAAATAAAATTACTGACTTTATTTTACAATTACATTTAACGGAAATCTTCTCGGCAAGTTGCCAAATCAATGTTTTTGTCGTCAAAATTGCACTACGTATGCATTTTTTGTTGACAAAACCGAGCTACGACCGCTACACAAATCAGCGGTAAATAAACGCGGGCTGAGTGTGGTCGCGGACCGTCGTTTGCGCAACAAAGTCGATGTCGTAGTGATGGTAACGGGTGTAAGTTTCGGCGTGCGTAAGGGTGATTTCCACAATGCGCATGTCGGGGTTACTTTCGTCCACGTACTCGTCGTAATCCAGGCTGAACTCGCGCTTAAGGCGTTTGCGAATAAGCGCGTTTTGCGGCTCGGCGGGGTGCCCGATACTGCGTGCAGTGCCAAGCATGGAATGTGGTCCGTGGCACAAAGCAACGTTTGGGCAAATTGCAATGTCGTGCATAAGTTTGTTGCCGTTGCGGCTTAGCACATACACCTTGCCGTCAATGTACACCGCGTGCAAATCCCTGATTGACAGGTTGTTGTTTGCCGTGGAAGCAAGACACATTTCCACCATGTGACCGAAGTTTTCTTCCAGTACCTGTTTGCCGCGTTCAAAATAGTTGTTGTCCATAGCGTGACACCTCTCTTCGCATTACATTATACCACGGCGCGCACCCGAGGTCAATACAACAAAAGAAAAAACGACGTGATTTTTTCACGCCGTTTTATACTTTGCAATTCAGTTTGCCACATCCGTTACGCCTACGCGTAAGAGGGCGCAGACGAATGTGAAAGACGGTAACACAATCCATTACACATAAGTGTAAGAGGGCGCAGATTGGTGCAGATTGACACAGCAGGGGCGGACGCGCGAAATAAGTGTACTTGGACGTACATGAGTTGAGCGCGAACACCCACGCAGTGTCAAGATGTGCCGATATGCGCCCTCTTACAGAGCGTTAAGTTGAGCGAGCATCTCGTTTACATCCACGCCGTGCACTGCGGCTGCTTCTTCAACAGTTTCCTGATGCGCAAGAAGGCAATGGATGCAACCCATACCATAACTTCCGAAAACCTGAGCGGCTTGCGGCTTAACTTGCAATACGTCAACGATACGCATATCCTTCGTAATCATAGGATACACCTCCTTAGAATTTTTACGACTTTATTTTACATCATTGTTGCCCTTTTGACAAGCAAAATTACATTCAGACAACATTAAATTTGCTGCCCTGCGCATGCTTCCGCACCACGCCCGCAAAGGCACAATCGATTTTGCGCCAAGGCGGCTTAGCAAAAATCGTATGTTTCGGGAAGCGACGCCTTTTGTCCGTTTCTAACCTGCCGGACAAGATTTACAATCGTAGTCTGCACTTCTTCACAAAATGCAACATGTGTGATTTCAATTTCATCGTAAACAGGATGTGCGTCAGGGTTAACGCCGTCGCATATCGCGTTGCTGCTGCAAAAACTTTCCGTAACACACAATGTAATACAGCCCGAAGTCTGCTTGAAACCGCGGTAGATGCCTGAACGGTAGTTTTCCGCAGTCACGTTAAACACGCACGCAATTGGAATCACCCTTCCGTCGTACAACACAAGGTTGTCGTTGTCGTCAAGCGAAATCAACACCTTGGGCAAACTTCTGACGGCGTGCACCCACACAAGGCACGCAATTACTCCTACAATACCGACAATAAGCAGAAATGCATCAAGCACATAGTATGCATTTGATTCACGTTCTTCGGACGGCATAAACAAAGAAACAATTATCATCACCATGCCGATTATTAGCAGAACAGCCAAAAGCCGACCCATATTGCGTTGCCTGTAGATTTTTTTGCAATTACTTTCATTTTTTCTCTCTTATTTTTGCCGACATGCGGCAATGTGTGCGGTTTTACAGCCACGATTTACTGCCGCTTTTTCGCAAAAATATCGGCAAAATTTCCACGATTTTTGCATACGTATACGTTTTTTCGTGACGTCAGGCGATTTCCCAAACAAATGTGGCAGAATCTCTCGTATCGATGTCGTCGGGCTCTATGTCGATGTTTTGCAACGACGGACTTGCCTTCATAAGGCATGCGCGTTCTACACCGTATCCCGTATCAGAATACACGTTAAGTTCGCCCCAGTTGTAGTCGATAGACAGCAAATCGCCAAGTTTTCTGCCGGATGCGTTACACAAAATTTCCGCCTTTTCGCAGGCGTTTTTCGTTGCACTGCGCAACAGCTCCGCCGAAACGGCTTCGGGATTTTTGACCGTAAATGCAACGGACAACTCGGGTGCGACATCGCATGCGGCAAGCGCGGACAGCACGTCGGCAAGACGTTTCACGTCGAAATCGAACTCTACCTTAAGCCTGTGGCTGCACTCGTATCCGAGAAAAACGCGTTCATACTTGCCGTCCTTGTTTTTAACGCTGTCGTATTCCGTATGCACGTCGAAATTCGTCGTCTTGACGGAATGTTTTTCAAAGCCCACCTTGCCGAGTGCGTCGTCCAGCTTTTCGATTTTTCCCGCGGCACGTTCCATTGCCGCGCCGTATTCCGCGTCTATTGTTTCAAGATTCATCGACACCACAACAAGATCGGGCTTCACCTGCACGTTGCCTACCCCTTTTACCGTAATTGTTTTCATTCTGTTTTCCTCCTTGATTTTATTTATTATCTATTGCAACTTTCAACTCGCTTTTGTTAATCGTCGTTTTTGCAGCACATTGCAAAACCATCATCCGGCGCACAGACATTCCGGCAAAATGCAGCCAAACGCATTTTTCTTTTGTAAACTCATTACATAATATATTTTACCATAAAGATAATTCTTTGTACATTGCATCAAATAGTTTTTTTTTTAAGGAACTCTTTGTTGTCGATTTTGTCTACAAGCAGCATTTCTTTCGCCCCCTCGTACGGAAAATCACAAATGGCGGCAGGCATTAGTTCCAAGGCGGATTTCGTTTTCTTTACAAGCAATCTGTCGTCATATATTCCGCCGACGATTTTGCCGCGATAATAGATAATATATTCTCCCATCATGGGTCTGTAAGAAATATCGTCTAAACCGCATAATTGTTCCAAAACAAATGGCCGTGCCGAACGCTTTCATCGTTCCCCAAAAGGCTTGCCATAGAGCTGTTACTATTTCAATAAAAATCTTCAATTTTCCTCCTTAATATTAGCATAAGTCGTGTATAGCATCATCAATGTATCGTAATACATATCTTCGTATGTTTCTATCACACCATCTCCGATGTTCAATTGTCTCCAATCGGCATCACGGTCGGCAACCAATTTATGATGCCAAAATGCCAAACAACCGCTTGTAATGAACCGCATCATCCAAAAACACAATGTCGGCTCATCACAGTTGCCAACTCCCACAAAACTATCTATAGCTGTAAAGGGCGGAATTTGCGGAAGTTTTTCTGGCAAGTCTTTCGTATCGTCTTGATCACGAAGAACAAATTCCAAGTATCTATCCATATAAAGAGTTAAGTCCGCCTTGAAGTCCGGGAATGCCTTTGCGAGCGACTCATTAAGTCTTGGTATCTCGAAAATGTGAGGATTGTCATCATCTACCGCCATTTCCCTATAATAGTCAATCGCTCTGTGGAAATACTTCCCGCCGTCATAAAGCCACGACCTTTCCCATAGTTCGGTTTCCAATGCCTGTTCATCGAAGGAATCGAGACATTTATCAAGAACGTTCTTATCCTTAATTAGTCCAATCGGAATATTTTGGTGGCGCAGTATTTCAATTTGGACTTCTTCCGTACACCTATTGAAACGGTTATATATTTGCCGTTTATTTGCCGCATACGGCGATACTGCATTCGCAAAGACGCATAATGGCAAATAATCTATCTCCGACTCATTGTCCATCACAAACTCTTTGACTTGCTGCTGTATTGCTTCCGTATGCTGTCTCTTTGCCCTTTTAGTTTCTACACGAGCAATAACAATCGATACCGCAACCGTTGCTATTAGCGACAGTACCCCTAAAATAATTTGAATAATATCTGCGATTGTCATAGATTTATTCTCCACCACTTTTTTTCATTAATATTTGATTCTCATTACAAAATTTTTCCATTTTATTTGCATTTACCGCTTGAACATTTTTCCCCAAATAAACAGCCTTAATTGAAGGCGCTTGTATTTTTTGCCCAGCATTTCCAATCAATCTCCACTCTTTTTGATATTGCCATTTTAAATCCTTCGCCAAAAACATTCTCAAATATCTCGAACGATCTGCATCAATTTGTCCATTGCTCATGCCAATAATCATTTGACCTATAAAATCACAGACGATATTCATTAAAACATTATTTTCACGCTGTTCATTATAAACCACGGGAAGCAGCAATTCTAAATATTTATAATTTAACAAGTCGTATTCAACACAATATCCAGTACCGTCATTTGCATAATCTTTCCACATAGCACTGTCGTTTTTTTCTGTTGTTAATGAACAAACGCCAAATTGTTCGCGAGCCTTTGCCGCCCTTATAAACAACTGCTCTATTTGCTCTCGCACTTGTTTATCATTAATACTCTCAGGAATATTCCCAAGCATATTTACCAAGGAAACAATATCGGCATTCGGAGCAAGTTCTTGTAATTCAAACGATGCATCCAATAACCAATTTCTTTTTACTAAGCCGTCTGGAGTCATTATGCTTGCAATGATACTTTGGATCCGTCTAAAGTTCACATCACCTGTATGGTCCCGTATTGATTCCATAATTTGCTCAACACAATATTTTGTTAGTTGATTTGTCTGTATATCAATATAGTCTTGAACATCAAAAGAGACCACACATTCACTTGGATCGTCTAATTTTTTTGCTGGACATAAGTATAAATATTCATTTTCAAGCATATCGTATGTGTGTTCATCAAACGGACGGTATTTGAATAATGTTCTTGGAACAGTGGAAGTATTACCTTTCATTTTATCGTTAATAGTTTTGATTTCTTTTGACTGCGTCATAAATCACCTTGATATATTTTAACTAAATTTATAACATACTCTTTTATTTTTTCTACCACTTCGTCAGGTCCGACCACTTGCAGTTTATCTCCAAACGACAAGCACCAACCGTAAAACGTTGGACTCAACCGCACCGCCGCTTTGAAACGCAGTTTGCAGTTCTCGTCCGGGGTGATTTCCACCTTATCTCCGAAGATATCAAATATCGGATCTAAAATGCTTGCGTCGGCTTGGAACTCTACCAACTGTTCTTCGCCTTGGAACATTCCGAACAAGGTCTTTTTGTGCCTTTTCAAATCGATCGGCTCGCCTTTATATACGTCTATAGGTTGATTAACGACCATTTCGACATGGTCCATGCGGTCTATGCGATAATGCACCACACCCTCAAATCTTCCGTAGTAGCATATCAGGTAGTAGTTGTCATCGTCATAAATTGTGGCAAGCGGATTGACGAAATACCGTTTCCCGTTTCGTCTATATACTCGCTCATGCTTTGAGTTGAAGTCGAAGTATTCAAACGAAACTTTCTTATTGTTCTCTATCGCCAAGTTGATTTCGCTTATCGAATAAAAAATGCTTTCGTTTGCGCTCTTTGTCGTATTGAATTTTACGATATTACTCCGCAAGAGTTCCGCACGGTGGCTACCGCCAAGGTCGGCTATTTTATCTAATAGGACCTCGGTTTTGCTCGGTGTAATAAAACTCGATGCCTGCACTGCGTCCATAAGAATGCGAAGTTCCGGGACGTCAAAGCTGCGATCCACCACGCAATACTTATTCGGCTTGCCGGGGTTCTTCTCGCACAATACTTCGTACCCGAAATCATTGAGAACGTCAATATCTCCGTACAGCGTTCGCCTGTCGCACTCTATGCCCATAGTGGCGAGTTTGGACAATATTTCCGTGGACTCTATGTAATGGTCTTCGTCCGAATCTTGGCGCAGTATCTCAAGGATTTTTATGAGTTTTATTTTGTACGCTTTCTCTTGCTTCATCGACCGACTCCTATACCTCTCCCATTTTAGTTAACCATATTATAGCATAAATCTATACGAATGTAAAGAGCAGGGTGTACAAGTTAAGCGACACCACGATTTTGAGCTTTTCTCACGGTTTTTATTTCCTTGGTTCGAGGTTCAAGTCCTGTTGGACGGTGCTTATCGTCCGACAGACTTCAAGTATGAAATTACGCTTTTTTTAGACATAAAAAAAGCAAGGCTCTGCGCCAATCGGTGCAAAACCTTGCTTTGGGTTGCATTTATTTAGTTTTATTGTTGTATGTGTTGCGATACGCACTCATTCACAATGAGTTTTGATAAACGCTATCACGCCGCTTGACCACCCGTGGCACAAACTATGGCGAAACCCCACGTAGCAATGCGCGCCGAAATCGCCGTGAATATCTTTCCGTCCTTGTTTCGGCAATTCGTCAAGCACCGACGAGTTTTGCAACCACCTCAAATCGAAGTCTTCAAAAAAAGTTGTTGCTCCTACCGCCAACATCCCGCTGTAGTACTCTTTCATAAGTTTAACCGCAAGAGCTTTGTCACGAGAGGCTATTGCTTCCAAAATAAACCAACTCATAAAAGTGGAAAATCCTTGCGCACCGTCACGCACAAGCAAAGCATAATCATCGTCGGAAATCTGTCCGAGCGCAAAATATTTCAATCCGACAACTTGTTTCAGTTCGCAGACGGCAAACTCGTTTTGGAATAATGCCGATAGCGACATTTCAAACGAACTGACATCGAATCCGAATTTTGCAAGCAAAGCAATACCCTTTTTGTAAGCCGCAATTGCTATAAATACTGCACCGATGTACTCGTCTACACTGCCGACGCTTGGCCAATCAACAAAACAATTGTTCAAATCAAGTTTGCCGTCAACGCCGATTCTTTTGTCAAAAAGTTTCAACAGTTCAAACATATACTCGAGTTTGTCGGACAAAAATTCCTTCTTGCTTGTTTTGTCGTAGTAATCGCAAACAAGCAAAATCCACCACAAGGAATACGTCGGCATATTGTACATAAATTGCGGAAGAGGATACTGTTTCTTAGCAAAATTCAGCGAGCGTTCCAATGCGGGGAAGCTACCGTACAATGTAGTAAGAGCCAACATCTCGGGATACATATCACCTACCCACACCAGTCTGTCGCGCTTAATACCGTCGTACACGTATTGCCCGACTGAACACAAGTCTATCGTCCGTTTGGCAGCGTCGAATATGGCCGAAACAAGCTTATCGTTGCCGTCATAGGAGTAGATAGGTTGTTTGTTTAGTTCGTACGACTTTGCTACAATCGATTTTACGCAAAACCACCCGTCGGACAGCGAATCGATCCGCACAAAGCGGAATCCGGTGTCGCCGAAACACAAATCCGACCAAGCAGACAAATCCGCTTCGATATCGCGCGGCGAGTGGTCGTTTGTGGCATTTTTCTCACCGAGTTCGGCAAAGCACTCCGAAAGCGACTCTCCGAATCGTATGCGAATGCGAACGCACTTGATGTCTTGCGTTTCGTATGTCAATATCCGCACGCCGCCCCTTATTTCCTTTCCGAAGTCCAACACAATCGCGGAATTCGGCTGAAACTTAACAATGTCCGGTTCGTTAAGCCCTATTTGCAAGTCTTTTTTGTGAAATAAACCGTCTGCGTTTATAACGTTTTCCACTTCTTTAATTTTTGTCGGATACAGATAACGAATCATATTTTTCACCTTTCTACATTGTCGGGTATCACAACTTTTTTGCAGAATCGTCCAGCTTCAACGCCACCACAGACAAGGGCGCAATCGTCATCGTGTCGGTCGGGTCAAATTGTTCCGTTAGGTTGTTGTCGAGATAGCCGCCCAATGTTTGGGGCAACTTTACAGTCACTTCGTACCTATTGTAATTGACGACAAACTGCAATGTCGTTTTGCCGAGTTTATACGCCGTTGTGAGTACTTCGGCGGGAGTGTAGGCACTGCCGTCGTCAAGGGTAAAGTGCTGTTTGCCGCAAGTCACCCTCACGGGCTTGGTCATTCGCCCGAGGTGCAAATACTTTCCCGCCGCGCCTTGTCGCCAACCGTTGAGCGTACGGATGAAGTCATACGCAACTTGCTTGTCGACGGTTTTGTCGTGAGGCGCAATCCAATCGTCCCAGCTGTACTCCACCTTGCCGTCGCCAAGCGTAACAAGGCTCAGCATGTCACCCGCAGTAAAGCTGTAAGCAAGGCGGTAGGTGTAACTTTCCTCCACCTTGTTTAGCATGGCACACACTTGATTGCCCATAAAATTGTTGACATACTCGTGGTAAATATAACTGTAAACGGGTATAGGCGTACCGACGTACAAATTTAGTTGAAAACGGCTGTCGCTGTACGGCAGGTGTGCTATCATCGGTTCGCTCGCTGCCGATTCGCAACCCAACAAAGCTCCGTAGGTATGGACGCGGTCGAGCATTTTGCATGTTTCCTCCGCTTGCCACTTGCCCGGCGCAGGGACATGCCCGTGTTTGTCACTGAAACAAAAGTAACTTACTCCGCCATGGTTTTGATCCAACGCTTGAACGTAATCGACGCCGAACTTACACAATTTGCCGATTTCGTCAGACATAATTTGTTTGCTTTTGTCGCATGCAGGACAAAGGTCGTACCCGACGCGTTGTTGAGGACAAATAACACCTTTCTTACTTCCGTCACTGTCGGCACACACAATATCGGCAATGTTGTCGCGTTCGAAATCCGTAGTGCGGTCGTAATCGGGCAAAACATTACTTTTAAGCGTGTAGCCCATGCCGCTCATATACAGCCCTACAAGCATGTGCTTGTCATGTGCCTGTTGCAAAAAATCGCCAAACTTTTTCTCGCCGCCAAACGGTTGCCAAACATACGGCGGAGCCCATGGCGCAGTGCCCTCCCAATGCATCAAGAGTGCCATGACGGGGCTGTTTGTAGATGTAGCCGTTTCTTGCAAAAACGACAATCCGTTTACGTAGGGATACATGCCGTTAGGAGTCATGTCTCCCGTGTCCTTACGTCCCCTGACGGGATAAATAACCGTAACGGGCGACTTGTGGTACCAATCGGGAAGATCTTTGTTTGCAACGATTTTGGTCAATCCCGTAGGCAAGTTGTTTTCAAACCAATCGCGATAAATCTCGCACGCATCTTGCCAATCACCGACAAAGGGTTGCATTACGCAGTCAAACGACATCGCGTAGTTTTGCCCGTAGTCGACGTTGCAAAAAGTACGCAACTGCAACTTAATGTCGTTCCCTCGGTAGCAAAAATCAATATGTTTTGTCGTGCGTTGGGGGTCGTGCATACCCAGGTAAAGTCCGCAATTTTGTGATACGTATGCTAAAAATTGTGAACAAATCATATTCGGAAAAATCGAATAGCCGCTTTTACTCGGGTACCGCGGTTCGTCGTAACGGTAGGGCATACTTTCACGAAAAGCCATATTAGTAACAAGTCCGCCCTCGTTGAAAGGATACACTATCGCACCCGAACCGCCTTGCTCGTCACGTAGTTTACCACCCACACAGACGGACATCAACTCCACCCACTCGACAAGCAAATCGGTTTTGTTAGACACGTCGGCACGCAACAATAATGCGCCACCGTCGGGTGAAACGCAAAAATGTACCGCAATATCCACATTGTCGTTAAAGTAGGTTGCCGTTTTGCCGTCGAATCCCATAAAAACACAGTCATCGACGGAAACAATCACACCGCTGCCGTCATGGCGTCTAAGCTTGACTGCAAACAAACCGACTTTGCCGCAATTTATCTTCTTTCCGCGTACAATTACGTCATCGAAGCACCCCGCCGACATATTTACGCACAGTAACGATTGATTTTTAAGCTGAAATTTCGTTGTCATAATACCTTTATCGTCAATATTTCAAATGGTTTGATTGTAATATTTACGCCGTTGTTTTGAGTAGTCAGTTGTTGTATTTCTTTTTCATTGAGATCGCACAAAAACGCCTTATCGACAGGCACTCCAAATGTAATGGTCGCATTGTGTCGTGCTCCGTTGGCTTCGTACACGCGCACCACAGTGCCTTTACCGCACTCAGCTTTTTTGACCGTTTCGCACACTAGACCGCCGTCGTTTGTCGATACCAACGAAAAGTTTTGCGGCAGTTGTCCGCTACCGCCTTTTGCGACAGTAAACGGATTATTAAGCACGTAAGCGGCACTTACTACGCCGTTTGTGTAGTCTTTTGCATGTGGCAAGAGCGAATAAGTAAAGCTCGGCACCACATCGCTTGCGCCGTCGTAAGGAAAGCTGCCGCTTTTGACAATGGTCATCGTCAA
Organism: Clostridiales bacterium; assembly: GCA_003537755.1. Classification (GTDB taxonomy): domain Bacteria; phylum Bacillota; class Clostridia; order Christensenellales; family CAG-314; genus Fimimonas. The sequence goes on along the minus strand of DPQS01000008.1, from coordinate 38,925 downwards.
CACGTTGTATTCCGTCCCGAAACCATATTTGCCGTTGTTGAGCAGCGCAACGCCGTAACCACCTTCGGACATATCCACCCACTTGTGCGCAACCGATTCGAATCGCGCGCTGTCCCAACTTGTATTGTCATGAGTGCTACGTAAAACGCTTCCGAACTGAATGTCGTAACGAGCGTTGTCGCACACTACGTCCAACGGGAAGCGCACTTTGAGCAGTTGTCCCTTTTCACGCCAAACCACATCGGTGTCAAAGTCGATGCGTTCGATACCGTCATTGTACAACCAGACACGTTGCGTGATTGTAGAGTTGCCGTACTTTTTGACAATCTCAAAACCCTTTCTGTCCCCGTCGTCAATTGGGGCAAAGGTGGCGTTTTCCGATAATGTCCGACTCTTTTGCTTGTGGTAAGGTGCCATTTCCCAATTGTCGTACTCAAACGGCATGTCATCGTAAGCGACAAATTGGTTAAGCTGTTGCCCGTCGGGTACGATTTGCCTGTTATTACGTTTGTCAAGCAGGTTTACAACGCTTCCGTCGTTTGAAAAGGTTAGTACGTAGTAGGAATTTTGCAACATTTTGTCGCCGACTTGCACTTTATCGCCGCAACTTCGGTCACTGCAATCGATGTCAATAACATTGTATCCGTGCGCAGAAATATCACGCACAATATGCGTTTTTCCGTTCAATGTTACCGTGCCGTTGGCAGTAAACGGCGTATTGTTGAATACCACCGTTTTTCCTTCCGCGTCAACATTTTCGGCAATAGATTGCAATGCGTTTTTGGTAATTTTTCCCGTTTCGGCAAACAACTCGGCATACTGCTTGTCGCTGTCCGCGTAAACTGCTTCCACCGCCGAACCGGGCAAAATATCATGGAATTGATTAAGTAATGCCACTTTCCAGTTGCGTTCGATTTGTTCCGCAGGATACAAGACGCCGCAAAGCTTGTTTGCCATTACGGACAACTGTTCGGCGTTTATTAAGGCGATTTCCGCCATGCGATTATTCTTCTTTACTCGTGGAACGCTTGTCAATGTACCGCGATGAAACTCGAAATACAACTCCCCGTGCCACTTCGGCACACGTCTGAGTTCCTCGCACGACCTACGGAAATTGCTTTCCACCACGTCCAACGCTTCGTGTAAACTTGAAATTTTTGTTTTCGGTATCCCCAATAGACCGCAAGAAAGTCTACGTTGACGTTCCAAATCTTCTCTCGTCGGGCCGCCACCGCCGTCGCCGTATCCGTAACTCATGATTACGCTGTCGGTAAAGTCCTTTTGTTGGAAACGATTCCATGTGCCGAGCGCGCTTTTTGCCGTTAGCGGCTCGCAATAGCTTGTGTATGTACGGTCGTAAACGCCGTTGCGCGGATCGGTGTCGGACGTAGACAACAAATACGCAAACACCTTGCTACCGTCGATACCGTACCAATCGAATACATCATACGGGAAGCGGTCGGTGTCGTTCCAACCTATTTTTGCCGTAACAAAACGTTTTATGCCGCTTTTTGCCATTATTTGCGGAAGTTGTCCGCTGTAACCGAATACGTCGGGTAGCCACACGCACGTACAGTCAATCCCAAACTCGTCGGGGAAAAATCTTTGCCCGTACATCATTTGTCGCACAAGGCTTTCGCCGCAAGTCAGATTGGTGTCGGCTTCCAGCCACATTGCGCCGTCCACCTCCCAACGACCTTCCTGTATGCGTTGTTTTACGCGAGTAAACAATTCGGAATCGGTCTGTTTGAGATAGGCAAAAAGTTGCGGCTGCGACATCATAAAGCGGTATTCGGGGTACTCGTCCATAAGTTTCAAGACCGTCGAAAAACTGCGCTCGACCTTTTGCCGAGTTTGTTCCAAATTCCACAACCACGCAACGTCTATGTGAGTATGCCCCACACATAAAGCCGTATTAAAACTGCCACCCGACACACCGTAGTACTCGCGCTTCAAGTAATCGCATGCTTGCTCGACAGAAACATAAAACTCTTCGGAATAGGGATTGCGAAAATCCACGATATTTGTTGCTTTTTCCAACACGGTAAGACTGCGAGTCAATTCGTTAGTACGCAAGTTTAGCAGTTTAACTGCAGAAAATGGCACATTAAAGTCGTAATATGCTTGCGTAATACGCTCATCGCGAATTTTAACACTGAAGTACAACGGAAAGCCCGTACCAAACACGTGCGTGTAAAAATGCAAGTACATTTCGTATTCGCCTGCGCCGTCAAGCAATACATCGGTATGTTTGATATCTATGCCGCAGACTTCCTTTCCGTTGAGGTACAGCAATCCCTGCGGACGAATTGTACTTGCCACGCCGCCGATAAAAGTTTCCACGCACAAATATGCTTTTTGGTGCGCCTGCAACTTCGGCACGGTAAACTTGGCACGGAACCAATAGTATTTGTTTTGTTCAAACAGATAGTACGGGTGGACAAACGGTTGCCAATCGGTGCGTTTGACGGGCAATGTGTGGCGGCACTCGGCGTCACACGGGGTGTAAACTACGTCCAAATCGATTTTGGCAACCTGTTGCAATGCGTTAAGTTTACTACAAACGGTAGAAAGTTTTTCTTCGATATTCGGTGTAATCATTATTCCAAAACTCCGATACAAAATTGTCGTAAAGTAATTGTACCATACAAGCACGTTGTTTTCAATAGCTTGTTGATTGTCAAGTGCTTTGACAAACGCCGACAAACTCGACGTCTGGCGAAAAACTTACAATTTAGTTGACCCACCGAGCCGAAAAACCCGGTGGGTCAAAATGAATTTTGCGTTACTTTGCAGTGCCGTAGAAATCGGAAATCATCCAACCTTCATAAACAAAGCCCTCGGTATTTTGTTCGGCATTAACATAGACAGTCGTAAAGCCATTATCCAGTGCAAGTAATTGAGACAATGAAATTTTTGCCCAGCTTTTGGCAGCGATAACGGTTCTATCAAGTGCCGCCCAACTAACATTATCAGAAAAATAGAAGCCTACAGCCACATCAGCCGGGTTGTATACATACACATACACATTGTCGAACTTTTTAAGTTGGGCAATTTGTGTGACAGTCATAGAACCCCATTTTATAAGGTATCCGCCATTGTCGTGTCCCCATTCTTCATCGGAGGGTTTCTTTACATCAGTCAAAAGCACTTTTCCGTGTGTCGGGTCATCTGTCGTTCCATTTACAGACAAAGCAACGACTTCCGCACCAGCCTCGTTTTTTCTGCCGTAAACATTGCAAATCCAGCCACTTTCGGTATCGTTGAAGTTAATCGTTGCGTTGTCACCATATACATACGCATCGCCCGCCGATACGAAACGCTTATCATAAATGATTTGAGTGTAACTCTTGCTTGGCAAAGTCGTTTGTCCGCAAGCTGCCCAACTGCTGGCAGTGCCGGAATAGTAGAAATTGACAGCCGTATCCTTCGGATTGTAAATTACAAGGTAATACTCGTCATACCCGGAGAAAGTGCTTATAATTCTGTCGCTACCGAATGTCGCTTCCAACTCTACGTATTTTGCCGCCTCTTGGACATATCCGTCCAACTTCGCTTTTGTTTCCGTCAACTTTGCTTGTACCGTTTCTTCCAATGCATTGTATTCCGCTGCCAATGCTTCCACGGCATGTTTATCCTTGGGGAATGTCGGCGTACCGAGCGCGTCCACTTTTGCTTTGAACGTGTCGGCTTTGGCTTGCACTACGGCTTCTTCCACACGCATTACCTGTGCTTGCAATGCAGCCAACTGAGCCTCGGAAATATATGCCTTTTGCGCGGCGGTCAGATTGTCGTAAGCATTGCTTGTCGCAACCACTTCCTCGGCGGTGCTGTCGTTTGTAAGAGCGTCAATCATGTCCGCAACGGTCTTTGCCGCGGCTTTATTCTTAGCAACGAGGATTTCATTTTCCGCATTAACTAATTTTGTCAGTTGTTCCTCGGTTACTTGTTTTTTGACAAATGCAGACAAGGCGTCGTATGCAGTTCGAGCCGCAACAACTTTTGCTTCGTCTGCAATCGTCAAAGCGCCCGTTTCAAATGCGTTCAAAGCGTCGGTAAATGCTTTAAGAGCTTCGACATTTGCTTGCGCATCCAAGTAGCCGTATACAAAGAATACATATCCGCTACCGCTGTTTATATCGACACCGTTTACATAAATGTAAATATTTCCGGCTTCCGCATACACGGAGGGATAGTCAATTTGTGCCAAAGTGTTAGCCGCTATTTTTGTCTGATTGGTTTGTTCCCATTTGCCGTTTGTTGTATTTCCGCCCAAGAAAACGCTGATTTCCGCGTCGGTGTGATTGTTAAATACGATGTAATATTTTTCGTAATCTTTTAGTGCGGTACGAATACAATCGATAAACACCACTTCCAACTGCGTATACTTGTCGGCTTGCGCTTTCATTCCGTCCAATGCCGTCTTGACGTCGGTAAGCAACGCTTTTACCTTGTCGTGCAACACTTCGTAGTCGGCAACAAGCCCTTCCACCGCCATTTTGTCGCGCGGCAACAGCAATTGTCCGTTGAGTGCGGTCACTTTGTTTGCAAACGCTTGTGCAAGGTCCGCAGCGGCGGAATCCGTCATTTCCACGATTTCAAAAGTAAAAGTCACTTCGGCGGTTGTACCGTCTTCCCAAGTCAGTCCGTCGTAGGGTTTAAGCGTTACCGTAACCGTGTAGGAACCTATTTCCGTTTGTTTGTTGCCCGACACCGTGTACAATGCGTTTTCCGTGACGTTGTACGTCAGTTGGTGTCCGGTGTAGTAGAATGTAGTTTGGTCTGCGGCGGGTTTAGCCACGGTAAACGGATTGAATTTTACCGAAACGCCGCTAATGTTGTCCGTCAAAGCCTGAGTTGCAGTAAGTGACAACTTTAAGTCGTAATTGGTTTTAACTACAATATCGCTGAAATCATTTGCTTTCCACTCGCCCGTTCCGTCGGTAAGTTGCCTTGCAAAAATATGTCCTGCGGCTTTTCCGTCGGTCAAGTCGATGTTCAACTTGTTTATCTTACTACCGAATATTTCGTGATAAGCCACAATGCCCGACGTATCCGACAGTTTAACTGCTGTTTCCACATTTTTGATCGTAACGTTTGTCACGGTCGCATCCATCAACTTACCAAAAACTGCGCTGTCGGCATTGTTTAACACGATGTTTTCAAACGTGACGTTGTCGATAGTACCGCCGCCCACATGTCCGAAGAATCCGCGCACGTTAAGCGTAAAGTTTTTGATAGTATGACCGTTTCCGTCAAACACGCCTACAAAACCGCTCTTTGCGTCACCGCTCGTGTAGCCGGTGTCGGCAATGCCTTCGCCAAACACGCTTGTTTCCTCCGTGCGAGTTTTGCCGTTAAAATCGGATGTAAGCAAATAGTAATAACGAGTGACAATTTTATGGCCGTCTTGTTCCGTCACAACACCGCCCGTAACGGTTGCTCTACCGTCGATAACGACAGGACGAATCGCAATCAGGTCGTCAACGTTGTTTATCAGTTTGGCAAGAGTAATTGGCGCGTCTACGTAAATCGTAGGTCCTTCATCCATTTTAACGGAAATGGTTACCGACACTTTGCCCATTTTTACCGAGTGCGCAAACAATTGCTGTATGCCAACGGTCATTGTATCGGCTTGCGCATTTTCAAAAACAATCGTCTTGTTGTCAAAACTGACGTTGACGGCAAACAAACCCTGTCCGAATTTGTTAAGGTCGTAGGTCAAATTACCGTCACTGTCGTAATCGACAATCAAGCGGTCTTCCTCGCCAAGCCTCGTTTTTATCGTACCTTTACTCTTAGTGCAACCGTCGTGTATACATTTCAATTCCGCCGTATGGTTAGCTTCGTCTTTTTCCCAGCCGAATGCGTGTCCCGTTGCGGGTATTACGACGATTTTTTCAATTTCCTTTTTGTCGACATCAAACAGCTTTGTGCAGTTTTCACAAGAGAAGTATGCCTCATTACCGTCAATTTCGCAAGTGGCGGCAACCGCGTCATGCTTGACATACTTATGCCCGTTTGCAGGGATAGACGGAATTGCGGTTATTTCCTTTTTATCTTTGTCAAACAATTGTCCGCATCCGTTGTCGCATGTGTAATACTCTTGGTTTCCTTCGGCTTCACATGTAGCGGCCTTTTCTTCCACTTTGTGATACGCGTGGTTTTTGGCAGGAATCACAGGTATTTCGGCAATGGGCTTTTTGTCCTTGTCAAACAAACCGTTGCAGCCTTCGCACGTGTAGTACAATTCGTTGCCTGCCTCAGTACAAGTCGGCTCTTTCGCTGCAACTTCCTTGTAGGCGTGTTCCCCCTTGGTTACCGTTGGAACTAAATCGATTTCATTCTTGTCTTTGTCGAAAATCTTTTTGCAAACGTCGCACGTGTAATACAACTCGTTACCGTCCGCCGTACATGTTGCACTGACGGCGGGGTGTTGGTTGTAAACATGTCCCTTGGCTTCGATTGTCGGCACAGATGCGATTTCCTGCTTGTCTTTGTCAAACAACTTGTCGCAACCGTTGCAAGTGTAGTACAATTCGTTGCCTGCCTTGTCGCATGTTGCGACAACAGCGGCGTGTTCCACGTAGTCGTGTTCGTGCATCTCGCACGCCACCGCCCCGAACAAACATACCGCAAGTACCGCCAAACAAATTAACAGTGAAAGTTTTTTGTTCATAGCATTTCTCCTTGTTTTTATTTGTTGTAGATTTTCAGTAGTACAACGCTACATAAAGCACGTTTTAATAGGCGTAAATGTCACTTATCAGCCAACCACTTTCTTCCGAAACATTCTTGTCTTTGAGATAAATATACCAATATGTTGTCCAATCGGCATTTACAACGTCCTCTGCCGCAAATTCCACTCTTGTCCAACCGTCGGCAGAAATTGTCACCGACGTTTTGTCCGTGGACGTCCACACGTTGTTTTGTCCTGCAAAGTACAAAAAAGCATCGCTTGCGGCGTCGGGACGATACACGTAGAATACTATGTTTTTGCCGCTTGCCGTTCCCTTAGCAAGGGTAAGCAAGTTATTTTGTTCGGGTGCTTCGGGTTTGACGGTCAATCGATAAGCATTGCCGTATTGTTCGTCGACAACAACATCGCCGCCTACGTTTGCGACAACGGCATATTTTTTACCTATTTTGTTAAGAGCCGAAATGGTAGTCGAAGTTTCCGTCGACAGCAAAGCATATACTTCGTCGGATAAGCCGTTGATAATATCCGACAGAACTTTGAGTTTGGACAGTTGCCTCGGAAAATCGTAATTTGCGCCAAAATTTCGCACGTCGGCATCCAACGCGGCGGCAAACTTTACTCCGGAGGTTTCCACCATATTGATTAGTTTACTTACGACAGCTTCGTCAACCTGCTTTTGTAGTGCCTTGGATAGGGACGTGTAATAGTACAATGCCGCATACACTTCTTCCCCGCCGGAATTTTCCGTCAAATCGTTTACCATCGAGGTAAGCTTGTCTAATACACTCGCTTGTTTAAGTTCCGCCAGTTTATCCACGGCGCGTTTATATTTGTTAAGTACCGCTTGCGAAATGTAATTGATGCAATAAGGCTTGAATTGTCGGTACAATTCCGTTGCTTGGTTTACCATTGCTTCGTCGGCAAGGGTAAGTTGGGCTGTTTCGGGTAAAGCGTTTACAACGTCGACGAAACCACTGACAAGTTTGTTTGTAGTTTCCCTGTCGACATATCCGAAGAAATCGGAAACCTTCCACACTCCGACAGGTTGCGTACCCTCCTTGGAAATAAACAGGAAAAACATTCCGTCCAGCGTTCCGTCGACAAACAACGACGCGTCGACTTCGATTTTGTTCCACGCATTTGCCGACAGTTTAACGTCGTAAGGATTTTTCCAGTTTGACGGATAGCACCTGAACATCGCCTGATCAATCGGGCAGTAGACGTAAAATACTATCTTTTCGTACTTTGCCGTCTTGACGGAAGTGTCACGAACTCGGAACTCGGCATTACGAGAAAAATCGCCCGCATGACCGCCTTTAACATCGCAAACAAGCACATTGCCGTAGTCGACGTCCGTTTGCGTAGTCATTGTCCCTTGCCAAGCATTGCCGAAGTCGGTAGTAATACTTATCTTACCGAGATTGTCGTCGGTAAAATCGTACAACAAAGCGTAATCGGAAGCCATCGATTTGTACTTTGCCAATTTGTCGACGTCGATGTTTTGTCGATCCTCTTCGTCCAACAAATCGAATAGTTGCAATATTTGATTTAGCTTGTCGACAACCTTCGGGAAGTCGGCAAGATCCGCCGACGGCAAATTGTCCGTCATATCCTTGACAATCGTAGGAAGATAGCCGTCAAGATATTTTTTAAATGTGTTTAGCTCCCCTATTTTTGTCACTTTACCGTATGCAAGGTTGCTTAACGCGCGGTACTCGTTGTACAACTCGACGGTTTTGTCGAAACAAACCGCCGCATTGGCTTGCGTTACTTCGGTTGCTACAAGTACGCTTATTTTGTCGTCCAGAGTTTGTGCCTCGATATCGGCTATTTTATTTTCCGCTTCGGACAATTTTTTGTAATTAGTAACCGCCGCCTTGGCAGATCTCGACAAATTGTCGTAATGCGCGCGAACGGTACCGACTTCGGCTTTGTTTGTCAAACCGATTTCCTCTACAACGGGCAACGTGGCTATTTCGTCAATTATCGGTTTTGCCACAATACTTGCAGGTACGCCGTAGATTGCGCTGAAACCGAACACTCCGTCAAAGGGCATACGCACGCCGTTTTCCATACGAGACACAATCATAAACAACGAACCGACGGTATCGTTTTCGACAAGACTTGCGTTGAAAGATATTTTGTTCCACTCGCCTTGCGACAACTTTCCGCGCTCGGCGCCGAAGGATTGCCATCCGCCGCTTAGACTGTATTGCAATTGGTATTCCGTAGGATTGTATACGTACATCACGGCTTCGCCGAATCCGTCCACGCTTACGTCGGTAAATCGGAGACTTTGTTCTCCGTCGCGCTTAGCGTTGACAACAATTGACCACATTGCTCCGTAATCTTTGTCTACATCCGTACCGACGGTAAGCCCTACGCCGTACTCCCATTTGTCGACAATGTCGGTGTCGTTACGCGGCGTGTACAGTGCGGCATAACCGTTTGCCAATGTTTCATATTTTTTGAGCAGCTGAACGTTGGCAGCTTTTGCCGTGGTTTTGTCGACAAGCCCGTCGTAAAGTTGTCGAGCATAGCCAACGGCATCCAAAAACGCAATGTTTTGATCGAGAGTTTCCGTTGTCACGGGCTGTTCCGGCACGTTTACTATGCCTTCGGTGAATGCGTTGAAGTCCTCCGGCGGAACATCGCTTGCACCGAGAGTTACGCGCATGTTATCCACATATATCGTAACAGGGCTTTCCACATCAAAACGGAAGGAAAATCCTGCTACGTTTGCTTTTCTCTTGTACGAAAACGATCCCAACTCATCGTAAACGACGGTAGTTTTAGCATTGGGCGACAGACTTTGTTGCTTGCTGAACAATGCCGCTCCGCTGCTTGTAGTAACAGACAAAGTTACGATTTGTTCCGTGTCCGACGTATTGAAAAAGTCCAATGAAACGGCGCTTAACTTTGTTACGTCCAAGTCCGACAAATGACTGTCGGCAATATACTGACAAAACAGATGCGAGCCGCCCGACGCAAAGGTGTAACGAAGGCTTGCTTCGCCGTCGCTGACATGGTTTTTGTCGGAGTTGACGCCCAATTTGTACTCGTCGTTCGGCGCAATTTCTATTGCCGTAAGAGCATATAAATCGTCCACGTTTTCAAAACTCGTAATCAGAGTAGGATCGGCAGGAGCAGGAGGTACAATGTTGTCGTCTTTTTTGTCGCATGCCGCAAACGTCAAGCACGTTACGACAAATACCAACACAATTAAAGCGCAAACAATGTTATTTTTCTTGTTCATTTCGCACCTCCTACATCACGTCCAACCACAGGTCGGACAGCGTAATATGTCGGTCGGGTGCAAGCACGTACTCGCCGTCATGCAACACAACGTTGTCGAAACTGATTTCCACGTAGGCCGCAATACTCCAATCTATATCGTCGGCAAGGGTGATTTCCACTTTTCGTGAAGAGTTTCCTGCGCAGTAATTGGTGCTTACTTCGACGTTTGTTCCGTCGGAATTTTTAATACGTATGCGAATTTCCGTTTCCTCATCGGAGAAGTTTGCGTAATTAAAGTACATTTTGGTTGCGCGCTTTACGTTGTCTACAGCAAGTCTTATATACGGACGATACAAGTCTTTCAGTTCGCCGTCAATCGACTTTATCGTAAATACGTTCGTTGCCTTGTCGTAATTACTGCCTTCGGAAAGTTTTGCCGAAGTACTTAGTAACGTAACGTGCGCAGCCACGTCGTAGTTTACTTTGCGTACACCCGTGTCAATTTCAAACGTATGCTTTTCCTTTCCGCAACTTGCGGTGTACAAGTAACCTTCGCCGCAAGCGGTACCAACGACATTTTTACCGTCAATCTTGACGTTAGTTGCCGTAGAATAAACGTTCATCGTTGTTTTGTCGTCTTGCCGAATACTCGAAACAAGCAAGTTGTCGGAGTTGTTAAGCGCAAGTATACGTTGCGCCAGCGTCTCGCGAGCGTCGTACAGTAATTTGTCTGCATTTTCGTACACCACCGTACCTTTAAACAAGCCGTCGTAAAGGTCGTTTACGTAGTCAGAAAAATTGACATCCACTCCGTATTTCTGAGCAAGTCGGTCTATCTTACGTTGGTAAACGGTCAGCATATTGTAGTCATCTACACCGTCACGGTAAGCCGTCAAGCGAAGTGTGGCAAATGGATATTCGCTGTCGTAATATGTGCCCGGGTACAACAACCAACCGTCACCGTTACTATGTCCGCCTCGATAGGCGTCGTCGTATGGATTGACATGCGCATTGGGACGATCTTCAAAGTTGGAGTGATACTTGTTTACCGACCAATACAAATATCCGTTGATACCGTAGGCTTTGTTAAACCAACCGTTTACGCGTATACCGAGTGTTACGTCGTCGATATCCAAGGTAGGATAGGGATAGTTTGTGGCGTTGCAAGTGTATGTCCACAAATTGCCGTTGACGCCTGCCGATTGATCCTGGTAGCGTTGTAGCGTAGCGTAATTGTCAAATACACTCACGTAAGGGCAAAAGGTTGCGTCGGTTAAGTCGGACACCCACTCGGCAACGTATTTTACATTGGTAAACACTGCAGGTATATTGCGTATCGCTTGTTCGACGCGAACACGCAGAGTCTCCGACTTTTGCATGTAAGTTTCGTTGTTTTGAAGCATTTCCACTGCCGCGTCGAGAGTTTGAAAATACAATCCGCCTTCGGCGAAAAACTCTTTTGATTTAGCAACGCGCTCGGGGAAAATGTCCGCCTCGTCGTAGGTTGACGGGTAAAAATAGGCGTGTTCGACAAGACAATTGTCGTCGGTACTTGCCAAGGCAAGTTCGGTAATATATCTCAATGCTTCGTCAAACTGCACATTTCCCTTGCTTGCAACGTAATTCAGTTGAAAATCCACGGGAATTACAATGCTCGTTACCCGTTTGTTGTCGACGTAATTTTGTAGGCTTTCGCTAAAACGCTCGGCTTCGTGGTTGTCACGCACGACGTAACTATCCACGTTGTATCTCGTCAAAAACTCCACGTAATTGTCGGTAATTTGCTTGTCGTTGCGGTACTCGCCGTAAGCCATATATTCGCGGTAGATGAGGAAACTCGACATAAATTCGCTTTTGCCGTCAAGTTTGATGTCCCACACCGTAACGGAAACGGGTACAAGCGTTTGTTCGCCGTCCACCGTCAGTACAAAGTTGCCGCTGTACACACCGCTTGCGAGATTGTCCGAGCAAATTTCCACCGTAAACGCTTGGTTTGTGTCCGCTGTGTAGCCGTCCTTGCCGTAAGTAACCGCGGTTTCCTCCGGTAAAAGCATATCGGGGATTTTATCTCCCGCGACAAAGGTTGTTCCTCCGTTGTAGTTGCGGTCGATTTGCGTGTACATCTGTCTGTACACCGACACTGCTTCGTCGGGGATTTTATTGCCTTTTTCGTCGGATAATTCGCCCTTGGTCAGCGTAACCTTGCCACTTCCCTTGTTGAACGTGACAATCAGTTGCGCGCCCTCGTACTCACCACGCATCATTTGCACGCTTAAATTAGGCGAAAGTTTGTCATAAGTGTCGTTTTTGTAAGTTTGCCCGATTACTTTCACGGTGTTGTAAGTACTCCACACTTCGTACGGTACTCGGTCGTCCTTCGGCACGCATGCGCAAAGCGCGCCCAAGCATAATACAACTACCGCCAAAATGGCAAAAACTTTATTTTTCATTGATAAATCCTCACTGTTGAAACGCCCTGCCGCGGCACGCCTCGCTTACGTATGCCTTACTTACACTTGTTGGCAATCGTCGTCCAGTTTTGTTTGAGATATGTTTTGTTAGCGTTGATGATCGTATCGGGGGTCTTACCCGCAAGCATTTCGTTGACGAAATTACCGCTGCCGTTGGTAAAGTTGAAACTTACACCGCCCAAACAATAAACTTTGGCGGATTTTGCAAAGCACAATTCGGAGTAGTACGCCGATTTCATGGCGTCCACTACCGATTGCGTAAATGTACTAAGTTGCAATGCGTCGTAATTGCCACTTGTAAGTTTGGCGGGCAAAGTCATGCCGCCCTGTGCATTGTAGTACACCTTCATTCCTTCGTCGGAATACATAAATTTGATAAAATCTTTTGCCGAAGCGATTTTTTCCGACCAGCCGGCAACAACCATCGTGTGATCGGTTCCGCCGCGCGTGTAGGAAAAATGTCTTGCCTCACGTACACGAGCAATAGCTTCCTCGCTTACGCCTTCGGGCTTAACTGCCGATTGGTCACCGCTGTCCGTAGCGTCGACGTAGCGGATTACTTCGGCAAGTTTTTCGTCGGTATTGACGCCGCCGTCTTTGACAACGGGGATCTTAATCAAATCGCTGACGACAGGCATACGGATGTAATCTATGTTGTAGTTTTTCTTGCCGGCCAAACTCTTGTTCATTTCTATTTCCAACCAACTGCCGTTGACGCACAGCGCCGCTTGCCCTTCGAGGAAATAACTTTGCATGTCGGTGAATGTCAGAGAATCGCTGTTTTCGTGTTGGTATTTGTACTTTTTGTTGTTTTTTTCAAGTAGTCTATTTACCATATCCAACGCGATTTTTTGACCTGTAAAACTGTACAAATTTTCGTCGGCTTCACCCATTGGATTGAGACCGCGAATAAAATAGCCCATTTTCTCCTCACCCTCGTATTGAGCCATCCAAATGTCCCAAATCGATGTGTAGTACTCCTCCGTTTTGCTGTAAATAAAGGGAGCTATACCTTGGTTTTTGGCAAGAATTTTGTCACACAACGAAAACATCTCGTCGGTAGTCACGGGAATGTCATTGTCCGTCAAACCGAGTTTCGTCCAAGCGTCTTTGTTGCGAACAATACCCATAAAGTCATCCACCCAGTTTACGCCGTAGTACTTGCCGTTTACTTGGAGGAACTTCGCCACCTTGGCATCCATTTTACTTTTCATTGTAGAGCCGTCTTCGTACGGGGAAGTGTAAATGTCGGTAAGATCGGCGTAAAGACAATCGATTTTACCCTTGGACGTATTGACCGCACCTTGGTAAGCGTTGAAATGGTAATTTGTAGGACGAAACACGAAAATATCGGTGTAACCCGCCGTCGCCTCGCTGTGACCGTTAATCGTGTCGTTGCCGACTTGTCCCACAAAGGGCTGGATGTCTACTTTAATCTCCGGATGCTTGGCAGAGTAAGCATTCCCTAATGCATACAACCAATCCAAGCCGAAACCGAGATTGACCGCTTCGATAGTAAGAGTGTTTTCGTCGGGTTTTTGGTCACATGCGGCAAATGAACCGAGAGCGAGTACCGCCACAAGCAACAACGCCGTTATTGCTACGATCTTCTTCATAATAAGTCCTCCCAAAGAGCAAAAATACTTTGTTTTTGTTACAATTTTTTTGATACGTATGCGATTTTTAGTTACAGTCTATCCTTTCAATCCGCCTAAATGCACCTTTTCCATAATCGTATTTTGGAATATGAAAAACAGTATCAACACGGGTATCAGCGTAATCAACACACCTGCGAACAATCCCGGCATATTTGCCACGTATTTTTGGTTTTCGCTGAATGCGTACACGCCGTAGGCAAGATTCGGGTACTTGTTCATATGTAGCAAGGTACTTTCGTAATCGTTCCAGCCGGCGATAAATGACATGATAAACAACGCCGACACGCTCGGAAGCGCCATTGGAAACATGATTTTGAAAAACACCGCAAAGTGCCCTGCACCGTCTACGAATGCAGCCTCGGCGTACTCCCAACTGAGCGATTTGAAAAACGCGTACATGTAAAAGAAGTAACCGCCGTACAGCGTAACACTCAAAAACATGTTTAGCGGATTGTTGATTAGTCCCAAGTTGTACAACAATCGGTAGGACGAGCCTGCCGAACCGTACACAGGTAAAACCGACACAAACAAACCGAGGTTGTAAACGAACTTTGTCATTTTGCTTCGGTAAAACACCAAAATGTAGCACACCATGCTACTTGCCATAATGGACAGCACCGAGCTTGTGACGGTACGCCAAACGGAATTCCACAACATATTGCCGAAGGAACAGTCTTGCACGACCGTTTCCAACTGGTCAAACGCCGTAATGAAATTTTTTAGATTAAATCCACCGTCGAAACTAAACAGTCTGTCGTTTATTTTGTCCTGCGTGTACCGACTGTTGTCCGTTTTAGTTGCGCACACAAACGCAAAAACGAAGAAAAACAATACGTACAGCGTGTACAACAGCAACAGTACAAAAGCTATTGTAAATACGACGTTACGTGACACGGACTTTTTTCTTTTTGAAAGAGTCAGATTTGCGTTAATCATACTACGCCTCCTCCTTTCCGTACACCAGCTTACGTACAAGTAATGCCAACGGGAAGGAAATCACCGTCATGATTACTCCGACAGCCGAAGCAAGATACACGTCCTGTTGTCCCGTACCTGCGCCGCTGACAAGTTGGTAAATGTAAAAAGCCAAAGTCATTGTGCCGTTTGTACCCTTGGTAAAGGCAAGTATAGGTCCCGTCGCTCCGAGAAATCCTGCCGTTGCAAGTACCACTATCGTACTGATTGTCGGCCATACCGAAGGAATAATGATATAAATCAATTCCTTAAACCAATTGCAACCATCTATTTCGGCAGCCTCCAACATTTCCTTGTTGATGCCGCTCATTGCGCCGTTTAGTACAATCAGGTTTGTGCCGAATCCAAAGCTGACAGAGTAGAAGATTATCATCCAAATCGCCGTTTCGTTTACCGTCAACGGATCAATGTATTCGCCACCCGCTTGGGTGATGATCGCATCTATCGGACCACCGGGACCGACGGCGTTTTTGAACAATATTACCAATGCCGAACTGGTAATAATGTTGGGTAGATACGTGACAAATCGAAACAGTTTGTAACCTTGTATCTTTTTGTAGATAAAGTAACTCATCAATATGGACAACGGAAGCCCCACCAACATACCGGCGAGGAAGAACAACACCGTATTGAGAAACGCTTGCCACAATATGCCGTCTTCGGAAAAACTCAGCAGGCGAAATATCGTTTTGAAGTTTTCCATACTCCACACCGTCGCGCCGAATCCTTGTCCCGTCACGGGGCGTTGAAAAGCCATGAAGAACGCGTCGAAGTTGACGTACACGTAAAAGATAAGGAAGTTAATCACCGGAAACGCCAAAAAGCAGAAGATGAAAAATCGTCTGCGAAAAATCTTTTTGCGTTTCGGGTTGTCGACATTATTAAATTTCAATTGAAAAACCTCCCCGTTTACCTAATAGGAACAGGATACTACTTGTACCCTCATTTGTGTCACTTTCGCTTGTTAAATAGCGTAAACTGCAACATATACTTCTTACGAATTACAGCCACAGTATACTTGCCGACGGTACGACAAGTTGCCTACTTACTCCGTCGACATCGTAGAACACGGTTGTTTGCTCGCTGTCGGAATTATTGACGATTGCATATTTGCCGCTTTCGGGATAATACGTGCATTCGGTAAGAGGATTGGAACTAAACGCTCTGTACATATCCTTTTCCTTGTGCGCCGCAAAATACAATGCTCGATAAAGCAATCTTGCGTTTTGTGCGCTGTACGGTAAGCCCGCAATATAAACTCCTCGCCCTTTGCCGTAGTCATTGGAGGCGATTTTTACCTCTCCGATGTTCACATTGCGCGAAAAACGGTCGGACAAAGTTATATCCGCAACGCTTGTTCCGTCAAGAGCATAAATGTTTTTAGTATCTTCGCCGTAGTCGATTTCGCCTTTTACGTCTTGTGTAATGATACTCGGCTTAATTTCTATATTATACTTGTCGACACTTAGCGTAAACCCTTTTTCCTTATCTACGCCCAATACATCGGCAAGCACGAAACAACGTCCGTCCTTTTGGTATGCGGTCGGTTCGCCTATACCGACAAAGCCGTGACCGTCGGCAACCCATTTGCGGATTGTTTCCGCCACAACGGGATTGTCCCATTCCTTACCGCCGCTATATGCGGTATTTTCCGCACCGACGTTGACAATAACATCGATACTTTCGTCGATACCGTTCACTACGTCGTCGAAAGAAATAAATTTTACATTGACCGCTTGTCCCGACAGACTTTCCAACACGCCCTGATAGGAATATATTTGTTGGTACCACAACTCGTGCGCAACCATGTGACTTTGCCAACTGCGCAAAGAGCCCCAACAATTGAGTACGGCAACGGTAATTGCGGCAAAAGGTTTTTGCTTACCTGCCGCGTCGCAAATTGTGCGAAACTCATCGCAAAGCTCCACCACGCGACTGACAAATTTCGGAAACTTGGCGGCAAGCGACAAGTAACCGCCGAAACCCATCCTGTCCAGCGGACAACGCAACATAGCTCTACGTGCCGTAATCCAATTTTTGTCAAGTTCGGCAACTGCACAGTCCTCGTTTCCGTCAAAAAACGTATCGGGAAAGAAATACGGCAAGAAACGCCCCTCGCGATATTTGACCGACGGTATCTCGGCAAGCATGCGTTCGGTAACTCCTCCGCCTATGCTGCCTACAACCGCGTCGAGATTCATATCGGCAAAGTATTTTCCGTATGGCTCGGCGCCGATCCAATCGTCGCCGAGAAACATCATTGCTTGCTTTCCGTTTGCATGTACTATGTCGGTAAGTTTACGTACCGTTTCCGTAACTTTGCGACAAACAAAATCCATGTAGTCCAAAAACTTTTTGGTAGGCACGCGAAACGGATTGTTGTAACAACCGCCGTCTACAATGTCTTCAGCTGTCAATTCGTAACCGTATTCCGCTCTAAACTCATCTAACAATACAGGGGAAGCCGCCAAAGTATAACCGAACCAATCGACGTACTTTTCCTTGCCTTGCTTGTTGAATATCAACGTAAATTGGTACAAAAACGTGGTAAAACGCACAACGTTTGTTTCGGGGTGAGCGTCGCACCAGTCTTGCATGAACTTAGTAATATATCCTTTCGTACACGGATAGGACGGATCGTACATCAACTGCTTTTCGCAAGTCCAATTGTTGGTAAGGTAATTGTATATTTGTACGGGGTGCCAAATCAAACGCGCCATAAAAGTTACCGTGTACTCGTGGTAGGGCGTTGCGTTACGTATCGTCACCGTATTGTCGTCGTTAAGCACCCAATCGGTGTGTATCGTCTCTACTGTACGGTCGTAAACCTGCCAACGCTTCACTTGTTCTACGTCGGGGCAAATCTGCTCGGCAAAGTAGTCTGCCATCGGATCGACGGTCACTTCGTTACCGAATGCCGTCACCCTCTCCGACAACAAGAACGTGCGATGGGCTTCCTCGGGATGCGCCCGTCCCCACTCGTTGTCGCCGCGAACGATAAAATAGGTGTTGTACACTTTTTCGGCAAGGTCGGCTGCGTTGTCGGGCAGTCGGGTACCGTCACAATCGCGCACGGCGTCTGCGCCCCACAGTTCGGCAATCTTTTTTGTGCCTTCGACAAAGTTTTCGTCGGTAGGTATTGTTACTCTTCCTTTTTTCATATTACGCTTTCTTCCATTGTTTTCAAAAGACCGATCGAATTTTCCGTCACTCACAACTGCGAAACGCTCACAAGAGCTTTGTACACGTTACAGTCCACTTTGTTTGCGCCGTAAGGTAACACGTCAACGTCCAATTCCTGTATGGCGTTTTCCTTTCCTTGTACGTAGTCCTTTATACGCGCCGCACAGTTTTCTAACCGCGAAATCAATCCGCCCAAACGTATTTCATGTATTTCCCAACCGAATGGTTTGTTGTCGGCAAACCACACGGCTTGTAATGTTTCCTTAAACTTACGCACCGCTTTTGCCGTTTTAATGTACCTCTTTTGAAGTTTAGACAGTGCTTTACGGTCATTTTCACGATATGCCTTGCGAGTATCCACCCCCAATGTCGCTTTAAGAGCAAGAGCGTTACACAACGCAACCATATTGTCAAATAAGTATTTGTACCGCTTGTTGCGTCGGCCTGCCAAACTAATTTCGAAGGCAATTTGTTTGTAGTCGGGCAAAAAAGTATTTGCGACGGCATTGTCATTCCAACCTAAAAACGGATCGCTAAACAACAAAGCTTTACAACTACTGTAAGGTTTGGAGTAGTCGACATTGTCCCCCGTCACATTAGGCGCGTCAAGCAACATAAAGTCATCGTAACTCAGACCGAAAGTCTCGGCAAATCCTTGTTTTATGCTTTCTTCGTCGAAATTTCCCTCGGCATACTGTTTTGCCGCATACAACACCGGCAAGGCGGAAAAGTAACTGCAATCGTGTCCGTTGTCACCCCACAACGCAACCAACACGTTTTCGATGCCGTGTTTTGCCACCTGCTTCATTGCCGGCACGATAGTTTTGATGGCGTAATGGTTGAGCGGGGAAAATCCCTGACTTGTCCAAGCCGCACACGTAAACCACAACGGCTTACCAAATTGCTCGTGCGATGTCATCATCGCATCATACATGGCTTCGTCGGTGTTGTAGTAGTCCCAGTAGCACAACTCCACGTCGGGAACTCCGTCAATTACCTTTTGCGGCAACACGGGATTAAGCACACTGTACTCGCCGTGATTACTCAAACGGTAAAACATGTCGCTCCACATATGCACCTTAAAGCCGTATTTAGCGGCGATTTCCACCACTTTATTTAGATGACGAAGCAACAATTCGTGCCTATCTACGTATCCGTGCTTGTCTAAATACTTGCCAAGCCCCACGTGTTGCGCCTCGTCAAAACCGATATTTACGTTGCGTGTGGTAAAATCGGCGGCGATGGATGCAAACATTTTGTCGATAAGCTCGTATGTTTTAGGCTCGTCCACCAACATGATGTTGTCAATATCGACAATGTCGGCGTACACGGGCAGTTTTACCAAATTATCCAAATGCGACAACGTTTGTATACATGGGACCAACTCCACGCCGTGCAATCGACAATACGCGTCTAAATCCTTAATTTCGTCATGTGTGTATCCGCCACGCATGTACCCAAAAAACGGCTCGTCGTCAATTCGATACAGATCGTCTATGCACAATTCCAGTAAATTGTACCCGATTTTCTCCAATATATCGACAAGTTTTTTTACCGTTGTCGGTTTCATTACGCCATTGCTTGCGCAACACACAAGCGCGCCAAATTTGTTTAGCGACATTTTTTCTTCCTCGGAAACCAAAGCGTCACCTTTTCGGCAAAACCTTGCCGATAGGGGCAGTTATAAGCAAACAAATCGTTACTTAACCGCTAAGAATAGTCTTTCGGTGACACTTTTCGTTTACGTAAACATTATACCACGTGTCAAATTTCGTTTATAGTATCAAAACCGACAAATAGTAGGTAATTTTTCGCCATATTTAGCAGTTTTGTTATGTTATTTAGTTATTTTGTTGAATTTTTCCGCTGCGTGTGATATACTGTAAACATGCTTAATTTCGATTTACAACTGACAAAAAAGCTATTGACGCATTTGGGGTACCTTACAAAAGCTTCCGTACAACTGTATGACGAAAACTTTGAAGGCACCTATGCTTGTACCGAACCTTGCAATCGATTTTGCCAAATGGTCAAGTGCCACTACGCCGATCGTTGCAAAAACTCCGACAGCGGAGCCATGCAAAAAGTAAAGCAATCAGACGACAACAATATGCACTATGCTTGCCATTTCGGAATGAAAGAAATGGTAATCAAGTTGCAAAGGGGAAAAATAATCTACGGATACATAGTCATCGGTCCGATGCGCGATACCCGTACGGAAAAACAATCTCTTGCCGCGATTACTCAGTACTGCGCCGAGTACGGACTTAACGAAAAGGAAATGCGCAACTTGTACTTTAAGGCAACGAGATTTTCCCAACAAAAGTACGAGGCAATAAAAGAGTTGACCTTTGCCATATTCGAGTACGCAGTGAATAAAAACCTGATTACCGTCAAACATAACGTATTTGAAAACACCATTGCGCCGTACATCAAAGCAAATTTGGACAAACCGCTCGACTCCGAATCCTTGTGCGAAGCGTTTTGCATGTCGGAAAAACAAATTTACACAGCCGTTGTTAAATCCACCGGTATACCGCCTAAAAAATATATTACCGCTCAACGCATGTTAGGCGCAAGGGAACTCATCGAAAATACCGACGAGCCATTGACGGACATTGCCAATAAGGTCGGTATACACGACTACAACTACTTCGGCAAGATTTTTCGTAAGACATTCGTTCATGCCCCGTCTTTTTACCGCCGCAAAAAGAAGTAACGCACTTGTTTACTACGGAAAAACATCTGCGCTTACATATCCGAAACGAAACTTTCGACGCACAAACTCCGCCCTGTCGCCAACCGTATACTCAAACAACAAAAATATTTACAACATAGGATTACTACTGTTAATTGTAATAAATAATACGATACGTATGCAAAAATTAACGACCGAGTGCCGGCTTTCCACGTTGACTCGGTCGTTATATTATTTTAACAATTCAACTAAATTTACAGCCGCCAAACGCCCTTGTCCACTAATTGCGGGTAGCTTTGTTTGTTGACATATTTGTCCAAGGCGGAACACACATACAAAAACCAACCAAGTACACCGACAGGCAAAAACAATACGTAAAGCATTTTACAAACGTACCGCACGGCAAACGTAGAAATCATATCAAACAAGCCGTATGACATAAACAATGCGGCAAACAACACAGATATCGGTAACGTTTTAACATATACAAACGCCGAAGTAACAAATATGTCACCCGGCTTGTGGTTGTAGATTGCAATTTGTACAAGCATATGCAAAGCAATCGGAAAAATCACAAATAAGTACACGCACAACGGAATATACGACAACACGTCGGTACGTATCTGCATCACTACCGAGTCAAAAGCGTTAAGTAACCCCAACACGGCAAACACTATCAAATATTTAGCGACGTTTTGCTTAATCCCTACGGCAAAGTCTTGCCAAAACTCTATCGGCTCCGACCACGCCATTTGTCGCACTTGGCGCACCAATCCCGACAATCCCACAGCCAAAATCAGGAATCCGCCTACGTTGAGCGACGACGCCACAAGCGTTATCGTTGCGATGGATCCGTTGTACTCATCGGCGGTAAATAAGCCTTGCTTGTATTTGTCATACAACGAGGCAACCGACATATCGGCGTACATCCTCACTGCAAAAAGCGGCAAAGAAAAAATCAGCAAAATAACTCCGCAAAGAAGAAACTTGCCAAAGTGCGTTTTTACACGGTCCGCAAACACTTGCCACCTGTTGTGGGGCAACCCATATTTTTCACTTTTATTTTCCGTCTGATTTTTCATAACTCGTGACAATTATACCAAATTTTTACCGTTTATACAATGTATTGCTTTTACAATTTTCTCAAAGCTATTATCAGAATATGATTTTAGCAGCATATCCACCGTTTTCTTGTAAGCCATAAAATCACAGCCTTTCATTGAATACCCGGTATCTATTATCTCTAATAATGCAACTAAATCTACTATATCGTCATCAAACTCTAATTTGATACATCAAAAATTGCCCCGCTGTTGTTCTTACAATATTCTCTGATCAATTTAGTATAGTTCAAATCTCCACCTCCTTAAATAAGCTAAAACTTCTCTCACAATAACATTATAACACATTTTTGGACGACAAAAAAAGCCGACACTCGCTATTTCTGCAAAAATGTCGACTTTTTATCTTGGTCTGAGTGACAGGACTTGAACCTGCGACACCTAGACCCCCAGTCTAGTGCGCTACCAAACTGCGCTACACCCAGATGCTTGATTATTATACAACAAGCATTGTAAAAATGCAACTGCTTTACGCCAAAAATTTACAAATTGTTTTTGTACGAATGTCGGGCAACGCACATTGCGGCTGTGTTTACATTTCCACGAAACTACACAAATAATTTTACAACTTACACGTTCACGTCACAACCGTTACTACACATGCAACAACGACATCTTTCCGTTGACGTTTGTCAACGCGCGCAGTCCGCATATTTTCGAAAAACGTCAATCCGTAACTTCGAAAAAGAAAAAAAAATAAAATAACCATTTAATTGTTTTATCGCAAAAAAAACGACAGCCGCAACGTGCTTACGGCTGTCATTATATTCAAATTTTTCGTAATCAGTCTTCCGTCACGGGCTTTCCGTGTTTTCTGATGTAGCGTTCGGTACCCTCGACGTCCATCACTTTGCTGAAGTACGGACGGTTTGTTGCCTCGAAGTACTCGCACATGTCGATGTTTTTAAGCACGAAAAACAGCACAAAGCCGGGCAACACGCCCAAAAAACTCAGCCCGTAAGCGTCGGGAATAAAGACTATGCTGCATGTAAGGAACGCAAGCATTACCACCACTACAAGCAACGTTTTGACGTACACCTGACCGAAACGACGGAACACCGTCGACAGCCCTGTTCTGAATGCTTCACGCACAGACACACCCTCGGTAACTACCGCGGGCAGACAAAAGGCAAACAGCGTAAGACGCGCGGTGTACAGCAACACGCCGACAATTGCAATCGGGATAATAGTCCACCAGCGGAAGGTGACAAGAAACAGCAGATAAAAGCCCAGACATCCGAACACAATAGTCATGTCAAGCGGCAACGTAAACACCATTTGCAATGCGCAAAATTCCCACGTCTGCCGTTGTTTTTTGAAAAAGAACCATGAAAACGGCCGCGTGGCATTGCTGGTCATAAATTCTTCAAGCTGAAACCCCGTCGTAACGTCCGTGACGGCAATAAGCATGCGATAAGCAAGCACAACAAGCAACAACACTCCGTATGTTACTTCCATACTGCCGAACAGCCCCTTGATGTCGCCGATAGCCGACTGCAACGACGACACAATGTCCTTCACGCCGTCTCTGAAGGTATTAGGGTCAAACGTGCCGTCCGCTATGTGCGCAATAGTTTGCTTTACAAAATCCACAATACCGCTTTTTTCGATAGCTTTGGTAACCTCGGCGATAATGCCGCCAAAAGCCGTCGCGCACAATGCCGCAACCAAAGCGTATATCAGCACCTGACATATTACAGACTTGACAAGCACCTTCCAGTTGCATGCCGACAATCGTAACGATTTACCAAGCGTCATAATTTCCTCCAAAAATATCGGTCATAGTCATGCACGCAGTTTGCCGCAGAAAAACAAACAAACTCCGAGGCGGCTTGCCTCAGCCGAACATAACCTGTCCGATGTCACGACGTTCACGTCCGACGTAGTCGCAGTACTTGACGAAGGCCACGCAGGGAACGTAAACGGTAAAAAACAAGATAAACAGCGTTTGCAGCAAGATTGACAGCACGGGGTTGTCGATAAAGCCGCATACTGCAGCGACAATCATACGCAGCACGGGATACAGAAACATGAATCCCAATACAAACTTAGTATCCTTGTTGACGTAGCGAGCCGAGCAGGACAAAGCCACGTTGAACGGATTGTTGTCGCAGTACTTGAATTGGAACGCGCATATAAGCGCGGTAAACACATAGGAAACGACAACCGACAACACAAACGTAACCACAAGCGACAGTACGCCTGCCGCAACGACGTTGTTGACCGAACGCAGCAACAGCACCACACCCACTGGTACGAAACTGAGCAGTTGCGCGCAGAGATATGTCACCGCCACATACATCAGCATTGTGGGAAACAAACCGAACACCTGCGCAGGGGAAGCTACGTTGAGTTCACCCACACGCATATGACGTGAAATCTTGACAACGTACACGCTTTCGGTAAGGGCAAGCACGACAAGCATTATTATCGGAAGAAACCAGTTTTTGCCGAAACGCCCTACCGTAAACGCACCGACAAACGTGCCGACGAAATCGCTCATGGCAAGTTTGCCTTTGATTAAATCGGCGACAAATTTACCTTCGGCGGAGAAGTTGCAGAAAACTCCGACCAACACCGAAAAAGGCAACGCAATAAACACAAGTTGCCAGAAATTACGAAACATATAGGCAATGGCGGACTTCTTCTGGTACCTCATAATCCTCCGCTCCCGACGCGCCGCCTCTGCCGCTATGCAACAGTACTGCCTGCGCGTATTAAGAATATAGTTAATTATACACTAATCGGAAGTTTTTTTCAAGTATTTGAGATAAATATCGTTTTTGCGGCAAACGTACAGAACACAACAAAGAGGACAAAATACAACCAAAAGGACTGCCGCACATTTTGGCAGCAGTCCCCGTTTGTAATTTTACGCCAGATATTCGGTCGCACCACGGCTTAAGCGGCGAAAGAAAACCGTACGCAAGGCAGCAACGCGGGTTACCGTTACGACAAATTGTCGTTTATCCACTGCAACAACGTCTGGTAGTGCGTGCCGAGCGCATTGGAATAGAAACTGCTGCCCTGTGCAATGGCAAGTGCTTCTTCCTTTGTAAGGCCGTTCATGTAAAAGCGGCAGCACGCCAACTTTTCTGCCTTCATCTGGTTGTTGAAGCCCGTTTCGCCCAATTCGGAATACAGTTTGCTTGCTTCGAGGGCGCGGTCATATTCCGCCTCGCGTGCGTATTCCCTTGCACGGGCGCAACTTGCCTGGTACTTGACTTCGCGCTCTTCCAGGGCGGCGTTGTACTTAGTTACGGCAAGACGTTCGTTTTCCTGCTTCCGACGGATTTCCGTAGCAAGTTCCGCTTCACGCGCGGCAAGTTGGTTGTCAAGATAAGTAATCCGTTCGGTGTGCCTTGCGTCGAGATTTTGCTTTGCGGTGGCAAGGACGGCGCACTTGTGTGCGTAGTCGGCGTTTTCCTTGTCGACGTTGTTGTTGTACTCGGCAAGCAAACGCTTTTCGGCGGCATAAATAATGCTACTGAATTGCAGTCCGTTGTCGGCAAGACGACGATGAGCCGTTGCCACGTCACTGTTGTAGGCGGCAAGCAGTTTTGCAAGGTTTGACTTGTTTGCGTATGTTGCTTCCGTTACGCTTGCGGTGTTGGCGTCGAGCGCCTTACTGTAAGACAGATTTTCGGCATCCTTCTTGACAAGGTAGCTCGGCAAAGCCTGTTCGTGGGCAAGATCGGCAATCTGTACGTCGCTTTTGGGCGTAAAAGTAAGCGGCACGAGATTAAGACTGTCGGGCAAATCCAACTCAGGCTCGACAAAGGACGTACTGTATTTCGTGTCGATTGCCGTAATCTTTTTGCGTATGGTCTGGTCGAGTTCGGCAAGTTGCCGGGCGCGTTCGTCGGTAATACTCATAGGCATCCCTCCCGATGTTTGCATGCAGCAAAAAATTGCCGATTTGTAACGAAATTGTTCATACGTTCACCTCTTTTTGATACGAAACGCCGACAAGTTTTATCTTGTCCACGCGCGAATCGTCGCCGAATTTGGCATACACGACAAAACTGTTGCCGTCAATGTAGCAAGGCGCGTCCACCGTCGTGCCGTCGGCATCGTCCAGTTGCAAAGTAAATTCTCTGCCACCGCCGTAAACGGTCACGGAAATGCTGCCTACGCCCTTTACCGACAGTTTACGCAGATGCTTTCTGCCTGCAATGCCGAAGTCAACAGCCTTACTTTGCCAGTCAGGCGCAAGGGCTGTATTATCGCGCCTGAACACGTGTGTGCCGTCGCAGGCGTACAGATTTTTTCCGTCGCTAGCAAGGGTTGTGAATGACATCGACGACACTTCTTCCGCACCGCTTTCCGGGTCGTAGGCATAAGTTCCGTCACAGTCGCAAAAGTACAGTTTACCGTCAAACGCACACGGTCGGCATACCGTTTCGGCAGGATTACCAAGCGTCGGTTTCAATTTTACCGACGGTTTGTCCAGCGCATACAACCCGCCCGAGGTAAAGCAATAAATTTTGTTGTTAAGCATAGCGGCGTAATTGACTTTGCGGAACGCCGCCGCAACGCGTTTTACGGTAAAGTACTCGTGGTCGAAGGACGTTTCGACGACGTACACCTCGCCCGCAAACACATACAGTTTGTCGCCGCACGCGCAAAGTGCCTGAATGTCGGAGGAAAAGTTTATCTTGCCGCCGTCGCCGTTTTCCGCATAGCCGAAGCAACGCGACCCGACGTCGGCGTAAAACAAACCTCGTCCGATTGCGCAAAACAATCGTCCGCCGCACACCGCCGCGTCGGTAATTACTCTGCCCGCAAGGTCGGCAAGCATGTCGCCGCTACCGCTTACATACAGTTTTTCGTCGGCAAACAGATACGCCGTCGCATTTTCGCCGCATGCGACAAAAATGTAAGGCTTGTCCGCGAAGTCGGCAGCAAACAACTTGTCGTGCGACGCATCGTTTACAACAAATATTCCTCCGTCCGCGGCATAGGCAATTTTGTTGCCGAATCCGTACACGCCGTAGATGCCGGAAACTTCGGACAAACACTCGCCGTAATTCGCGCCGACGGAAAGACTTCCGCGTTCAAGCGTTACGCAGTCGACTTTACCGGAAAGAATTTTACCAGTGCCGTCCGTTGCCGTAAAGTCCGTTTCGGCGGTCAGTTTTTTTACAGCGCAGGTAGGGGCAATTTTTGTCACAGCCAC
>DPQS01000008.1:5817-11525 GCA_003537755.1 Clostridiales bacterium | reverse complement strand
CCACAGCCACCTCCTTTGCGGAAGATTACGTGCAAATTTTTTGTCGCCGTCTATTGTTGCCGCGTCGACGAATCTCGTGCGCCACACAGCCGACTGATTGACGTCGCCGCGCATAAGAAAGTACTCGGCAAGCATGCCGTAAATCACTACTCTGTCGCTTGCTATCCCCGTCGGTACGGGCACTTCGTCCTGCCAGCCCGGGTGCGTCGGGCGTTTTGCGTAGATGACAGCCACTTTGTCGCAGTCCGTCGTCAACAGTCCGCCGTCGGTGTAGCGAAAGGTGACGGCATTGCCGCTTTCGTCGGTGACGGAAATCGCCTTAATCATGTCGTCCAGCGCAATAAAACCGTTTTTTGCTTCGGCTTCCGTGCGACACAGCATGTAGCCCGACGTAGCAAACAACTCGTCCACCACAAAACCTGCCGCCGTCACGAAAAGTTGCACGTCCTTGTCAGGCGGTGTCTTTTCCGCGGAAAAATAGGTTTCACTCAGGTCCAGCGCGGCAATTTCGCCGCACAGCTTTACAGCCTGAAAAAGTTTCATAGTTTACTCCTCGACAGCACAATCGAGCCTTCCAATGCAGTTGTCTGCTTCCGCTTTAAGTGCGGCTTTTTCCGCTTCGGCGTTGTGCCTTTCGATGTCGGCAACAATACGTTCGACGTTTTCCGCACGGGTGTACAGGGCGTAATCCACGGTACGGCAGTCCAGTTCGTCAAATGGCACCACGAACGCAAGCGATTGCTTACTAAGCGACTTATTGTGCACTTCAAAACGCTTTTTTGTCACGTTGTACACCACAAAGTAGTCACTATTTACCGATTTAAGCCTGCTGCATATGTCAAACAGATCGTCTGTCAGTTCAATTAAATTGTCCATTTTTCAAAAAGGGCGACGGCGAAAAATGTCGCCGCCGCCGATAAATTACGCTTCGGTAATGTTGGTAACGGAGCCTTGAGCGTTGGGGCGTTCGCACAAAATGTCTGCGTACTTGACAAGCGTTGCGTTGTACACGGGCTTACCGCCGATTTGCTTAAGCACCTTGCCGTCGTCGCCTTCCAGCCAACGCCAGTCGCACAGTTGGTAAATGCGGAAAGAGGGCGTGTGCAAAGCGTACATTGTCTTGGACGGGCAGAAACGGTCGCTTACCATCGGGATACCTTGGTAGGAAATTGCCTGCGTGCCGTCATCGAGCTGCATGTACTCCACATTGGTGCGGTTGGTGACAAGGTAGTCGATGTAAGCGCGCTTGACCCCTGCCGAGCACACCAGCATGTCGGCATAGTAGCCGCTGTTTTCCTCTACGGTGTCTATGACGCCCTGAATTACCGCGTCGGTGATGGTAGTCGAAGTCTTTGTGTAAGGTTTCAGCCACTTGTGAGTGTCGCGGTCGATTCCGTACAGAGTGCTGTCACTGCCGAAAATCGCGCCAAGACCGGTAAGTTCGTTTTCGTAACTGCCCTGCACCGTGACGTAGTTGCCTTCGGCAATCGTGTTCGTGGCAATCACCGCGCCTTCAAGTACGATTTTCTTGTTGGTACGGTCAACGCTGCCTACGCGACGACCGCCCACCACTACGGAATCGCTGTCGTCGGAAACTACGTCAACGATCATGCCTTCGAAGATACCCTTTACACTGTCAAGGGTAAGCACGTTACCGGATACTGCCGACACGTTTCCGAGGATACCCTTACCGTCCCCGAAAAGCATACGACCGAAGTTGAGTTTTGCCGAGCGGATAAGGTTTTCCATTTCGTTTTCCAGAAGGCTGAGAAATGCGCCGCTGTTGCCCGCTGCCGCACGTACCGCCTTGTCCGTCACTTCGATTGTGCCGTACAGGTTTTTGAGGGTAAGCACCATTTGCTGGTAATTGTGTTTGCTTGCCGCAGGCAGATCGCCCGTTTCGGTACCGGCACCGAAGCCGCCGTTGATACCGTTGCTGACAACCTTGCGGACTTCCTTGCCCCACACGTCGGCTGAAGTCTGTTCAAATTTGGCAAGCAAAGGGTTGATTTTTGTGTTGAGTGAATTGGACACAACGTCAAGGTAGTAAGATTTCAACGCTTTGTCCGCACTGTCGATAGTAATCATTGTGTTGTTCTCCTTGTAATAAGTTTGTGTTCGGGCAGACGCATGCGCCGTTGCGACTTTGTTTCGCCAACACGGCGTTTGTCGCAGTTTTTTGCAGATTTTGTCGTAAATTTTACGATACGTATGCAAAAATGACCGACCGATTTTTACGCAACGAGGCATACGGAATTTACTTCCGTGCGCTACTCAAACAGTTTTTGTGCCATCTCGGATGCTTCCTTCAGCGTCTTTGGCCGAGAAGGCAAAGCCATAGACACGTTGCCTCCTCCGCTTATCACGGAGGGTGGCGCAATCGACTGCTTCGGGGCAAGTCCCGCCAGCAACTCGGGGTTGTCTGTCAGAATTTGCCTTAGTTGCGACAACAATTCCGTCGATTTGTCCTGCGTGCGATTGTCGACTTCGGGTGCGGTTGGGCCTTTGTCGGGGACCGTGCCAATCGTCGCGCTTTGTGCGCCGTATGCCGTCGGTGACGTATCCGCGTTTGTACCGTCGCAAACATTTTCCGCTGCCGTCGCAGCGTAATTCTGCCCGTTCGGTGACGCGTTTCCGTTTGTACCGCCGTTGTTCGGCGCGGCTTCGTTTGTACCCGTTTCGGGTGACGTCGCCGCGCTGTTGTTGTTGATATTGTTTTGAAGTTCCTTCACTTGCTGACACTTTTGCGTAAATGCCTGTTCAAGGGCATTGTAGCCTTTCACAAGATCTTCCAGCGAGTTGAATTTGCCGAATTCCATAGTTTAATCCACCTTATTGTCACTTTGTGCAGCCTTAAGTGCTGCTTTGTGCGCACGGATATGTGCAAGCACCTTTTCACGATACGCCTCGTCGAAGTTTTCCGTCGTGTTGGCAATCACGAAACGAGTGTGCTGTTCGATGTGTATTTCGTGGTCGTCCACTTCCAGTATTTCAGCGTGGTCGATGTCCACGTTTTCCTTGTCGGCACGCGCTATGTGCAGTTGCGCGATGTCCTGCGCGTTTTCCCAGTTGCCGAAGCCCATCAGCGACAGCACCTTGGCTTTGCTTGCCACGCTCAGTTTGCCGTCGGCGTCGCTAAGTATGCCTGCGTTAAGCAAATCGAACAACATAGTGCGGCGCGTCGCAGGGGTGTCGGTAAGTTCGTTTTCCGTTTCAAACACCACGTCGTCGCTGCCGATGTCGCACCCCGAAAAGTAAAACACTTCGGCGTTGTTTTGTCCGTCGGTGTAACGGGTCAGTCGTGCGTAGGACACAAACTGTTTGTACAGCCGCAGGATAAACTTCGCCACCGTCTTTATGCTTGTCTTTACGCTGTCGATGCTGCTTGCCAGGCGTATGTCGTCCTGCTCGGCAATAAGTTGCAACGCCACGCCGCTTGTAGTGTTGGCAGGCGTCGTGCCGGTGCGCGCAAATTCCGACACACCCGACACCGTGGCAAATTCGTCAAGCAACCTGTCCTCTTCGTCGCCGAAGTCGCTCGGCACACTGCCGCTTTCCATAAGTTGCGGCTTTACCGAGCCCTGACGATACACAAGTATTTTCCCGGGCGACAAGCCTTCTTCCTCCAGGTTGTCGGTGTCCACGCTGCCGTCCTCTACCATAAGCACTCCCATCGCAAGGCGATTCAGAAATTCGTGTTTGCGGTTTTTGACGGCGTTGTAGGCGCGTTGAACGGGTATCAGTCTGTCCACGATACTCGCGCCCCAGAAGCACCCCACCTGCTCGGCAGAAATCTGTCGCACAAACGGGAAGCCGCGCTTGCCGCCGTCGCCGGTCACATAGGGCAACGCTCCGTCGTACACCAGTTTGTCACCGACTACAATCTGCAGTTTGCCTTCGGGGTTGTCCTTGCCCGCGCGCGTGTAACGCTCGATTACAAGGGCTTGTCCCTGCTTTGTTTCCTGCGTAACGCTGGGCACGGTAGAGTTGTACCCAAGGCCCCCGATCGCCGACGTGCTGTCGATGTTGAACACCTTAAAGGTTTCGCCCTTTACGTCAACGCCCCAACGCTTGGCAATTTCGCTTGTCGGGTACACCTTGGCGTGAATAAGCGACGTGCAATCCTCCACGCTTTGCGCAACGTTGCTGTCGGGGTAAATTTCAAAGGGGCTGCACGCCGACACCACCACGTCGCCGCCGTCCGACGCGTCCCACGACACCTTGTAAAACGCCGTGCCGCACACTTCGCTCCATGCGGTCACGCGGCTGACGACCTTTTCAAATCCGGTCTTTTGCCTTGCGCTGTCCAGTATTTTAGTTGCCATTTTCGCACTGTTTACGTCACAGTCACTGCTACTGAACGGGCGCGCAATGGGACGCGGACGAACACGGCTCAGACGGCAAAGCCTTGTTTCCACAATGGGCGCAATGTGGTTGAACACCTGCTTTTCCTGCCAGAAGAAGTACTTGTCTTCCTGTTCGATACTACCTCGCGGTCCCACCTGACAATACTGGTTGCCCATTACGAAATTCATGTTCAGTTGCCACCCCAGTTCGTACGGGCGGCGCATACGTTGCCGCGCCAGGAAGTCGGCTTTTATTTCTTTCACGACATCCTCGGCGTAGCGTTCCGTCGATTGTTTACTGCTCATTTTTCCTCCTTTTTGTCGTTAACGTCTGTCAATTCTTTTTGCTGTCAAGCATCTTTTTGATTTGGTTTTTCGGACTTTTAGGCACGCGCACACTGTTGAGAGTGTTGCACAGCGCGTCCACGCATTCCGCGCAAAGGTACAACGCCGCGCCCCTGCCTTTAAGCGGCACGGCATACGTCGCCTTGTTTCGGCAATCGGGCATGTCGCAACTTACCTTGGTGTTGATTTGAGATATCATGTTTCCTCCTTTCCGGCAACCGCCGTAATTTTGTTTTCCGTTCCGTCCGTTTTTTCGCCGTGTTCGCTGTTTTTCGCGGTGTCGCACTCGTCCTCGCACTGTTTCAGAAGCGCGATAAGCCGCAATTTTTCGCTTTGCAATTCCTCGTCGGTCATCTGCGTGATGTCCGTCGCGCCGTCAAGGTCAATC
Organism: Clostridiales bacterium; assembly: GCA_003537755.1. Classification (GTDB taxonomy): domain Bacteria; phylum Bacillota; class Clostridia; order Christensenellales; family CAG-314; genus Fimimonas. The sequence goes on along the minus strand of DPQS01000008.1, from coordinate 6,446 downwards.
AGCATTTTCAGCGCGTCTGCATCCGGTTGCACTCGCTTGGTGACAACCTTGCGTCTGGTCAGCGTAACTTCGCCGTCCACCACGGCGTACTCGTCGGTCTTTTCCGTGTAGGGGTAACCTTGCGCACGTCGAAGAAGCAGCCTCGTCAATTTTTGTTTGTAGTCAATCGGTTTGTTCATTGTCAACAATTCCTTATGTCGTCGCGTATCGGCAGACGTCGTTTCAGTTTCCGCGCAAGACGTTCCTTGTCGCGTTGCACCGCCGTTTGTTCCGCTTTGCGAGGCTCGTCCACGACAGAACAGACGTAGTACCGCAGTTCGTCCATGGCGTGGTCATCCTTTTTAATCGGGCTGTCGTTTTCGCCCCAGAAATACCCCTTTATTTCCCGAATCATGTTTACGCAACTGCTGAAAATGTACAGCTTCGGCTTTCCGCGAAGCGGCTTCAACATGGCTTTTACCTTGTTGATGCCGGTGTACACGTCCTTGTTTACGCGTGTGTTTACGTCTATGCCTTCAGCGGCAAACAGTTCGGCAACGCTTTTTTGTCCGTTTAGCGTGCGTTGATTTGCCGCCGAGTCCATCAGCGCGGATATTCCGCCGAAGCGACCGCTTTGCCAGTTGAGTCCT
>DPQS01000008.1:4856-5682 GCA_003537755.1 Clostridiales bacterium | reverse complement strand
GACCGCTTTGCCAGTTGAGTCCTTCGGAAATCCGCCGTATCCGTTCGGCGTGGTAGGCAACGTCGCGTTTAGCTTCGTAGTGTTCCGCAACGACGTACACGTTGCCGTCAAAGTCGCGGCAGTACCAGTGGCAGGACAGCGGATTGTTAAGTCCCGGGTCGATACTCAACTTATCCTGCCACTCGACGGGCGGCGTAAAGGGCTCGATTACATGCACCGTCGGATCAAACTCGGGATAGACCAGCCCGCCCGAAGCGACAAACCTGCCGTAGCGACGGTTGTCCAGGCTGTCCGACGGCAACGTTTCGCTCATGGTTTCCACCTCGGCAGGCGACAGATACGGATTGTCCGCCCATTCCATAAACTCGCACCACACCTCGTCGCTGCCGTGCGAGTTGAGATAGATTTCGTCGTACACCCACGTAAGCCCCTTAAGTGGCGTCATCGTGCCGAACACGTGTCCACATTTGTCCATCACGCGCATGCGGCACTCTTCGTAGATGTCTTGCGGCGGTTCTTCGTCAAACCACACGAAGTCGAGGCTTGCGCCCTGAAATTTTTCCCGTCCTGCCTCACAACTTTTGAAACCGATTGTACTTGTGCCGCCAAACACGTTTTTAAGCACTATGTAATCGATCACGCCGTACTCGGGGCTTTGGCGGCTGCCGCTGACCATAACCACTTTGTCAATCCAACTCTTGTCGATGTAGCCCAGCACCTTTTTCTGCGCAACTTCCCGTTGTACTTCGCGCGAAACCGACACAACCCAGCAATCGACATTCGGCTTGTTTTGGCGGAACGGGTGTATTCCGCGCGCCAGCCACAC
>DPQS01000008.1:0-4691 GCA_003537755.1 Clostridiales bacterium | reverse complement strand
CCAGCCACACCGTTTCCACCGCGCCGCATTCCGTCTTGCCGCTGCGATTGCCGCCGAACACCCACCTGTTGCGCTTCATGCACCTGTGAAAAGCCATCTGTTTTTCGTGTACTTTGTCACGGTTGTAACGCGAAAGCTTACTGTCCGCGCGGCGTTTTTGTTCGGCTTCGATTTTTTTGATTCTGTCCAGCAAAACCTGCATAAAATTTTCCTTTTGTCCGCCTTCTTTGTGCCTTACCCCAAAATTTTTCACAAAAAGACACAACACGTCAAAATACGTGCGCAAATATGAGGTAGTATTTATCCGATACGGGCATAGCCCCACTATGCACAAGGAGGTTGCGGTATGCGCAAAGCGGCGCTGATTTTAATATGTATGCTCGCCTTGGCGTATTGCCTGCTTCCGCAGGCAGCGACGCTTACGGCAAACGCCGACGAAGTGTATGAGTGGGTTCGCGTCACGGAAGAAGGCGTATTTCTGTACGCCAACAACTACTCGTCCAAAGTGCTGTGCATTCTGCAAAAAAGTTACTACCTGCGCGTTGTGTCGAGGGAATCGGAAATGCTGCTTGTAAGCATTATGGGCGACAACGCCTACTTTCCAGCAATCGTCGGTTACGTGTGGGCAAGCCAGGTCAAAAACGTCAAATCGGCACCGCTTACGCCTTACTATCCTACGGAAACGCTTACCGTCTGTGCCGACAGCGCGGCAATAATGATGTCACCCGTACCGTCATCCGACACACTTCTTGTCGCGCCGAACACGCAACGACTTTCCTTTTACGGCGAGATAATTTCCTACGGCGAAACCTGGTACTACGTCTACTGTGGCGGCAAGTTCGGCTATGTGCGCACAAGTCAGGTTACGTCGCCGAACGTCGCACCGCATCCGACGCCGCTCGAAGACGCCAAGCCCGTGGTCAATCCCGACCCGAGCGAGCCTGCCGACCGGGAGCCTACGGTAACGCCTGCGACATCCGGCGCGGAAATAATTCTCATCGTATTCGTGGTTCTGTTTGCGCTTGGTCTTGCGCTTGCCGTGATATTGCCGGGCAACGTCAGACATAAGGGGGCAAACGACGTTTTCGACAAAAATATTTAGTGTAAATTCCGCCGCTTTTTTCGCAAAATTTACAATACGTAACGCAAATTTCGTGACAACAACGACAAAACCGACGGCACTTCGACAAACGCAATATGTACATCGGACAAACGTCCGCGCGAAAGGACGAAAAAACACATTTTCAATACTATCGGTGTAGGCAGAATAAGCCTCGACTACTTTTTAAGCGCACTTTTCAGCCCAAGCAGTGACAAATCGGGCAGGAACGTAACGGTCTTTACACCGTTTACTTCCTTGACCTTTGTCACAAGCGGTATCTCGCCGAAGTTGTCCACTAACCACTGTTTCGTAACACCGTTTGCCGTAAGCGCGTTTACGAAATTTTTACGTGCGACGCGCAGTTTGCGGTAAACGGTTGACGTCGATACGCCGTACTTTTCGGCAATTGCCGACGGGCTGGTCCGTCTGACGTAAACGCTTTTGATAAGCGCGGCATGCTTCACGGGCAAGACGTTTATCGCCGCCGCCACACGGGAAATAAACTGTCCGCACAAATCGCTTTTGCACAGGTATTCGCCGATCTGCTCGAACTGCACCGCAGTTTCACCGTGACCGTCCCCTGCCAGAAACGCCGTCAGCGCAAGTCTTTTTGCAACATTGAGATAAGCCTTTCTGCACATGCCGATTGCCTCCGGCAGGCGCAATACAAACAAGTCGAAATCGATAGTGTTTTTCATAATCTTCCTTTTTGTTTTCCGTTCGTGGTAGTCCCTGCACAAATAGTCCGCACCTACAACGGAAAGATTGCTTTTTTTTGTTTTCGTTGCCGCTCCGCGCAATCCGCGCCTCCGACACCGAGCCGTTCAACAATGCGTACATTCTACCAATCCAACGCTGACAGCAGTTTGTCAGCGTTTTTTGCATATACCTGCGATTATTGACTTGTTTGCACCGATTTTGTCGAAAACCTTGTCGAGATGACGAAATATAACGTATAATTAAATTGTCGGGTGTTTGCAAACAAGCCGCAATTCCTGTCAAAAGTGCCGCAAAAACAGTTGCAACGACACTTTACGCCTTTTATTTTCCTTCCGATTGAACAACACGCAAAAGCAAAAACAAAAATCTTCGGCAAAAGCCACAAATGTAGGTTATTTTGTTGAAAAATAAAAGATTATTTGATATAATATACAAACAGAGTAATGCCCCTTGTACTTCAGAAGGGCAATCTAAAACAAAAATCACCTTTTTGCAGGCGACAAACAAACGTTTGCCGACCAAAATATCGGGCTTGCGATACCTGCCGCAAAATCATGCGCGTTGCAAGAATAAACGCATACATACCTGGCCCGCCACACAAGGAAAGATACACCCGAGATGAAAACAATCAGAAACAAACTTTATATATGTGCCGTGCTGGTAGCGGTTGTATGCCTGTGCCTGTCCTTTGCGACGGTTACGGCAGGCTCTGCAACGGTTGCCAACGCCGAAACGACGGAGAGCCACGACATATATCTCATTGACCCGACGGCTGTTGCCACAGTCGGCAATTACCTGTACATTGCCGACAACGTTGACGGCAGTCAGGGCGTAGTAATGCGCTTTGAAATTGCCGCAAACGGTCAACCGACCAAAGACACCACGGTGTTGACAACAGGCAAACGCATCGTAGGTTTGTCAGGCAGCGACATCAAAATTACCGAAAACGACGGCACGATAGGCACGTTGTACGTAATTTACGAAAGTGAAGCGGTACTTTACGACGTGGCAGCCGACGGCTCGCTTAGCGAAAACACGCAAACATTTACCCACATCACCGACGCCACTCTCGGCGGCAAACAGCTTGTGGACGTATGCGTAGGTCTGCACCTCGGCTCGCCCACCGTATATCTGCTGTTTAACGACAGTCTGACAGTGTACATCACCACCGGTTCCATCTGGCGTCCCGCAGTGCCAAACCTTACAAATACCAAATCGTTGTTTTTCAGCAGCGGTTACGTGTACTTCATCGCAGCCGACAAATGCAGCCGTATCGAATGCGCAAGCGGCTACCTTGACACAGGCTACACGGCAAACGTCACCCTTACCCCGACAAACGGATTTTCCTTTACGGTGGAAGAGGGCGGCGCGACATACCCTGCGCTGTACAACAAGACAGACATCGAGTTTCTGCAAGGCGTTGGCAGCGACAAGGCAAACTTTGCCACACTGAACGGCAACGACGACCTGACCGTGCTTGACATTGCCGCAGTTACGTCCACCGTTTTTGTATTGGACAGCAACAAGCAGGTACGCGTATACGTCAAGACCACTACGGAAAACTTCAAACGCACCGACATACACGTGGGTAGCGACACCGTTTCGCAAAGTTTCCCGACAGACCAGACCAAGTTTACGGCATACACCCTTGCACGCAGCAAAGGCTACCCGACAAACATCGTCTACCGCACCACCGACACCGCGACAAGCATTGCCAAGGTTGAGGACAAATTCGACGGCACGTTCATTGTGCTGGACTACGACGGAAGTACAAGTTGCCCCTACTACTACGTACTTATAGGCAACAAGTTCGGCTGGGTAAAGAAGTCATCAGCCGAAGCAACGCCGGGCACCGACGAAAAAATCGCGGTAATAAGCAGCAAAGTAAACGACACCGTAAGCCTTAAGGCGAAACTCAGCACGCTAAGCAACGTGTACGTGTACGCACTTCCCTTCGGCGAAGCGGATAGCTTCACCTACACGCAATCGGCAAATGACATGACGGAAGTAGATTTGTTGCAGACTTTCAAGCAAACCACCGACGAAGGCGTTGTAACCTGGTACTACATTTCCTTTGACGACGAAGGCACCACGCGCAAGGGCTTTGTCAAGCAGGACGACCTCGGACACTTCAGCGTAGACCCGAAAAGCACGATAGGGCTGGAAGTAGAAAAGTCCAACCTCAAGATAAACGCGACGTTGTTTGAAGCCGTTACGGTGTACGCGACAGCCGACATGACACAGGGCGCAGAGTTGTACAACGCAAACGGAATTGTGAAATTGTACAGCGGCGACAGAGTATTTTTGGTGGAAAAATCCGAAGACGGCAGGGCGGCAATGATTTGCATTCTGCACAAGGACAACGCCGTGGATTACGGCTGGATCGACGCAAACAGACTGATTAACGTAAACAGCATTACAGCCAACACCATTGCCGGTTTAAGTTTCCTCGGCGGTGCGATTATCCTGGGCATATTGCTGCTTGTCGTGTTCAAAATCAAAAAGAAAAAGTCGACGTAAGCGTAATCGACATGAAACATAATTACCGTAAGCACAATAATCGGTGATGTCTAATTAAAATCATACGTTAAAAAACAAAATAAAATCAAAACTTTTCAAAGACTGCCCCGCCATCGGGACAGTCTTTCTTGTTGAAATATAATAAAAAAATCAATACGTATTATAAAATTTGAATTCCGGCGTGCAATTCGCCGACTTCGGTTACACCGTCGGCAACGTCGCTTTCGCTTGTTTCCGTTGCCGATACGGCACTGTCGTCGGCAAGGGAAATTTTGCCGACAGACACTTCGTAGGCTGTACGCGTAACCACGGTATCGTCGTCAAGACGTTTCTGGTAGTTTCGCGATTG
>DPQS01000021.1:5096-5298 GCA_003537755.1 Clostridiales bacterium | reverse complement strand
GTCGGTGGTTCGATTCCGCCCCGAAGCACCATTCATTGGGGCTTTTTTCTTTTTAAGGTGCGGTTTTCGACGCAAACAATGCTGGTGTAGCTCAATAGGCAGAGCAATTGATTTGTAATCAATAGGTTGATGGTTCGATTCCGTTCACCAGCTCCAAAATATGGGGAGATTCCCGAGCGGCCAAAGGGAACAGACTGTAAAT
>DPQS01000021.1:1244-4915 GCA_003537755.1 Clostridiales bacterium | reverse complement strand
TTCGATGGTTCGAATCCATCTCTCCCCACCAGGCAGCGATTCGCCTTTACGGTCGCAAATGAAAAGATATGACCGTTGTGTCATATCTTTTTCTTTTGCTTCTTTGAGTCTCATCGCTTAGCGTCGTGTTGAAAGCCGTAGTGCGAAATGACGTAGCGCTCCGATGCTCTACGCTTACCGCCGAAAGGCGCGGACGGACGAATCCATTTCTCCCCACCAAAACGATTGACAATATTGTCAGTCGTTTTTTTTGTTTTGCAACATAAAAACCATTTGCGTCAACTTTTTTTTACTTTTACATGTGTTTTTCTATTTATACTTGCCGGAATAAACTTGAATAAAAAAAATATATATGCTAAAATAGGCATGTATATATAGCAAACTCTTGTGTAATTTATTCGGGTTTTGCGGGCAAACTTCGGACAAAATTCTGTCCTCCTAATTGTTTTGCAACTTTTTATGACAAACAGTTTTACAAATTTATTCGACAAGATTATCGGCGGAAGCAAGGAAAGTAAAAAGTCGCCCATACTCGGTGCAATAAGGCGAGCGTTCATCTTTCTGATACCTGTTTTTGTAATAGGCGCGTCAGCCGTTGCGTTACAAAATTTCCCGGTAGAAGCCGTGCGGTATTTTATCAAAAATTTCGCAAGCGGCTTTATCGACAAATTTCTCGGCGTAATTTACAGTGCGACCTACGGCTTTGCGGCGGTGTATCTTGTGTTGTCGCTTTCTTACTGTCTGGCTGCGCTTTCAACCGATCACAACGACATCCGCATGTACGCCGTATTAAATTCCTCCGCGTGTTACTTCGCGTTTCTCGGTCCGACGGTGCTTGTCGACGCAGCTGACGTAATGCGCTACACAGACAGTGCCAACATCTTCCAGGCAATGATAGTGGCGTGCGGCATTACCACGCTGTTTATGTTTTTGTACAAACTGTACAACGGCAACCATGCCGAGTCGGTTTCTTCATTCGAGCGCGGCATACGTGCTATTTTGCCGGGAGCGACTTGTATTTGTCTTGTTTCCCTTGTTGCCGTTGCCATAGACATCAACCCCATTGCAAACAACTTCAACGACCTGCTGAACAAATTGCTGGCAATGCCTTTCCAATCGGTAGGTCAGTCGTATATCGGCGGTTTGCTGGTGGTGCTTGTCGAGTCTGCACTCTGGACATTGGGCATACACGGCGGCAACGTGATGAACGGCATACTTACAAGCTCGGCAAGAATGTCTGTTTTTGCTGACAACCGGGTGGTTTCCACGGCTTTTGTCGACACATTTGTGCAAATGGGCGGTAGCGGCACGTCGATTTGTCTGCTTATTGCCCTGCTTGCCTTTTCAAAACGCCCCAATACGCGTAAAACATGCACATACAGTAGTGCGTTGGTGCTGTTCAACATAAACGAAATGTTGATTTTCGGCTTGCCTGTGGTGCTGAACAGAATATACATTATTCCCTTTATTCTTACGCCCGTCGTTTGTTACACAGTGTCGTATCTGGCAATATTGTGTGGCTTGATGCCTGCAATCGTCAATCCGTCGGTACAGTGGACAACGCCCGTACTTATTAACGGTTACATGGCAACGGGCAGCATTTGGGGCAGCGTAATACAAGTGTTGATGCTGGCGATAGGCGTCGCGATATACACGCCGTTTGTGCTTGCCGACAATCGTATTGCCGCACGAAATGCCGAAGCCAATCTGGAACGCCTGACGGAAATCTGCAAACAGTGCGAAGCAGCCGGCGTTGCCTACACGACGAAACGTCAGTCATTCCAACTGCGTGCGTTCGAGTACGAAGTTCGCAGCCAACTGGCCCAGGACATTGCGGCAGGCAACATTACAGTCAATTACCAACCGCAGACGGACGGTAACAAAATAGCCTCGGCAGAAGCGTTGTTGCGCTTCCGTTACAACAACGGCAAACTGATTTATCCGCCGCTTGTGACGGCAATCGCATCCAAAAACGGGATGTTTGCCGACCTGTCCAGGTGCATTGTGCGACAGGCACTCGGCGATCTTAAACGTATGCAACAAATTACGCCGAGTTTCAGAATAGCGGTAAACTTCAACATCGACGTGCTGTTTGACGACAAGTTCCGCAAGTGGCTGATTGACGAATTTACCTCCAGCGGCGTTGCCAAGGGATCGTTCGGCGTGGAAATTACCGAAGATTCGAAACTGGGCGTGGACGACAGATACGACAAAGTTTTTGAAGAGATTAAAAACGCAGGTATGGAACTGCTTATGGATGACTTCTCGATGGGGCGCACAAGCATCACGGTACTGCAAAAGAATTACTTCGACTTTATCAAGATCGACGGCGGACTTATCCAAAACATCTGCAACGAACGCAGTTGCAGCATAGTGGAATCTATCGTTAAACTGGGCAAACAACTCAATTTTAAGGTGGTTGCCGAGTTTGTGGAAACGCAGGAACAGTACGATATTCTGAAAAAAATGGGTTGCGACTTCTTCCAGGGATACCTGTACTACAAGGATATGCCTATATCCGACATCGCAGTGCTACTGACGGAACAAAACAAAACCGCGCGCGAAACGAGCGGGGACGGCGTAACGGCATCGCGTGACGATGGTCAACGTTGACGACAGCCGATGTAACAAAAATTACCTGTTTAATGCTATGAAAGGAACTAACAAAAAACACAACTTGATATGGCTTGTGCCGGTATTGATTTTTGTCGTTTGTTTTACGGTTTGCACTTCAATCTTACACGTACAGTACAGACGTTCAAAAAACATGCTGGAAACGCGAGCCGAACTAAACGCCGTAATTTACGCCGATACGGTTTATGAGCAAATAAACGTTGGCGTGCAGGCAACCGTTGCGCTTGAGCAAGTGGTGCTTAACGACGGCGAGATTTCCGACTTCGATTTACTTGCAAAAAATCTGATGCAGAATAGTTTTTCCTCGATGCAACTTGCTCCAGGCGGCGTCGTGACAAAAATTTATCCACTTGAAGGCAACGAAGACGGTTTCATTGACCTGATTAACGACGAAGTGCGTCGCCCCTATGCCGAGTACGCAATACAGCACGACAAAGTGGTGATACAGGGACCGCTCGATCTGAAACAAGGCGGAAAGGGCATTGCGGTGCGCAACCCCGTATTTTTGACCGACGAGAGCGGAGAAAGGACCTTTTGGGGATTTACCATCTGCATAATAAAGGTCCCGGACATATTTGAAGAGTGGCTAAGCTCGTTGAATGAATTCGGCTACAACTACACGCTTAGTTGCAAAAACTTTACCGACGAAACAAAAAGCGATGTGGTGGCGAGTTCGGGCGGCGATATGAATAGCCCCATCAGCAGAGAATTCAGCATAGGCGCGCGCAATTGGTCGCTTGCCGTAGAACCCGTAGAGGGCTGGAAAGTTAATTCGACGGTGTGGGTATTTTTTGCCTGGGGTATTATGTTGACTATCGCGCTTACCGTTTTGTCGATATTCATCATAATCGTCGAAAAAGAACGTCGGAGGTTCCGTGGTCAGGCGCACACCGACGGATTGACGGGACTTTTCAACAGAATCGGTTTCAGTACGGCTTTTCAGAAGTACGTTTTAGACAACCCGGAAGAACATTGCGTATGCATAATGATGGATCTTGACGACTTCAAGTTTATCAATGACCTGTACGGACACGACG
>DPQS01000021.1:363-1087 GCA_003537755.1 Clostridiales bacterium | reverse complement strand
CAATGACCTGTACGGACACGACGTAGGCGACGCCGCGCTTGTAAGCCTTGCTTCAGACATCAGAAAGAATTTTCATCACAGCAGTATTTTGGCACGTACCGGTGGCGACGAATTTCTTGTTGTATTGAAAAATACGGACAAAGTCACGGCGGAAAAATTGGTGTCGGATTTTGCAAGTATGCCGCATTCGTTTGTCTGGGACGGTAAGACGTACTCCTACGGCGTGTCACTGGGATATGCGGATTACCCTGCAAATGCAAAAAATCAGGCGGAACTCACCGGCAAAGCCGACATTGCTTTGTACGAAGCAAAATTGCACGGTAAACGCTCTTACAGAGCCTACCACGAGTCTTTTAACATCAATAGCGACAGTCGTAAACGGCTCGGGTTTGCCCTTAGCGATGTTTCGGACAATCTGCCGGGGGCATTTCTGATTTACAAAGCCGACCCGAATGACGACAGAATTTTGTTTGCAAACGACGAACTTGTCAAGTTTGCAGGTTGCAGTGATCTTGACGATTTCCTTAGTTTTTGCGACGGGCGTTTCGGCAAACTGATTCGTCCGGACGAACAAACGGACGTGGAAAACAGTATCTGGAAACAGATAAACGCTCACAGTGACGGCTCCAACGACTACGTGCAGTTCCATTTCGCAACCAAGGACGGCGGATACAAACTGGTGCTTGATCACGGCAGAATCGTCGACAACGAACATTACGGCAGC
>DPQS01000021.1:0-201 GCA_003537755.1 Clostridiales bacterium | reverse complement strand
GACAACGAACATTACGGCAGAGTGTTTTACGTGCTGATTTACGACGAGGAACTTATACGTAAAAGATACGAAATCAACAAATAAACGTTGGTGTTGTTTCTTGCCCGAGCGAGAGATTTGCGCCCTTGCCTAACAGACGCAAGCAGGTTTACGCGGGGATTTTGTAACGAAAAAATCAATACGTAGGGTTAATTTAGCCAT
>DPQS01000075.1:64502-81967 GCA_003537755.1 Clostridiales bacterium | reverse complement strand
GGGTGATAGCGAGCGAGAGTGTACTGGATGTACACTGAGCGAACGTCCACACGAAAGAACGAGAAAGGACATCCCCAAGGTTGTTAGTGATAGCGAAATTAACCCTAAACACAACAAAATTTTTTTGAAAAGATTATGAGTAATAAACACAATAATTACATTATTTTTGACGAATACAAGACTAACCGCCCCGGAGCATGGTACTTTGTGCCTGACGAAGGCGTGTTTGTAAAGGGTGTGCCGTGTCATGGTTTCGGCGCGGTAAAGTATGTCGAGGGCTCTGTTTACGTGGGCGAATTGTACTACGACGGCGAAAAGTTTAACAAAATCGGCAATGGTCAACAAGACTTTTGCCGTTCTACCCTGGGCAGAAAAAGTATCCACAGCGGCCTTCGTCACAGTAAGTATGTAGGTGCGTTCGATTACCGCAAAACAGACTGGATTTTCGGCAACGGAGTAATGTACTTTGTAGACGAAAACGGTGAGCCGCAGTACTTTATAAAAGGATTTTTCAGCGGTTTTGACAAGATCGGCGAGTGGCAGGGCGAGTTTGACTACGCTACATTGCTAAGCGACTACACCCGCGATATGGAGCTGGCCGCCGAGCCCGTAGATTTTGCTGTCGATTGGGTGCGTGAATGTGTTGCGCCCTGGCGAGATAAACACGCCGACGTATTGTTTGTCGGTGACAGTTATTTTGAGCTTGGCAACGTTGCCGACTATGCCGGAGTAAATTTGTTCGGCAAGGTGTTTCCGCAAGGATATGTAAATATCGGTGTAGGCGGAAGCAAGTTCAGTGATTGGTTGAACTGGATTGACGGCGCTTCGGGCATGGCTTCTCCGAAGAAAATAGTGCTGAATTTAGGATTTAACGACATTCACAGCAACATGGAACCTGCCACTGTGTACAAAGACTATACAGAAATGGTGGAAAAGCTGCGCAAGTGCTTCGGCTCGCCCGAAATATACTTAGTGCAAGTGGTACATTCTCCGAAGTATGCCGAGATGTACAAAGAAGAGTGTGACTTCAATAATATGACCGCGTCTACTGCGTCGACGCTTGGCGTAAAACTTATCGATTGGAACGACAAGATTGTTGCAAGTAAACAGGATTGCTTCCACTTCGACAGACTTCACCCCAACGAGCATGGCTATGCCTTGTTTGAACAAGCGATAAAAGAAGCATTGTAATGTGGCAGGTAAATGTCACCAAAATCTTCATACGGTACAAAAAATTCCCGACATTCGGCATTGCGAATGTCGGGAATTACTTTTTTTTGGCGTAGTGTAATTCCGGTAGATAACAAATCCGTAAAGTTTTTACACGGGGTCGCGCTTGTTACTTGTTTGTCAGTTTTGTTGTGTCAAAGCGGCAAATTTGTTTGTCGCGCAATATCGGTGCAAAGTTGCCGCCCTGCACCGTGCGATTGAAGAAATGTTCAATAAGTCCGTTTGTCGTTTTGTACCAGTCGCCGAAAGGTTTGCGACTGTCGCTTTCGGCAAGGTACGCGGCAATGGGTGCAATTATGCTTTTTGCTTTGTTTACGTCTTCGGTAAGTGCGGCGGTCCACAGCTGCCAGTCGGACTTGGTGTAGTCTTTGCGTGTGTCAAGCGGTGTACCGTATTTGTTTGCTTTGGCAATGTAGTAATCCGTTTCCCGTTCGCAGATTTCGTTTCCTACAAGGTCAAATCCAAACAGTTTGTCGAACAAAATATTGTACTTAAGGCTGTATGTATCTTTTTGTCCATATGCCAGCGGCATTATGCCGTCGCCTACAAGAGATTTCAGTTTTGTTGCAAATGTAGTGGCTTTTTGGAAGTAAGTGCATGCAAGGTTGTGTTTGCCTAAGGTCTGGCAGATAATTGCGAACGCCTCTATGCCGCACAACGCCTTTATGGCAAGATTCACGTTGTTTGCAAGATGTCCTGCAAAGTCATCCGTGCACAGTTGGTTTTCAGGTTTTAATCCGAATTTTTCCAGGTAGCGTACCCATTGCTTAAGCAAGTCGAAATTGTTTTTTGCCAGTTTGTTGTCGCCGCTTGCCACAAGCACGGCTGCCGTCATCACAAGCATATTGCCGCATTCTTCTACGGGCATTTGACTGTTAAAGTCGTAAACGTCGCTTTCTGCCGGGCGCAGGTACAGCATCTGATGCGTGCGTGGCCACGTCGTGACGTAGTTGCAGTTGCAGTCGTACTTGTTGTCGGGTTGGTTGGTCCCGTAGACCTGTCCCGAACACCACGGATATGTACCGATGTCGTGCGGTGCAAAGTCGAATGTCCACACGTCCTTTCGCGCAAAGTCAAATATGCCGCGTAGCATACCGTTGACCAGTTCCGGATTGTACAACAGGTACAGCGGTGTGGAAGGGTAACTTACGTCTGCCGTGCCTATGCAGCCGTTGGAATCGCACTCTTTGCTGAGAAACAGTATGTCGCCTTTATTTGTCTTGACAAGTTTGTGCGCGCCCACCGATTGACGCAGGGACGCACAACAGACGGTGTAGTAGTCATGTCCGTATTTTGCACAATCGTTTTGTAGATTTTGGTCGAAAATTTTGCATACGTTTGTGATTTTTTCATAATTTTCGTATGAGTATCGCATTGCGTTGACGATGGTTTTGTCACCGTCGAAGTAGTAACCTTTAAGCCATTGCCCGAAGTAGAATATTGACACTCTGTCATCGAATGCCGTCATAAAGAAACCGCTTTGACGGCGGCTTACCGACATAATATAATTGCGTTCGCCATTGTTGCGTATGTACTGAGTTGTACCGGTTAAAATGTATTTGCTTATCGCTGTTTCCGAGATAAACCAACTTTCGTCACCGGCAATGTAGGTGTCACCCCAATCGGGTGCTATGCAGTCGTTGGCGTTGCTCATAACAAGGTTGCGCGCTCTCGTGAAAAACGCCGCTTCAAACTGTTTCAGCGGCAACACACCGCCTACTACTTCTGCGCGCTGTTCGTCGTAGCAAAATTCCTCGTCCAAAGCAATGGCAACGGAAAAGTCATCGGGCAAACGTCCGTTACGCGGCGAAACCTTATAACTCGTGTAGCATACGGGACAAGACAGTATAGTCAGTTCGTCTGGTGGCAGTGGCGACAAAAATTCCACCGTCAGGTCGAATTTGTCAGTGCGGTAATTGTATGTAGTTGCAAATGCGCTTATTTTCACATCTGTTGCCGCAAGCGAAACAGTATCGTTTTTTCTGCCGAGAAAACAGTATGTCGTTCCGTCGTAGCGTACAAATCCGTATGCGCGACGCGTTTTGCCTGTCCAGAATGTCGTGTCGTTGTCGGGTGAGTCGTGTGCGGACCAGACAGAAAAGTTAGGGTCGATTATCCACAAAGGATATGCGGGAAGTATGCGTTTCATGGTTGTCTCCTTGTACAAATTGTCAATGATTTTTTTATACGTACAGTGAGCGTCGTTTAACGCATAATTAGCCGCCGACACACTCGCAAAAATTATTAGTGATGGCTAAATTAACCCTACGTATTTATTTTTTTGTTATTTTGTGGTGGCTTGCTTAATGAGTTTCACTTGTTTTGTCGCTTGGCACTTGCGGCGGTCCGTGTCGTTAAATTCAGGACTTATTTAAGCGGTCCTGATTAAAAGTGATTTTCATGAAGATAATGTATCACAGTATAGTCCGTGTGTCAACGACGATAGGTAGAATTTTCTTCAAAAAAGTACAAAAATGCTATTTTTAATAAGGTTTATTTATTTTGATAAAGGCGCGTTTAAGTCGGTGTATGACGTAATGAACAATCGTGGCGCAAACCACGGCACGACCGGCTACGGTAACATCGGCGCGGACCTTATTACAATGTGCAGTATGTTGCGTATCCCCGTGCGCAAGTTTCAAAAGCACTACGGAAACCATGCGGTAAAAAAGAATTACGATATTGTATTCCTTGAATTAACTTGAAATAACGACAAAAGTTTGGTATACTAATTGCCGTAAAAAGTTTCAGAGTCTCTATTGTTACCAATGTGTTGGTATATCACTGCTTAGAGAGTAGTGTCATGATTCCTATGAAAAACAAACGAAACAATGAAAGTGAAAAATACGGCTTGCCACACAACAGGTGGGAGGTATTCGAGGACCGCATGCATACGCACTGGTGGAAGTTGTTGTTGTGCGGCTTGGTGCTGTTGGCATTTTCTTTGCCGTTTTTTGCGGTGAGGTTGTTTGCCGATTTGTCTGTCCTTACGCTTAGTCAGCATCTTGAAGTAGGCAAAATAACCGAAGAGCAGTACAAAAACACGATATATATTATAAATCTTGCAGTGCCCGTATTCAATATTGTAAGTTATCTTGTGTTTTCAGTCGGGGTAGCGGGTGTGATGCGACAAATTAGACAATTGGCATGGTCACAACCTACGCCTTTTTGGCAGGACTTTGCCGTGGGGGTAAAACAAAATGTCGGAGCATATCTGATTGTTTTTGCCCTGCTTGGCGTACTTAACGCGGCAAACCTTGCGGTTGTTCAATTCGACATAGGCTTTGTAAGTTTCGTGCCGCTGTGTATTTTTATCCTGATTATTTTGCCTGTTGCTCTGCATGCGCTTGTACAAATTGCAGTGTACAAACACAAGTTTACAAGCATTTTTGTCAATTCGGCACTGGTGTATTTCAAGACGGTTCCGTTGTCGATAGTTGCGGCATTGGTTGCTACTGCGTATGTGTGGTTTGATTCGTTTCCGTCGTTCGTCGGCAGATATGTGGCAAAAGTAGTATTCGTACTGATATTGCCAGTCGGTATATTGGCGTGGTTTTTGTATGTGTGCTCGGCGTTAGACAAGTATATTAACGCGCAAAATTACCCCGACCTTATAGACTGCGGCGTGTGGCGCACGTGACAAGCATAGTCGCATGCCGTCTGAATCGCTTATTTCGTCGCCGTATCAAACGTTTGTTGGCAAAATCAATAACAAAAAAAAGACTTTCGGTCGCTCAATCTGCGAGCAGGATTGAAAGTCTTTTTTTTGTAGTTTGTAATAAAAAAACACATACGTATGTAAATTCGTATGAAAAATTTTTTAACAATTTGTGTAAAACGCATGTGGCAGACGTGTTGCTTCGGAAAATATGTGTTCCGCTTGTTGCAATCCGGCGCTACTTTCTGTATTGCCCCGGGGTTACTCCGAATTTGTTCTTGAACACTATGTTGAACTGCGCCAGGTTGGAGTAACCCACGGCGTGCGCGATCTCTATGGTGTTAAGGTCGGTGTTGGCAAGTAAGTTTTGTGCATATAGTAATCTGTTTGCAAGCAGGTAGTCATGCGGTGTGGTGCCGAAGTGTAACTTAAACAGACGGCTCAGTTGCATGCGAGAGTAGTTCAGTTTGCGGCAAAGGTCATCCACCGTATAGGTAAAAAAGTCCTCACTGTGTTTCATTTCGTTGAGAGTTTGTATCCATGCGGGCTCATTTGGATTGTCCTCGGATTGTAATCTGATGACAATGAACTGCAAAAAATCCATTATTTGCGATACGATTATGTCGTTGGATTTCTCGTATTGCTCCGGCGGAATAAGGTTCGCGGTGTGCAAGATGCCGTCTATTGCCGAAAACATTCCCGTAGGCAAAGCATATACCCGGTCATTGCGGTACAACTTGTCTACGGTACGTGCCGACAGAGGCGTGAGCAACTGCAACACGGTGGGCTGCGCAACGGTAAAGTTGACGTAGCGAACGTTTTCGTCGTCGCTTGTCAGGTTGTGCACATCATTTGTCGTGCAGTAAAACAGCGTTCCGGGAGTGCAGACAAATGTTTTGCCGTTGAGATGGTTGCAGATTGTGCCGTCCATTACAACGGAAAACTCCCAATAGTCTTCGTGACTGTGCATGGCGCGAAAGTCGGTTGTGTTGATCCAGAACTGCGCCGTTACGTTGTTTTTGTCGCACAAAAAGGCTTTTACGTTTTCTATAAAATATTTTTTTATCATGGTTTTCCAACTGTAAACAAACCGTTTCGGTGGTGTCGCTGCATTACAATTATGCTATCAAAAACTTGCAAAGTCAACCGATTTTAACAAAAAAAGTGACAAAACCATATGAATATGGGACGAAACAATATTGAATGGCGCAGCGGTAAATGGTATAATGTTTTCGAAAAATGGTGCAGTATATGTCGTAAGTGCGACAATGTCGTTTTCGTGACGACTTTTTTGCGCCGTATTTGACTATGAAAACGCAACTTTTACAAATCAACAATCAATATATTGCCGCAAGCAGAGAGTTCGGCACTCGGCAAAAACACGTCAACGCACCTTTGTTTCGCAAACAGTTCAGGTGTGACGACGTGCCGAAGCAAGCATTGTTACGTATCGCGTGCGTGGGGTTCTATCGGCTGTATGTAAACGGCGCGGAGATTACCAAAGGTCACCTTGCACCGTACATAAGCAACTACAACGACACCGTTTACTACGACGAGTACGATGTCGCTTCTGTACTGGTTGCAGACGCCGACAACGTGGTTTGCGTGATGCTGGGCAACGGCTTTGCAAACGCGATCGATTTCGACATCTGGCAATTCGAGTCGTCGCCGTTCCGTCGTGCGCCGTGTTTCGCACTTACGCTGACATGTGACGGCAAGCAAACGATTGAATCGGACACGTCGTTTGAAACGTACGCCTCGGCAATCACTTTTGACGACTTACGCGCAGGCGAACGCTACGATGCGCGTTTGTACCGTGCCGAACTTTTTGCGCCGTCGGACAAACCGCTGTCGGGTTGCAACAAACCTGTTGTTGCGGAAACTCCGCGAGGGGAACTGCGCAAATGCAACGTCGAACCGATACGGGAACAGCGTCGGTTTTTCGCTGAAAGCGTAATTCCTTCGGGCGACGGATACATCTACGACTTCGGAGAGAACAATGCCGGCGTGGTTTGCTTGCGGGTAAACGGCGCAAGCGGACAAAAGATAACGCTTGACTTCGGCGAAGTGGTAATCGACGGCAAACTCAACAAAGACAATATTGTGTGCGATTTTGTTTGCGACAACTACAAGTGGAACTACGTCCAACACGACGAATACATTTGCGCAGACGGTTGGCAAACGTGGACTCCGTCCTTTACTTACCACGGTTTCCGATATGTTTATGTGACGGGTCTGACGTCCGAGCAAGCCACCGTCGACGCATTGCAGTACGTGGTGTTGCATAGCGACGTCCGACAACGTGCGAGTTTTCGTTGCAGCGACCCTTCGCTCAACCGCATATACGACATTACTTTGCGCAGTGATTTGTCCAACCTGTTTTACATACCGACGGACTGTCCGCAGAGGGAAAAGAACGGCTGGACCGCCGACGCGGCACTGTCTGCCGAGCAGTTTCTGTACAACTTCGACTGTGGCAAAACGCTTGCCGAATGGCTTGTAAACGTTTGCAAGGCGCAACGCTTTGACGGTATGATGCCGGGCATAGTCCCCACCTACGGTTGGGGATTCAAGTGGGGCAACGGACCTGCCTGGGACTGCGTTATTACGGAAGTTCCCTATCAACTGTACCGTTTTTGCGGCGATACGGATTCCGCAAGACAGGCTTTGCCGACGATAATACGATACTTTGATTTTATTTCCGACGTTACAAACGCCGACGGTCTTGTAGACTTCGGACTGGGCGATTGGTGCGAGGCGGAGACAGAGCAATGTCAGGATTATTCCACGCCGGTGCAGTACACAAACGCGCTTACGCTGCTGGATATGGCAAACAAAACGCTGTACATGCTTGGCGGTCTGAGCGGCGAGGTTACGCAACAAACTGCAAAGGTAAGTGCGGTAAAGGAAAACTTTTTGCAAAACTTCCGCAAAAACTACGTAAAAGACGGACGTATTACAGTGCAGACGCAAACCGCGCTTGCCATGGCAATTACAAGCGGCGTATTGACCGACGACGAGCAGGCGCGGGCGCATACCGACCTGCTGAGGCTGTTAAAGGCGCGTAACTGTCGCTTTAAGGTGGGGGTTATCGGCGCAAAGCATCTGTTTGACGCATTGACAATGTTCGGTGACACCGACATTGCCCTAAGGTCGATTGTCGGTCCCGACTACCCGTCCTACGGATACATGCTTGCCAACGGCGCGACCACGCTGTGGGAAGCTTTCTACAAACTGCGCGATGACGGCGCGATGTGGCGTAGCAACGGGCAAAAGCTCGATTCGCTCAATCATCACTTCTGGGGAAGTGTAGTGGGTTGGTTTTGCAGAGTTATCGGCGGACTTGACGTCCGTTCGGCAAACGAAGTACTGGTAACGGTGCCGCAAACGCAACTTGTCACTTGCGCGGAAACATCCTACGCAAACGGCGACAAGCACATAACCGTCGCATGGCGACGCAATGGCACAAACGACACGCTGACAGTGCGCAACGTCGGTTTTGTCGGCAAAATAAGGCTACCCGAGGGAGAAATCCCTTTACAACAAGGCGACAACGAAGTTGCCTGTTCAATAAGCGAAATTAAGGAGTAAACAAGTATGAAAAAAATCAGATTCTTTTCGTTGGCAATGGTTTTGCTGTTGGTATTTGCTGCGCTTGTGGCATGCCAGCCTGTTGTCGATCCCGACAACGGAGAAGAAATCGACGACACAAAAACGCAACTGTATGTATACGTGGCGCAGTGGGGTTTCGGCACCGAGTGGTTTAAGCAGTCCAAGAAGGAGTACGAGGAACTTAACAAGGATCGCGAATTCGAAAAGGGCAAGAAAGGTATACAAATCATTCCGCAATACCGTCAAAGCAACCTGTCTGTTTCGGAAATCCGCGGCGACAAAATCAACGAAGTGTTTTTCCTCGAAGGCGTGCCGTATTACAGCTACTACACCGAAAAACTGTTTACCGACATCACAAGCTACATTACGGGAGAAAATCCCTACGAAAAGGGTGCTTCCATTGAAGGCAAGATGACCCCTCAACAAAAAGACGGCTTGAAGATTGACGGTAAGTATTACGCCGTACCGGGGTATTCCGGCAGTTATGGTCTTATCTACAACGCCGACCTGTTTGACGAAAACAATTGGTACTTCAATGCCGCGGGTGAGATGATTTGCGAGCAGCGCGTCAAAGACAAGGTCAAAGGCCCCGGTCCCAACGGCAATGTCGGCGACTATGACGACGGTTTGCCGCAAACCTACGAACAATTTTTTAAGTTGTGCGACAAAATTGCCGCTTACCAGGACTACACTCCCGTCAGTTGGCCCGGCACTTACGCCGCGCAGCACCTGGAAGGATTGCTCCAGACGCTTGTTGCCGACTACGAAGGCGCAGAAAATATTTCTCGTCGTATCAATTTCAGCGGCAGTGAGAAACTCGTCGC
Organism: Clostridiales bacterium; assembly: GCA_003537755.1. Lineage (GTDB taxonomy): Bacteria > Bacillota > Clostridia > Christensenellales > CAG-314 > Fimimonas. The sequence goes on along the minus strand of DPQS01000075.1, from coordinate 72,643 downwards.
AGTTGACAATAACGGTAAAATCAGTATCGACAACAACGGCAAAGTCGTGCTTGACGACGCTGCAACGACCATAACCGACAAGAACGGTTACGACGTGTTCCGTCAGGCGGGCGTTTATTACGGATTGAGCTTTATCGAAAAGCTGATGAAGACAAACAAGTACTACAACGAAAAAGCGGCTTTCGGTACTTACAGCCAACGCGACGCACAGGATGACTTCATCTACGCGGGCAAAGACGGCAAAAACAGAATGATCCCGGCAATGATTGTGGACGGCGACTGGTGGCAGAGCGAGGCAAGCGACACGTTTGAAGATACCAAGCAATACGGTACAAAATACGAGCGCAACTTCAAGTACATGCCACTACCCAAGGCAACTGCGGAACAAGTCGGCAAAAACGCCTGCAACATCGACTTCGACTTTGCCTACTCCTTTGTCAGCGCAAACACCGCGGCAGACAAAGTGGCAATAGCGGCGGACTTTATTCAATTTGTGCATACCAACGAACAAATGGTAAAGTTTACAAAAGTTACAAATACCATCAAGGCGCTTAGTTACACGATGACCGACGACGACCTGGCAGAACTGACGCCTTACGGCAAATCGCTGTTCCAATACAAAAAGAGCGGCAAGTCCGATACGGTAATCCTTGCGGGTTCCAATGCCAAGTTTTTGACCTATTTCACAAAAATCAAGAATCCTTACTCGGCGCATTACGACGTCACGTCGCTGGATTACACACCGGTACAAGCATTCCGTTCAATACCCGACGAGGCAAACGCCAAAAACTACTTTGAAAACATGTTTGCCATGTGGAAAGGAACCTGGAAATAACAATCCGTACGGACAAAGGATAAAACTATGCTAAACAAATCCAAAAACAAGGTAGGACGGACGGGTAACAAATGGGTGTACGCATTACTGATGGCGTTTCCCGTGTTGCACTTCTGTGTGTTCTACGTATATGTCAACGCAAACTCTATTGCAATGGCGTTTCAGAACGTGGATCCCGTAACAGGCGAAATCACATTTACGTTTGCCAATTTTGCCGATCAATTCAAGTTTCTTACCACGGGTCCTGCGCTTAATATGTTGCGTGTATCGCTGCTTGGCTACGTGATTCACCTTGTTGTCGGCCTGACAACGGGACTGATGTTTGCTTACTACGTGTACAAAAAGCGCACAATGTCAAGCATGTTTCGAGTGCTGATGTTTTTGCCGTCCATCATTCCCGCCATTGTGCTGGTTACAATCTATCGCTACTTTGCCGACAATGCCTTCCCGGAGATTATTGCCGGGTTGTTCAACCTGAAGGAAACTCCGCAAGGGTTGTTTTCCAACAATGAAACCCGACTTGCCGTCATCATTTTTTACGACATATTCGTATCGTTCGGCACGTCGGTACTGGTGTACACCAACAAGATGGATTCCATCGAGCCGTCGCTCATCGAGGCGGCAAAAATCGACGGCGCAACGCAGTTTCAGGAGTTCTGGCATATCGTGTTGCCTATGACGTTCTCTACAATCAGCGTGTTTCTGGTGACGGGCGTTGCAAGCATATTTATGAATCAGATGTTTCTGTTTTCTTTCTACGGTTGGGCGCCTCCTGCGGACCTTGACACCTTCGGGTATTATTTCTTCCGCAAGACAAGCGAAGCGACAACCTACAACGACAAACAGGCATTGTGCTCCTTGTCGGCGTTGGGACTTATTTTCAGCGCAATAGCGATACCTCTTACCTTCGGCGTAAGGTATTTGCTCCACAGATACGGACCGAAGGAGGATTGACAATGATGCAAAAATCCGCTGCCAGGCGCAGTAAAACAAGTCCGTTTTTCATTATTCTGTTTGTTTTGTTGGCAATCTACTCGCTGACACTTGTCGGTTTGCTGGTGTGGGCGATGATTTCGGCATTCAAGGCGCCGCGTGACTTTCAGACCAACCCCGTGGGACTGCCCGAAAAGATAGTCAACAATTTTGCCGAGGCAATCAAACTGTACAAGATACAGGTCGGAGGTATCAAGGGACAACCGTTGTACGCCATGTTTCCGCAAATGCTGTTCAACTCGATTCTGTATTCGGTAGGGTGCGCGCTGTTTAATACGGCGGTAACATGCATAACGGCGTACTGTTGCGCCAGATACAAGTACCGCTTGTCCAGGATTGTGTACGCAATAGTACTTGTTACAATGACGGTGCCCATTGTCGGCTCGCTTCCTTCTCAGATAAAAGTGGCGCAATCACTGGGTATCTACAACACGGTCTGGGGTATGTGGTTGCAGAGTGCGTCTTTCCTGGGGCTGTATTTCCTGGTATTTTACGAAACCTTTGCCGCATTGCCCGACTCCTTCTTCGAGGCGGCAAGAATCGACGGCGCGGGCGACTTGTCATTGATGTTCCGCATAGCGTTGCCCCTTGCCAAAAACGTATTTCTGACAATATTCCTGCTCAACTTCATCACTTACTGGAACGACTACCAAACGCCGTTACTGTTTTTGAAGTCTATGCCCGTGCTTTCATACGGCTTGTATCTCATTACGCAGTCCAACGCTTATGTGCCGATGATTATGTCTGCGGCAACCGTGGTGCTGGCACCTGTAATAGTAATCTTTATCTTTGCCAACAAAAAGTTGATGGGCAACCTGACCGTCGGCGGCGTAAAGGGCTGATATCGGCACAGTCAGGTAACAGTTTGCAGCGGAGTCCAAGTTCCGCATGCGACTTCTGCCACGACAAACCGTGGCAATTATTTCGGAGAAAACATGAAAATCACTACAACAAAAAACAAGACGATCATGCTTGCGCTTGTGTCGCTGTTGCTGTTTTGCGCCGTCGCGGCGATACTGCCTGCCGTGGCAGGAGAGATTGCTCCCAAATACAAGTGGACGGGCGAAACGGTTGCCGACAAATATTCGTACGGACAAACCTTTGTTGTCCCCGACAGACAACTTGACGGCGTGCAGGCCGAGGTGTCCCACACGTTGGTGTTTCCCGACGGCACTTCGTCCTATGCCGACGAAGTCAGGTTGGGACTCAGCGGCGAGTACAAACTTACCTACACGGCAAAGGCGGACGGCAAGGTTTACTGCGAGTCGCACAAATTTTCCGTCGACTGCGCAACCTATTCGGTAAAAGACAAAAATTCTTCCGCCGTCTACAAAACGCCCGACAATGTGCGTAACAAGGACGGCAAAGGTGTGGTTGTGTCCCTTGCGCAAAAGGATACTTTTACGATAAACCAAGCCATTGCGGTAAGTAATCTTACTGCGGACAACTACTTTGTGGAAGGTTTTGTCATCAATCAGACGGTAGGTTCCGGCGCATTTACGCGTTTTATCGTCACGCTGACAGACTTCGAAAATCCCGACGTTTACATCAAAATTATTGTCAACGAGCGTACTTCGCAAGACGACAAGGGTGTTGCCTTTGCGGCGGCTTGCGGTAACGGACAAAAGCCCGTAGGATTGGAAAACTACAAGCCCGGCACGCTTGACGACATCACGGAAGTGCACAAAAACGACGGCATGGGACAGTGGATCAACATGCCCTTGCGCGGACAAAATACAATCGTCGGTTCGGCGAAGTACACCTATGATATTTACAACGACGACTATCCGTTCCGTTTCAGTTACGACCCGACGACGCAACAAATCTGGCATGCGACCAACTTCAACGTGCCTGACGACAAAAACTACAATGATCCCAATCCCGACAAAGACAAGGTGCGCGTAGACAGCACGAATTTCAAAAAGATTGTCACCGACCTTGACGACTCCCGTTACTACGACTCGGTGTGGAGCGGATTTAAGAGCGGCTACGTGAAACTGTCGATTACGGCGGAAAACTACACGGCTACTCACGCGCAGTTTTGTATTACCAAGGTTGCCGGTGTGGATTTGTCAAGCAGCGACTTTGAAGTGACGGAGCAACCTGCAATCACCGTTGACACCGATTACGACGTAATGCCCGAAGCCGTTGTAGGCAAGAGTTATCCCGTGCCCTCGGCGTCGGCTTACGACCTGTACGGCGGCAAAGTCGACGTGACCGCCAATGTGTGGTACAACTACACAAGCGACAACAAAACATCGGTAAGCCTGGTGGACGGCAAGTTTGTCGCCAAGTATGCGGGTTACTACGCAATTGTTTACACCGCAACCGGCGGCAGCGGTATAACGGCGCAAAAGGTACTGTGGGTGCATGCCAATGCAAAGGCAAACCCTATGACGATAGATGTGTCTGCCGACAGAGTGACTTCGGCAAAGGCAGGCGAATTAGTCCCCTATGCCGCGGCAACGACAAGCGGCGGCAACGGAAATATACAATTGTCCGTATATGCCAAAAGCGGAGATATCACGCTGCGCACCGACGGCGGTTTCCGCCCCGAAAAGACGGGTACGTGGCAAGTCGTGTACACGGCTGTCGACTACGTGGGAAACAGCAAAACCGTCAGCTACGATGTAACTGTTACGGCAAATGCGGCGCCGGTGTTGGTGGACGACATTACATTGCCGCAGATGTTTGTTTCCGAAGCGTCATTTACGCTTCCGCAAGTGTATGCCAACAAATACGACAATGACGGCGTACACAAACTTCCTTGCACCGTACGGGTGGAGTACGGCGGCAAGACGGAAATTTTCGACAGCGGTGAAAGTTTTGTGCCAAAGATTGCGGTCAACGGCGAAACAATCAAGGTTACTTACCTGTGCGAAGGTACGGAATTGTTCAGCCGCGACGTGCCATGTGTAATTATCTACGAAGAGGGTTACCTTAAATACGAAAATTACTTTGTGGCAACCAACGCCTCTGGAGAAAAGTCCTCTAACGACGGTTACGTTCTGACGGCTGCAAGCGACGGCAAAATGAGTTTTACCTATGCCAATGCAGTTGTCGCGGAGCAGTCGGGTTTCGTGTTCCGTTGCTTCGGCGGAGCAGACAGTTACACGCGTGCGGTAGTAACTCTTACAGACGCGGCAAATTCCGACAACGCCGTACAGGCGGTGTTCAGACAGGAAAGCGGCAAGATGTGGCTGTTTGTCGGAGACAAGTCATACCGCACCGACTACAGTTTTGTCGGCGACGCGTTTGACATTTCTCTCGGATTCGAAAACGGCGCATTCGTCTACGACGGCGCGGCGTTTGTACCCGTCGAAACGGCAAACGGAGGCAAGTTTGACGGGTTTACCTCGGACAAGGTATATCTTTCCGTGGAACTTACCGACGCCAAGGCAGGTAACAAATTCTCCGTCATGTCCATTCGCAAGTACAAGTTTGAGGGGCAGGATGAGGACCTTGTTCGCCCGTACATCGTGATAAACGGCGAAGTTGCCTCTATCGGCAAACTCGGGGATATTATTCATATGCCGTCGATAAGCGTCGGCGATGTAATTTGTCCCAATGTAACGGTATTTATGCAAGTATTTGCTCCCGACGGAAGTTTTGTCAAGGACGTCAACGGCGTGGAACTGAACGGTTGCGATGCCGGCATCGAATACGACTTTGTCATCGAACAATCCGGCGCATACAAAGTGGTTTACACCGTCAGGGAAGAGGAATTGTTTTTGTATGTCGCTCCGTTTGAGAACCCGTGGACGTACGAAGTTGCCGTGTACGACTCCGTCGAGCCGACAATCACCGTTACTTCTTCCGTACCCGGTACCGTCGGACTCGGCGAAAAGGTGCTTGTGCCGGAGTTTACGGTGACAGACGACTTTACCTCGTCGGACAATCTGACGGTGTACATGTACCTTACAACCCCTACCGGACAGAAACAACTTGTAACCAGACAAGCCGTGGTGTGCAAACAAAAAGGCACATACAAATTTACTATTACGGCAATCGACGAAGCCGGTAACATCGGCACGAAAACGATTTACTTCGAGGTGGTGTAACGCATGAAAAAAAGATTATTACAAGTAATTGCTTTTGTGTGTGTGGCGGTTACGTTGTTTTCGCTGTGCGCATGCGTCAAGCAGCCCGACAATAGCAAAGACATCGTTGCCGAAAGCGAACGTGCCGAACACAAGGCAACCAACGGTCTGCACAAGGGCGTGGACAATATTCCCGATACAGGTGTTCCGTTTGTAGTGGACGGCGCATCGGAGTACAAGATTGTGGCAGACAATTCCGACAGCCACAAAAATGCCATTGCCAAGGCGGCGGGTTTCATCTCTTCGCATATCAACAGCGCAACGGGTGTTGCACTGGAAGTTGTCGACGGCGACGCGGAAATCGAATGGAGCAGCTCCGCCAAGTTGCTGGTTGTGGGCAGTGACAAACTGCAACAAGCGGCAGGCTTTCGCAAAACGACAGACGATATCGGCTTGACGGGGTATCAAATACAAACCATCGGCAACAGCGTGTTTGTCCGTGCAAACGGCGACAGCGGTTACAACCTTGCCGCGCTTGCATTGCTGCGCGTGCTTGTCGGTTACGACTGCCTGGACCTTGACGCCTACATCTACACCAAGGACGGCTCGTATTTGCCCGAAATGGACATCGTGGAACGTCCCGACTTCGACTACCGCGTCGACCAGACGTTGTACACGGTGGCTTCGCCGAGAGCGTACTCTATGGGTTTCAATCAGGGTGAACCATACATGACGGCAGACCCGTGCCATACTACATTTATGTTTTTGCCGCCCAAAGTGTACGAAGACGACAACAAGGATTGGTACAGCAACCAACGTTGCAACTTCGTGGACGACCGGGACAACTACCTTGTACATGCCGCGCAACTGTGCTACACGGCGCACGGCAAAATAGAGGAACTCAAAAAGATGCAGGAGCTGATCGCCGATCAGATTATGTATCTTACTCTCGAAAAGTATCCCGACAGAAACCTTGTCACCGTCGGTCAACAGGATGAGGACATCGTGTGCAATTGCGATAGTTGCTCCGCCGTGGTGCAACAGTACGGTTCCATTGCCGCGGCGATAATTCCGTTTATCAACGGCATTGACGATATTGTGCAGGCGAAACTCAAAGCTTACGCCGAGGAACACAACACTCCCGTCAAGGAAACGAACATAATGTTTTTGTCCTACCAGTCCACGAGATTTGCGCCCAAATTCGACGACAGTCTGAAATTCAACGACCATGTAGGCGTGCTTATTTGCAGCAGTAAAACTCGTTACTCCTACACGTTCTGGGACGACATCAACGTTGTGGACAAGGAACAAATCGAAAATTGGCAACCGTTCGGCAACGTGTACTACTTCTATTACGAAATCAACAGCAACAACTACTTTGTTCCGTGCAACACTTTCCGCGCCTGTGTGGAAAATTACCGATTTGCCAAGATTAACAACGGCAGACTGATGACAAGCATGGGCAACTGGAAAACGTCGTATACGTCGAGTTTCACGGCATTCAAAAGTTACCTCAACAGCAGACTGTGGTTCAATGTCAACTACGACTACGCCGACCTTGAAAAGACGTTTTTCGACAACTACTACGGCGACGGCGGCGTGTACATGAAAAAATTCTTTGACGAAATGACGTCATACATGGATTACATGCGCGACAGCGGCAACGCCGACTTCAACGGGGTCGTAGTCAACGAGTTTACCTACACGGCAAAGTATTGGCCGATAAAGATGCTTCAGCGTTGGAACGACTATTGCGAAAGCGCGCTAAAAGAAATCGAAAAGACCAAGGCTCTTAACAACGGTACCTACGAGGCATTGCGCGACCGCATATTGTTGGAAACGCTTTTTCCGAGGTACATCATTTGCAAGTACCACGCGGCAAAGTTCTCCGAGACGGAGATTGCCGCTATGCGCAAAGCGTTTTACGATGACGTGCAATACTTCAATCTGACCCATGAAAGCCAATACGAAACGTTTGAGTCATTGTGGAAGGGATGGGGGTTGAAATGAAAAACAATTTACGCAGATTTGCGCTTGTCGCGCTGGTTTTGTGTCTGATATGTTCGCTTGCGCTTGTCGCTTGCAAAAAAAATCCTGACGTTCCGCCCGACCCTACGCCGAAGCCGCCCGTTGAAGAAACGGCAGTAAGGCTTAGCGACAGCGTGTTGACGTTGGACATCAACGACACCGCAACGCTGACAGTGCGAGAGGGCGGCAGCAGTAATCAAAAATGGAACAGCAACAATACAGCCGTTGCAACGGTTGACGACAAT
>DPQS01000075.1:51095-64324 GCA_003537755.1 Clostridiales bacterium | reverse complement strand
GCAACGGTTGACGACAACGGCATGGTTACGGCTGTTGCCGAAGGCACCGCCGAAATAGAAGTGACTACGGCAAACGGCAAGGCAACCTGCGCCGTGTTGGTTGTCAACAGCTACATTGCGCCGATACTTACCGTCAGCACGGACGAGATAGCTCTTACCGTTGGCGACGACTATTTGTTGTTGACTAAACTCATTTACAAGGGAAGCGACTGTACCGCCAAGGCGCAATTCGGTTGTACTCTTGCCGACGGCGGGACAGAAGGCATTGTTACCGTCGACAACGAAACAAACGGATTTTTGTTTACGGCAAAGGCATACGGCACTACCGGGTATGTTGTGTACGCGGAATATGCCGGCGTGGCGTTGAGCGCGGCGGTAAACGTGTCGGTAATAGATGCGGGCATTGTGTTTGACGTTACAAACCTTGCACCGACAGTCGGCGGCTACGGCGTCGAGCTTAGTACTTACGCGATAGACGATTATCTCACTGCAATTACTCCCGACGTAAAAGTTACGGAAAACGGACAAACGATCGACAATGCGACAATCGATTACACATCGGATGATGAACAGATTGCAACCGTAGTCGACGGGCAGATAGTAGCGACGGGCAAGGGTACGACAAAAGTACGCGGCACATACAAGACAAGCGGATTTGTGATTGACGTATCCGTATCCAAACCGTTACTGTCGGTGTCGGCTGTAAACAAAACGGTGGAAGCGGGCAGATTGTCCGACATCGTTTTTGACAGACAACTTGCGGGAGAATTGACCTCGGCAACAATAGGTAACTATCCGGTAGGTTCTGCCGTAAACGACGGCAAACTGGTACTTGACCGCAACAAGCTAGAAGAAATGCCCGTATCCGAATACGGCGAAAACGTAACGTTGCTTTGCGAAACAACCCGTGCAAGGTACCGTGCGGAAATCGACTTGTACACACTGGTTGTCAAGTCCAAGCAAGACTACATGAGCATGGGCGCGCTGTCCAAGGCTGCCTGCAAAAAAGACAGCAGGTTGTTTGGCGGATACTTCGTGCTTGGCGACAACATCACGGTAAACGGCGGCATGTCGGAGTTTGTTGACCGCACCGTGACGGATTTCAACGGCAACGGAAGCCAGGGCTTCTGCGGTGTAATCGACGGCAAAGGATATGTCATAAGCGGACTTACGAAAACGACAAACAACGGTAATGCGTTTATTTCCGTTATGCACCGTGACGGAGTGCTGAAAAACATCGGTTTTGTCAATGCGAGTTTCGAGGCAAACGAAGGTTCGTTTCTTGTTCACACCGGCGCAGGCACCGTGCAAAACGTGTATGTGCAGTACAACAAAATCAGCGGTGCAAGCCCCGACGGTTACAGCGGTACGCTTTACAACGCAAACCTTAAAGTAAACAGATTGGTTGTAGACGTTACAAGTGCACAAATAAGCGGCAACGGCAACAAATTTCTGCTGATGACGGACAACCGCGAAGCCGACCTTAAAAACTTTATTTGCCTGTTTGGCGACAACTATTCGTTGCAGGACGTCGAAAGCGGCAAGGTGACGATTGAAAGCAACCAGGATTTTACAAACGACGACTACAAGAAGTCTTTTGCAAAGAAAGTTTTCTTCGGCTCCGACGAGCTGAAAAAAAGCGAAGTGTTTGCAGGTATGTCCGATTGGGACGGCAACCTGTGGCATATCGACGTCGACGACGGCAAAATCGGTTTCGGCGTAAAGACATATGTGGAGCCGGAATTCAGACAAGAAACAATCACCGTGCCCGAGGATGGACGCGTACGCGTGGAGCTGGATATAAACAACGACGGCACACTGAACAACGGCAAAGTGATTGACATAAACATTGCCGACATTGTCGGTACAAGCAACTACACGCTTGTTTCCGTCAACGGTTTCGGTGCAGCAAGCAACAACGTTACGGCAAATTTGTTCGGCTACATGTACGGCAACCAAACCGTGCAGATTGTAGTAGACGCAGAATACACAAGATATACAATAAACTTTCCCGTACTGCTTATCAGCAAGGTTATCAAAACAGTCGACGACTATGCCGCATGGGTCAAAATTGCTCTTGCGTGTGAAAACGACGGCAAAACGTACGGCAGTCACAATTACGGCGGATACTTTGAACTGGGCAACAACATTGCAAGCGCAAGCGGAAGTATCGCCATGGTGTACGCCGACGAGGACGCCTGGGACGGCGCAGGCGGATTCAGCGGCACGTTTGACGGCTGCGGATACGTAATCGACGGACTTGTGGCAAATGTGGCAAGAGACCACGCAACATTTGTCGGCGAAATGAAACCCGATGCCGCACTTAAAAATATCGGTTTCACAAACGTGACAATGAACGGTATTACGTTGCTTACCCGTACGACAAACGGAACCATTTCAAACATTTACGTGCAGTACAAAAAAATCGGTGTTACAAGCGGACAAACGATACTTGCCCGCGGAAACGCAACGGTTGAAAACGTGTATGTAGACGCTTCTGCCGCCGAAATAGCAAGCGGTAGCACCTACGGAATACTTGGCAGCAGACACGCGCAGGAACTTGCATACGGCATTTACGGCGTTGTGCCGCAAGGCTACGTAAGCTACGTGGACAACGGCACAAACGGCTGCGGACACGGTTTTGCAAGCAGTAGTCTGTTGAAGTCGGATGTCGATGCCTGGCAAGCCGTGCAAAGTTTTGCAACGTCCTGCAACTACTGGCACATAGACGAAACGACAGGCGTTGTAACGTTCGGTAAATGACAGCAATTTGTATTAAACTGTGCAAAGTGTAACGTTAAATGCAGTTAACGGTGTTAATAATCGACTGCTTGTGTAGTATTAAAAAGACAAACTACAAACTTTTTGAAGAGGTGTAAGATGATTACTTCTACAAAAAAACAAGGTTACGACGTTATTGTCGTGGGTGGCGGTATTGCAGGCTGTTGCGCCGCGCTTGCCGCCGCAAGAGAAAACAAATCCGTGTTGCTTGTTGAAAAGCACATCAATCTCGGCGGACTTGCAACAATAGGGCTTATCAGTTGGTTTGAGCCGTTGTGTGACGGCGAAGGACGGAAGATGATGAGCGGCATGGCGGAAGAGATGATACGACTTGCCGTCGGTTGCGGTTACGACAATCTGCCGGAAATCTGGGGCGGAACAAGCGGTAACGAACAGTCGAGCGACAGGTATTCAACCAATTTTTCCCCGACGTTTTTCTCTTTGGCACTCGATGACATCTTGCGCAAAAACGGCGTCACTTTGCTGTACGACGCAGTGGCTACCTATCCGGAGACAGTCGGCAACATTGTTGTAGGCATAACGGTGGAAAACATCGACGGACGACTGCTGTACCCGTGCAAAGTGGTAATCGATTGCACCGGCGAAGCGACAATTGCAAACCGCGCGGGTGTGCCGACAAGGACGTACGCCAACACGCAAACTTATGTTGTGCATGACACAAATCGCAAGCGTGCAAGCGACTTTGCCGACAGCGGCAATATGACGAAATTGCGCCATTGGCAGTGGTTTAAGCTGGGCGCGGACACAATCGGCGAAGTAACCTCCGACGTCGAAAACGACTACATTTGCCGAAGTAAGCAAACGACGCTGGCGCACTACGCCGACACAAACAAAAACGAGCGCGAAATACTTGCTCTGCCGGAATTGCCTCAAATACGGCTTATCCGCGCCATTGTGGGTGCGGAAACGTTCCTCGGGCGCGAGGAGGATATTGACAGACCCGTTGCAAATTCTATCGGCAGCACGGGCGACTTTGCTCACTGCGACTACCGCTTCGACATCCCTTACGGGTGTCTGTACAACGCCGACTTCCCCAACTTGTTGTGTGCGGGGCGTGTGGTAAGTGCAGACGGCAACGGTGCGCATGTGCTTCGCGTAGTGCCTTGTTGTTGTCTGACGGGACAGGCTGCGGGTATTGCCGCGGCGGTGGCGATTGAACAAAACAAGTCGGTTGCCGATATTTACGAACAAGTAAAGCCGCGCCTTGCGTCACGAGGAGTTGCGTTTGAAATTAAGTAAAAACTCTTGATGTGGCAACTAAAAACGACTTCTTTGACAAAAAGCCTCTGACTTAAACGATAAACGATATGATAGAACATGCAAAATGGATTGCCGCAACGGAAGCAGAACAGGCACCGTGTATAGAAAAGAAATTTTCGCTTGGCAAGGTGCGCTCGGCAATACTGGATATTACAGGGCTGGGGTACTTTCTTGCCGAAATCAACGGCGAAGCGGTAACCGATGATTTGTTTAACCCCGTTTTTTCCGACTACCGCGAACGACCGCTAAACAATCTGTTGTACCCGATTACGGACAAAATGACTCATCGCGTGTACTTTTGTCGATATGACGTGACGAATTTGCTCGAATGCGGCGACAACATACTGTCTGTGCGATTAGGCAACGGCTGGTATCGTCAGACAAAACGCACAGCCGAAGGACATCTGGAATTCGGCAACAAACTTGTTGCTCGGTTCAGTTTGCGCTATGTCGACGAGCAGGGCAACCGACACGAAGTATTGTCCGACGGCAGCGAAGTCTGGCGACAAACGGAAGTTACGGACAACAACTTGTTTTACGGCGAAACGCAGGACTTGCGGATACTCGGCAAAACGCTAGAGTACGGCAATGTGACTGTCGAAGGTAACTTTGAAACCACTTTTACTTTGCAAACATGTCCTGCCGAGCGAGTGGTACGCACCGTTGTGCCGAAACTTGTTGCGCAACATGGAAGCAAACGTGTCTGCGACGTGGGCGAAACCGTCAGCGGTTGGGTGCGTTTGCGCACATGCGGCGTCGAAGGCGACGTTGTCACGGTAAATCACAGTGAGTGTATTACACGGGACGGCGAGTTGGATGTCAACTCCGCAGGCGGAGATATTGTCAACGATCGTGGCGAACGACAGTTGCAACTGATGAAATACGTACTTGACGGGAAGGAAAGGGAACTGTACCCCAAGTTTTGCAAACAGGCATTCAGGTATTTCGAGGTGGACGGCAACGCCGAAGTGGTGTGCGTGGATGTGGTGCACACCGATTTGTCGCACCGCACTACGTTTAATTGCGGCAATGCCGTGCTTAACTGGCTGTATACTGCTTACCAACGTACGCAACTCATCAACATGCATGACGGAATTCCGTCGGACTGTCCGCACAGAGAGCGGCTCGGATATACGGGCGACGGACAAATTACCGCTTCGGCGACAATGACGTTGTTCGGTAGCGAAGCGTTTTACCGTAAGTGGATACGCGACATTTGCGATTGTCAGAACATACACAACGGACACGTCCAGCACACAGCGCCTTTTTACGGCGGTGGTGGAGGTCCCGTAGGCTGGGGTGGCGCAATTGTACAGGTTCCGTATGCGTTTTACATGCACTACGGTGACAAGTCGTTGGTGAGGGAAGTGTTGCCTCACATTACAAAATGGCTCGATTACATCACGACACGTACAGACAACGGACTTGTCTGCCGTGAAGAAAACGGCGGCTGGTGCCTTGGTGACTGGGCTACGCTTGACGTGGTAATTCCGCAGGAATTTGTCAACACGACACTGTTTGTATCGATGCTTGACAAAGCGGCGTACCTTGCGACGGAGGTGGGACAACCCGAACTCGCAAACAGCTTCGCCGAATTGCGTAAAAAGTATCAAAAAAGCGTAACGTGTGCGTTTTACGATGACAAAACAGGCAGTTTTGCCGGCGGTGTGCAAGGGGCTGATGCCTTTGCGCTGGCGGCGGGACTCGGTGACGAACGGACGCTGACAAACCTTGTTAACAAATATACGGCAGATTGTCGTTTCGATACAGGGTTTATCGGCACATACATACTTGTGGAACAACTGATTGCTCACGGTAAAACAGACTTGGCATTCGACTTGTTGTCTGCAACAAAGAAAGGCTCATTCGGTTACCTGAAAAAACGCGGTGAAACGACTATATGGGAGTATCTGGACACAAAGTGGTGTTCTCATGCGCACCCGATGTTCGGCGCGGTTGCGGAATTTTTACCCAAGGTGCTGCTTGGCTTCCCCGAGAAAGAATATGCGACGAACGTGGTGTTGCGACCGGTGTTTCCTCGCAAGTTGCGTCATGCCGACGGCAGCGCAATGTACGACGGTAAAGTTGTTAAAGTGGAATGGAAAAGACAAAAAAATAATATACGTATGCAAATTTTCGTTACGGACGGACTGAACGTCAGTGTTGTTTACAACGGCAAATCGACGTCACTGCAGGTCGGCAAAAACGAAATAACGCTAACGGAATAGATTGAAGGCTTCTGCCGTCGTATCGAAAAAAACGTCGGGAAGGGCGTTGAACTCTTTTCTTAACAGGAAGAAAATATGAACAAAATAAAACTTGTAAACAAAATAATCGATGTAGACAAGTCGAAAATTGTCTACGACAAGCCGCTTGACGACAATTGGCAGGACGATTGGCAAGTAATGGCGGGCGAATGGAGTGTTGAGAACGGTTGTCTTGTCGGTGTGGAACGTGGAAACAAGGGCGGAGTGTTGTTTTTCAAACAACGATTCGACGGAGTCAACGTGATGTTGACTTGTAAAATCAGTACGATTTTGCCCGCTACGCGCGACGTAAACGGTATTTTTTGCGCCGAGTGGGACGACAAAACCGACTATCTCGGCGACTACTACGTGTGCGGACTTAACGGCTGGTATGACGATAAGGCAGGCATCGAGGGTTGCAAGGTCGGCGTGGGCGACTTCTGCGGTATGTCGGAGACCAGCTACAAGTACAAGGCAGGTGATGAAATCGAATTTACTTTCGGCGCAATCGACGGTCATTGTTTTATGCTTGTTGACGGCAAACTTGTTGCCGAACACCTTGACGGTATACTTAAACTCAACAAGGGACACATCGGCTTTTCGCCGTATTGCACGATGCTGAAAATACACGACATTGTAATTCGGGAAATATCCTATGTCAACAATCAACAACATTACGAACCGGAGTTTTAAAAGCAGTACGATTGACGTCGTTTACTAAGCCAATTGCCGTACGGGTAACATTGGAAAGGTCAAAGCGACAGAGGTGGCATTGATTTATCTGAGCAATTTTACCCTGGTGGAAATGGATTTAAATAAAATGAAATATTTGCTTAAAAATAATCGCGACGGCAGTCCTGCCGTGTACAAAACCACGCTATGCGTGTCGCAAGACGAACGGTACATATATTTCGACTTTGTTGCAGAGCACAGCGACTACTACTGTCCTTACGGCAAGTACAACGACATACATTCTTGCGGTGATGCGGTGGAAGTGCTTATCGGCACTGACCCCACGCGTAAAACCTACTACGAATTGGAAGTAAATCCCAACAATGTAAAAATGCTTGCCAAAATGACGGTAACGGAACTTGACGACGAAGGCGCGGCAAAGTTGAAGATCGATTTCGTTGACGAAAAAGATTGCTTCTTTCGGTCGGACGTACGGCATACCGACAACGGATATATTGTCGATATTTCTATAGACAAGACGAAACTCAACATGCCGCTTGACAAAATCTATTTCAATGCCTATCGTCTGGAAACCGACGGGGGCGAGATGGAAAAGCACCTGTTTGCACTAAACCCGACAATGTGCGGCAAGTTTCACGTGCCGACCCGTTACGTGATGTTGAGTGACTACCTGACAGGAAAGTGAAAAGGAAATACAAAGGAACAAGCATGAAAAAAATCGTATATTTACCGCTTGACGAACGTCCGTGCAACAGTACTTTTTGTCAGTTTCTCGCACAGGATAACAACGAAATAAATCTGATTTGTCCGCCGCTATTGATACTCGGACTTAAAAAGAAGCCGGCAGACTACCAAAAAATTGCGGCGTTTTTGACCGAACAATGTGCGGACGCCGACTACTTGATACTTGCCGTAGATATGTTGTTGTTCGGCGGTCTGGTCCCGTCAAGACTGCATCATATGGACGTTGAAGAAGTTTCGTCGCGCGTCGAAGTAATCAAAACAATCAAGCGCAACAATCCCGGGCTGAAGATTTTTGCCTTTTCGCT
This sequence comes from Clostridiales bacterium, assembly GCA_003537755.1. Taxonomy (GTDB): domain Bacteria; phylum Bacillota; class Clostridia; order Christensenellales; family CAG-314; genus Fimimonas. The sequence goes on along the minus strand of DPQS01000075.1, from coordinate 56,274 downwards.
TGTAATGCGTTGCCCGACATACTCCTCTTCCGACGAAGAGCCGGACTACTACGAACAATACGGCGAGAGAATCTTCAAGTACGGCGTCAACGAACATAAGTATCTTGACGGCTTGATAGACAAGCAAGAGTATTTGTCGCAGAAAGCCTTGTTAAACGTACCACAAACGGTAATTGAAGATTACACTAACAGACGTAGTGTAAACATCAAGGTACTTACCGAAGTGCTTAGACTTGTCGGCGACGTAATAGACGAGTTTGTTATTTTGCAGGACGATTCCAATCCGTACGGCTACACTGCGCTTGACCAACGCATTGTAAAAAAATGTCTTAGTGACAACAATATCGATATTGACATTTATCCCGGTTCGGACGAGGGCGGACTGACATTGCTTGCCAGAGTGCTGACAAAAATAAAAGGTTACTCGCCCAGGATTTGTCCCGTTTATCCCAAACCGGAGTGCAGGGACGTTGTTCCGTTGTTCGAGGACAGGGCGGTGTACAAGAGCATAACCGCACAGATAGAAAGCGCAGGTTGCACGGTTTCCGAAGAAAACGACGCCGACATTTATTTGTTTTGCAATTTGCCTGTCGGACCAATGCTTGACTTTTGCAGTTTGTATATCGGCAAGACAAACGGCGTCGGCAATGTTGCCGACAAGCAGTACGTCGATCGCGACTTGCCCGGGTTTGTTTCAAAACTTGCCGGACTTCATGCAAAAGGCAAGGCCGTCGCCGTTGCCGACATAGCGTATGCCAACGGAGGCGATGCGGAAATTGCCCGCATGATTTCCGAGTCGGCAGGACTGCTTAACATCGCAGGTTACGCAGGGTGGAACACTTCTTCCAATACGTTGGGTACTGTAATTTGTCAGGCGGTTTTTTACAACTTTTTCAAAAACACGCCTACGCACAGACGTTTTACTGCCGAGCGTGTGTACGAGGATATTGCCTATTGTTCTCACGTCAGAAGCAACGTTACCGCAAACGAGCTAACGAAACTCGGTTACAACTACTTCGATGTAGGCGAGCAACGCGGCAAAGTCGCCGAAATAGTGGCTCAACAATTAAACGAATTTGTCGGAGACAACTTCCCCGAAATTTACACCGGGTACAAAATTTCCGACTGCTATATGCCTTGGAGCAGAATGTTTGAAGTCGGTCTTGCAGTCGAGAAAAAGAAGTGACGCCGGACTTAAAAAAATTATCATCGGGCATTACCTGACGACGCGATGCCGCTTGGAAAAAATCCGTATCGACGGCTATCTGTCGCAACTGTTGTAATGCAAGTCTTACAGAGGAAGGAAAAATATGACAGAAATGAAACTTAACAAGGGATGGACGGTGGATTTCGACGGGAAAAAGTTGCCTGCCGCCGTGCCCGGGGACGTGACCCTCGACTTGTGGCACAACAACGTAATCGACAATCCGTACTTCGGAATGAATCACAAGCAGTTGCATTGGATAATCAATCGCGACTTCGTCTACGAAACACGCTTCGACCTTTCCGACGAGATGTTTGCCGAGCAGGAAATCTTGCTGGAATTTGACGGAATAGACACCTATGCCGACATATACCTCAACGGCAAACAACTGGGACATACTCAAAACATGTTTTTGAAGTACACCTACTCTGTAAGGGATCTTGTCAAAAAAAGCGGCAACCTGCTTACGGTAAAAATGTTGTCTACAGGGCAGGTAATGGACAAAATCGACGCCAAAGACTATTACGGTGTGTTTAACATCAAGCGTTTGTTTGTACGCAAGGCGCAGTGCCACTTCGGTTGGGACTGGGCTCCCGACATGCCCGGTTACGGCATTTGCGGTGATGTAAAACTGATTGGCTGTGTCAAAAATCGCATAAGTGACGTACACTATCGGGCTTACAACAGTGGAAAGTTGAGCATATTTGTCGATCTCAACTACACGGTGCGCGAGCACATGACCGAAGATAAACAAATCAGGCAGTGCGACCCGGAGTGCGCAAACGACATTCTTCGTTACGTTGTGGCAACCCGCCCAGACAGCCCGATTTCGGACGGCAACGGCGTTGTTTTTGAAACAAAAGTAACGGGCGAAAAGAACTTTGCAAACTTTACGATAGACAACCCCGAGTTGTGGTGGCCCAACGGATACGGCAAACAACCGTTGTACGATTACAAGGTTCAGCTTGTGCGAGGCGGCAAGGTGGTGGACGAACGCGCCGGCAGGTTTGCATTTCGCGAGATCGCCCTTTGTCAGGAACCGTTTGACCGTACGCGCATGAAGTATTGTTTGCAAGTCAACGGCGTAAACGTGTTTGTTAAGGGCAGCAATTGGGTACCGGCAGAGTGCTTTATCGGCGGTATAAAGACGGAAAAATACCTCAGGTTGATTGACGAGGCGGCGCGTGCCAACTTCAACATGTTGCGCGTGTGGGGCGGCGGACTGTACGAAAAAGATGTTTTTTACGATATTTGCGACAGCAAAGGAATCATGGTGTGGCAGGACCTTATGTTTGCCTGCTCCGACATCCCCGAGGACGATCCCGAGTTTGTCGAAACTTGTCAAAAGGAAGTGGTCTTTCAGGTTTGCCGACTGCGTAACCACCCGTCGCTTGTGTATTGGTGCGGAGGCAACGAAAAGACAGGTTCTTACTGGCACAAAATCACCAAGGGCGACTACTTTGTCGACGTCATTATGCGCGGTACAGTGAACAACTACGACGGCACACGTCCTTATGCACGCCAAAGTCCTTGCTCGCTTACCGACGTTGGCAACGACGTGACATCGGGCGAGTCGCATGCAGGCAGTTACGAAAGAAGTCTTATCGACGGCGTGCTTAATTACCGCAACAAAGTCAGCGATACGGGCGTGATGTTCGTTTCGGAGTGCGCCAACATGGGTCCCGGTACGATAGAAATATACAAACGTATGTTCCCCGAGGACAAGTTGTGGCCGATGAACGAGTATTGGCGCGACCGTTTGATGGAAAACCCTTACTCGGAGTTCAAAGTGCCGTTTTGCGAGCGTCAATTGCTGTACGCCGACACGCTGTACGGCGAAAGCGATACTTTGCGACAGTTTGTGGCAAAAGGTATGACCTCTCACGCCGAATCGATGCGCGCGGAAATCGAGTATGCCCGCGCCAATCCGGCTTGCGGCGGTTTCATGAATTGGATGTACAGCGACATCTGGCCGTCGGCAACGTGGGCGGTGGTGGACTACTACTGCGAACCGAAACAAGCCTACTACCAAATGAAACGCAGTTATGCCCCCGTTGTGGTTACATTTGTACAAAACGAGCAAAAACAACTGCAATTGGTATTGCTTGTTGACGGATTGCAAACGGTTACGGTCGATGTAAATTACGGTATGCGTACATTGGATGGCAAAACGCTGTGGCAACGCACGGCAACTCTTTCGGCGGAAGGTGGCGGCGCGGATACCGTAGACGTTACGGACGAGTACAATGCTCCCGACAGCTATCTGTTTGCCGAGTACGTCACTGACGGCGTAAAGCAGGGTACGGTGTTCTCTTACGACATGTGGCATACGTGCAAGTTTGTAAGCGACTACGTTTACAAGGTGGACAAACTGCCCGACTGCTACGCTGTAACCGTTGCGGCAAAGCAATTTGCCAAAGGCGTAATCGTGCGTATGAAGGACAATTACAAGTTTACTTTCTCGGACAACTACGTCGACTTGCAGGCGGGGGAACAAGTAACGCTGTATATATACGGCGCAACCGATGACGACATCGCCACTCTCGAAGTGACGGACTTTGCCAAGGAAACCGCGTAAGCGAACCTACGGTCATTACAAGGCTGTGTGCGATGAATGATTTTTGCGACAGTGCAAGGAAAAATGGTTTGGTTGTAAGTAAATTTTACATACGTACCACGTTTTTCGGTACATAAATACAAAGAGAGAATTTTACGCATTGACGGACAATATGCGAAAAATAAACAAAAATCAGGAGGTAAACTATGAGAAAAACACTAAGGGCGTTGCTTTTCATGTTGGTTGTTTCGCTTGTGTTGGGCGCGTTTGCGGCATGTGACACAACCGCTGAAAAGACAAAATTGGAAACGCCGACAGTGGCAGCGAAAGTCTACACCGGAAGCAAGTTGACCGCAACAATTGCCGAAAGTGAAGGCTACACAGTGGTTACGAATGAAGGAGGCACGGACGTAGGCGAGTACGATGTTGTGCTGAAACTGTCCGACGAAACCAAGTACGAATGGGCAAAACCCGACGCCGACGATGCCACAAGGGTTACGTTGAAGTTTGCCGTAACCAAGGCAACCAACGAAATTACGGCATTGGCTCTTGACGGTTGGACTTTCGGCGAAACCGCCAACATTCCGACAGCCGCGGCAAAGTTCGGAACGCCGACTTTTACATACGGCGCAACTGCCGACGGCGAATTTTCCGAAACCGTGCCTACTGCGGCAGGTAATTACTTTGTCAAGGCAACCGTTGCGGCAACCGCCAATTACGACGGCGCGGAAAAGACTGCGGAATTTAGGATTGCGTATTCAAACGCAACTCTTACCAACATGCCGGCGGCAGTTGCAAACCTTGTCTACACAGGCAGCGCGCAGGAACTTGTCACGGCAGGTGTAGCCGACGGCGGCACGATGCAGTACAAACTCGGCACGGACGGTACCTGGTCGTCCGACATACCCACGGCAACAAACGCAGGCGAGTACACCGTGTACTACAAGGTACTTGGGGATGACAACCACGGCGACATCGCCGAAGCAAGCGTAACGGTTGTCATGGCAAAGGCAAATTCGACGTTCAGCAAACTTCCCTCCGCCCCCGATTTGCACTACACGGGCGAGATGCAGGCGTTGTTGGTTGCAGGCGAAACAACTTGCGGTACAATATGGTACAAGCTCGACGACGGCGAGTGGACGACGACAATTCCTACGGAAATCAATGCCGTAGGACACAATGTTTACTACAAAATTGTCGGCGATGACAACCACAATGATCTTGTCGACGACGAAACGCAGAAACTGTATGTTACCATTGCCCGTGCAAATGCGCTTGTAACGGCACCCACGGCAAAGACCGACCTGACCTACAACGGCGAAAATCAACCTCTTGTAAACGCAGGCAGTGCGACAGGCGCAAGTATCGAGTACAAACTCGGCGCGGACGGCGAATGGACGCAAACTTTGCCCACGGCA
>DPQS01000075.1:50693-50894 GCA_003537755.1 Clostridiales bacterium | reverse complement strand
AATTACACGACAATCGAAACGGAACAGCAACTGACCGTAACCGTTGCCAAAGCGGCGGCGCAAGTAACGGCACCCACGGCAAAGACAGACCTGACCTACAACGGTGAGGCGCAGACACTTGTCAATGCAGGCAGTGCCGACGGCGCGACAATCGAGTACAAAATGGGTGACGGCGAGTGGACGCAAACTTTGCCCACGGCA
>DPQS01000075.1:40988-50428 GCA_003537755.1 Clostridiales bacterium | reverse complement strand
AATTACACGACAATCGAAACGGAAAGTCAACTTACCGTTACAATTGCCAAGGCGCAGGACGGTATTGACTTCTCTATCGAAGGCGTGGAAGTGCATTGCGGCGAGTCCGTACCCGAACTTACCGCCACGTCAACAAGCGGAAATACGGTAACATTTACCTATTCGCTTGACGGTACAAACTTTGTTAGCAAGAGTGTTCTCGAAGAAAGCGGATTTGCATTCGAAGACGGCAAAACATACTACGTCAAGGCAAGCGTTGCCGAAAGCGACAATTATCTTGCTGCGGCAGTAACAAAAAGCATAACGGCTACGCACAAATTTGAAACGACCGAATCGAACGGAATTACAACCGTTGCATGCGCCTGCGGCACCAAGAACGTCAGCGGAACTCTTGCAACAAAGCAAACAATCGACCTCGACGCAACCGTCGCCGACGGCAACGTGTCGGCAAAGGGCGGCGTTTTGGACTTGACCGCAATCGGCTTTGACGGCAACAGCATGGTTGATCTTACCATTGGCGAGACGGCTTTGCGTTCTGCAATAGCGACCGACGGCATCGTGGCACTTGACGGCGTGTTGCCGCTGGGTATTTACGGCGAACAATCGATAAACGTCGGTTTTACCTACGGAAAGGCAAGTTACAACGTTACAATAAATGCGCTTGTTGTTACAAAGACAATCAAAACCGCCGACGACTATGCAAACTGGATTACGATTGCTAAGGCGTGCGAGACTGAGGAAAAGTTGTGGGGCGGCTACTTCCGTCTCGGTAACGATATTTCCGCAACAAATATGGTTGTGTTTACGCGCGGCGAGACCGACGGCACGGAAGGCTTCAAGGGCGTATTTGACGGTTGCGGATATGCAATCGACGGACTTGCGCGTACGGCTGTGTACACCGACGCTTTCGTCACAACTATGACAGCCGAGGGTGTACTCAAAAACATTGCTTTTACCGCTGTACGAATTGTCGGCGAAGGCAGCTTCCTGTGCTCCGGCGGCAAAGGAACGATTGAAAACGTGTTTGTGCAATACGCCGCCATTTCTCAAGGTGACGCAGGCGGCAACAACGCCACGATTACCAACATGCAGAAAGGCTGTGCGCTTAGAAACATATTTGTGGATGCAAGTAATGCGGTAATAAGCGGCAACGGTGCAAATTTCAGAATATTGACCAACAACGTTGCAGACGGCTTCGGCGGAGTGTTTGGCGTTTGTCCATCGGAAAACTACACGCCGAGCCAAGCTATCGGCAACAGAGGCAACAATTATAGTGCTATTGCCTACTTCGTTAGCTTTGCCGAGCTTAAAGCCAACACCGAAACGCAAGCAACTATTGACGGCTGGAACGACAATGGTTTCTGGACGGTAAACAGCGGTATACCCGCACCTGCAAAATTGGTTGTAACCGAGTTGAACCTTGGCAAGCAGGAGATAAACCTTGACATTTTGGTCAACAACGACAACGTTGCACTTAACGACAACAATGTGGAAATCGACTGTACGGCAGTAGGCTTTGCGTTTGGCGAGATTGCTTTCGCTACAATGGAAGGCGCAACGCTCGATGTAAGCAAGTTTGCTTTTGAAAACGGTAAATTGACTTTTGCCCGTTCGGCATTTGGCTACAATTACGGTGCAAAACAGATTGTAGTGACCGACGTTGACGGCAAAACAATCACAATTGAGGCAACGCTTGTAAGCAAAGTTTTGATGAATGCGACGGATTACTCAAATTGGATAAAGATTGCCAATGCGTGCGAAGCGGAAAATCAGATTCTTGGCGGTTACTTCAAGTTGGGTGCAAATATCACATCCGAAACCATGGTCACGTTTGTTCGTTACGACGTTGACGGCAAGTACGGATTTAAGGGTGTGTTTGACGGTTGCGGATATGCTATCGACGGTTTGACGGCAACGGGCAATGCGTTTATCAGTTGTATGACCAAAGACGGAGTGTTGCGTAATATTGCATTTACCAACGCTAAGATTGCAGGCAAAAGCAACTTCCTGTGCTCCGGCGGACTTGGCACAATAGAAAACGTTTACGTGCAATACGTATCTATTGCCGCAGGTAGCGACAACAACGGAACGATTTTTAACAATTGTAGAGATGACAAAAATGTAGTCGGTGTAATTAAGAACGTATTTGTCGACGCAAGCAATGCGGTGATTAGCGGAACCGGCTCTTCGTTCAGACTAATCGGTGGCAACAACAATGGTTACAACGGCATATTTGCAGTTTGTCCCGAGGGTTACACCGTAACTCAGGCTCGCGATACGGGTAGTTTTGCCGATGCCGAACACGCGGTTTGCGCATTTGCAAGTTTCGACGAGCTTAAAAACAACGACAAAACGCAAAATACACTAAAAGGCTGGGACAGCACTTATTGGACAATCGTTGACGGCGTTCCCGCGTTTGTAACAAAATAGTCAAAGCCATATGGTGCAAAATTAAACAAAAACGGTGTACAATCATTCCGGTGTGAATCTTGCCGATGGGGCGGAGCAACAATTAGTTTTTCTTGAAGAGGTTGTCGCATCAGACACATAAGAACACTAAAAGTCAAAAAAGTATACAAAAATGATGTGAACCCCAAAAGTAAAAATAGTTTCCACGTGAATGAGTGACGTGCACTGAAAGTTAGGACAAATTTAATATCAAACGGTTTGCGGATGGGCTCGGTATTGTACCGGGCTCATTCCTTTTAGCCCGGGAGAGATTCTCCCGTTGGAATTTTAGCCTATTGCTTGCAAAACAGAGCAGGTTAGTATATAATGATTTTTAGTTTCAAAGTTAGTCTGCGGCGTAGTTTGCGCAATGCGTTGCGCAAAAACGCACGGCATGGCGAAGTTTTGCAGGTTTTTTTTACAAAAAGCAATACAAACATTTAACAAACAATTTAATGCATTTAATAAACACTTAAACGGCAGGTGCAAAATGTCAGATCAAAATCAAGATTACTTAAACCTTGTAGTGTATCAGATTTATCCCAGAAGTTTTTTCGATTCAAACAGTGACGGAATAGGAGACTTAAACGGAATTAAACAAAAAATTCCACACCTTAAAGAACTTGGAATAAACGCAGTCTGGATATGCCCTTGTTATAAAAGTCCCAACTACGACAACGGCTACGACATTTCTGATTACCGCGACATAATGGACGAATTCGGTACTTTAAGCGATTGGAAAAGTTTGGCTGCCGAACTTCACTCAAACGGCATAAAAATAATTATGGACCTGGTTGTAAACCATACCTCGTCACAGCATTTTTGGTTTCAACAAGCGCGTTTATCGAAAGATAACCCCTATCACGATTATTACATCTGGGCAGACAAACCGCTTACCGATTGGACGGCTTGTTTCGGCGGTAGTGCGTGGGAGTACAACGAGCCGACAAACGAATATTATCTGCACTCTTTCGCCGTTCAACAACCCGACTTAAATTGGGAGAACCCCAAAGTAAGGCAAGAATGTTGCGACATAGTCGATTTTTGGGTTGACCTTGGCGTTGATGGGTTCAGGTGCGACGTGCTTGACTTCATTTCAAAAGATTTCAAGCAAAACAAAATGCTTAACGGTCCGCACCTTCACGAATATATCAGACAATTATTCGGGCGCGAAAAAGTAAAACACGTGTTTACCGTGGGAGAATGTCAGTCCGACGTAAAAAGTATTTGCGATATTTGCGGAAAAAACCGCGACGAATTGAAGTCGGTTTTTCAATTCGAGCATATAAACCTGGGGCGTTCGGGCAAGTATACCCCTGCGCCGTACACGGGTGACGACATTAAAAACATCCTTGTGAAGTGGCAAAACTTCACTGCCGAACACGACTTGTTGTACATTTTGTTTACCGACAATCACGACCAGCCTTTTTACATTTCACGACTCGGCAACGATAAAGACCTGCGGTATGAGTGCGCCACGGCATACTGTGGAATGTTTTATCTATTAAAAGGCATTCCCTTCATTTATCAAGGGCAAGAATTCGGTTCGGCAAACTCCTGTTACGACGACATTTCCTTTTTTAACGACGTTGAAACTTTGAATTACTATAAAGAAAACGTCTACAAAAAGCCTTTAAGTCAACTAATCGACGAAATAAATTACGGCAGTCGCGACAATACTCGCCGTCCGCTTGCCTGGACTGAAGAAAAAAACACCCATGGTTTTACAAACGGAACGCCGTGGCTTACCATGCCGTCGAGGGCTGACGAAATCAACCTTGAAAAAGACAAGAAATCAAACAAATCGATTTTCGGATTTTATAAAAAAGTGCTTGAATTGAGAAACTCAAGCAATACGATAAAATACGGAACGTTCAAAGACTTAACTTTAAGCGACGGCTGTTTTGTCTATGAAAGGCAACTCGGTCAAGACAAAATAATCGTTGCCGTCAATTTTGAAAAACAAAACACAATCTCTCTTCCCGACTGTATCACAAAAACAAAAGCCGAAGTGCTTTTGTGCAATTACAGTACCGGCAACCTTAACGCAGAGACTTTCGACAACGTGTTTAACCCGTATGAAATAAGAATATATAAGGTAAAATAGAGTTACCTGTGGTTTTCAATTAAATATTAAAAGCGGCTCGATTGGTTTTGAAGTGATCCGATTATAAAATTGCGCCTTCAAGCCATAACAAAAAGCCCCCGGACAAACCGTGGGCTTTTTATTATAAAAAAGACGGATTTATACTGCTTGTAATCTTTATACAATCTTAATATTTTTCGCAACAACTATAATGCGATCTTTATGGAAAAGATAATACCATAATACAGATAAAAGGAATAGAGGTTTTTGCATGGAAATACTAAAAAGGAAGTTGTCATCCTTTCAGATAATACTACTAGGCTTCGCGGGAGTTATTTTGCTTGGCGCATTTTTACTTGCCTTGCCGATTTCTTCAAAAACTCACGAATGGACATCGTTTATCGACGCTCTTTTTACCTCGACGTCTGCCGTGTGCGTAACGGGACTCGTCGTATTCGATACGGCAACGCACTGGACGATATTCGGGCAAATCGTCATATTATTGTTGATTCAAATCGGCGGTATGGGCGTCGTTACCATTGCCGTGTCTGTTGCCGTTATTTCAGGCAAAAAAATCGGACTGTTCAGCCGCGAAACGATGAAAAATGCAATTTCTGCGCCAAACGTGAGCGGCATAGTCCGCCTGACCGGATTTATTATCAAGGGTATATTTTTGATTGAACTTATCGGCGCGCTTGTTATGATGCCCGTATTTTGCATCGATTACGGTGCCGAAGGCATCTGGCTGTCGATTTTCCATTCTGTGTCGGCGTTCTGCAATGCAGGGTTTGATATAATGGGGACGAAAAGCGGCGAATTTACTTCTATCACGCGCTATTCGGCGCAACCCGTCATCAATATTACGATTATGTTGCTGATTATTGTCGGCGGCATCGGTTTTTTGGTATGGGAGGACGTTTGCAAACACAAGTGGCGAATAAAAGAATATCGCACGCAAAGCAAAGTGGTGTTGATTGTAACCGCCGCGCTTATTGTTTTGCCCGCGATATACTTCTTCTTTTTCGAGTTCGCCGATTTACCTGTCGGTAAGCGGATACTTGCGTCTTTGTTTCAATCGGTAACGCCGAGGACGGCAGGGTTTAATACGGTAGATCTTACGGCGATCAGCGATACGGGATTGTACCTGATGATTATTCTTATGTTGATAGGCGGCTCTCCCGGTTCGACGGCAGGCGGTATGAAAACGACGACGATAGCGGTTTTATTTTCTTCCGCTTTTTCGGTATTCAGAAAAAAAGACAATGCGGAACTTATGAAACGGCGCGTCGACGATGAAACGGTCAAGACGGCTTCGGCGATATTTATAATGTACGTAACCCTGTTTTTATTTGGCGGAATGGCTATAAGCGCGATTGAAAATTTGCCTATTACGTCCTGTCTTTACGAAACGGCTTCCGCCGTCGCTACGGTAGGACTTACGCTCGGAATTACGCCGACGCTCGGAATTGCATCAAAACTGATTTTGATTTTATCTATGTTTTTCGGGCGCGTCGGCGGATTGACGTTGATATATGCCACGTTCGGCGCAAACAAAAATCAAGCGGCAAAGTTACCGACGGATACGATCGCTGTCGGTTGAGGTTTTTATAGTCTAAGGAGGTTTTATATATGAAAACAAAATCTGTTTTATTGATAGGTCTCGGACGTTTCGGAAAATACATCGCAATGAAACTACACGAATTGGGACACGAAATCATGGCGGTGGACGAAAACGAAGAAAGAATTAACGACGTTATGCCTTATGTGACTAACGGACAAATCGGTGACAGCACAAACGAAGAGTTGCTGAAATCGCTCGGTGTAAAAAACTACGATGTGTGTATTGTAACTATCGGCGGTAACTTTCAAAGTTCTCTTGAAACTACCTGTTTGTTGAAAGAATTGGGTGCGCAAAAGGTTGTGTCGCGTGCCGAACAGGACGTGCAGGCAAAATTTCTTTTGCGTAACGGCGCGGATGAAATTATTTATCCCGAAAAACAGCTTGCCACATGGGCTGCAATCCGTTACAGTTCCGACCACGTTCTCGATTATATAGAACTCGGTGATTCCTGCTCGATATCCGAAGTTTCCGTTCCGTCGGCATGGGTGGGAAAATCCGTTGTAGAAATCGATATTCGCAGAAAATACAACGTAAATATCATTGCCACGAAGAAAGGCGGAAAAATCAATGCGGTTGTTACCGCCGACACTGTTCTTTCAGGAGACGAAACGCTTTTGGTTCTCGGGGATTTTAAGGCAATGAGGAAATGCTTCGATATTTAACCACTGTAAAACAAGGCGACTTTTATGGAAGACGTAATACTTATCATTGCCGTAGCGGCGGTTATGGTTTTTGGCTTTTTTATTATGAAAAGGCTTGACGTATTCTTGAAAGAAAACAAAAAAGCAATTGAAAAGAAACGAGAAAAAGAATGCAGTCCGCTTGAATTCATTGATTCGGAAAATTATGAGAATATGACCTGTATTGAAAAATTCAAAAAAAGCCATAAAAAAGCGGCAATTATAGTCTTTGACAAAGAAAATCGGGAATTCACAAATGTTTTAACCGATTACATGAGCCGTAAGTAGATTTTGTGTGGAGAATATGATATAATACAGGAAATATAAAACGAAGGAGATACGGATTAACCGAATGGTGAAGCAGCATAAAAACGACAAAGAACACATTTTGGTTTGTTTGTCTTCCGCGCCTTCAAATCCGAAAATAATTCAGACGGCGGCAGCCATGGCAAAGGCGTTCAATGCGACTTTTTCCGCATTATATGTAAAAACTCCAGCGTCTGAATCTATGACAACGGAAGACGCGGAGCGGTTACTTGCAAATACCCGCTTTGCCGAAACAAACGGCGCGTCGATAGTTACCGTATGCGGGAACGACATTGCTTTTCAGATTGCGGAATACGCTCGTCTTTCCGGCGTTACGAAAATAGTAATCGGCAGAACCGTTGTCGGTAAGCGAAAATTTATAGGCAAGACGACTTTAACCGAAAAATTGATATCGCTTGCTCCCAATGTCGATATACATATCATTCCCGACAGCGATGCCGTTGTAGAAAAAGGAAAGAAAAAACTTTTTGAAAAACCGCATTTTGTAAAAATACTCAAAGAATTGGCGGTTTCAACGGCTTTACTGTTACTTTCGACTTTACTCGGGTATCTTTTTTCAAGCCTCGGTTTTACCGAAGCGAATATCATTACGACTTATATGCTGGGCGTTCTGATTACCGCTATACTGACAAAAAGCAAAATCTGTTGGGTTCTTTCGTCCGTTGCGAGCGTGCTGGTTTTCAATTTTCTGTTTACCGAACCGAAATTTTCGTTTCTTGCATACGGAAGTGGCTACCCTGTCACATTCGTAATTATGCTTGCGGCGTCTCTCATCATAGGCGGAACAACCGAAAAACTGAAAACTCGGGAACGGCAGGCAACGCAAACGGCATACAGAACAAAAATTCTGTTCGACGCGAACCGGTTGATTCAGAAAGCGTCCGACGAAACGGAAATATTTCGGGTTACGGCCAATCAATTGGAAAAATTGTTAAGCCGAAATGTAATTGTATTTAACGAAAGGGCGCAAAAAGTTCATGCTTCGCAGTCTGAAAGCCCCGACGCCGATATATCGCCCGACTGCGAGAAAATTGCTTGGCAAGTAACGCAAAACAACGTAAAAGAAGGGAAAGGAACGGATATTTGTCCCGAAAGCGACTATACGTTTTTCCCGATATGCAAAAACGGCAAAAACTACGGAGCAATAGGCATTTTTGTCGGAGAAAAACCGATTGATTCCTTTAACGAAAGCATTGTGGTGTCCGTTATCGGCGAATGCGCAATAGCAATTGACGGAATCATAAACGCCAAGGAAAGAGAACGCGCCGCCGTTTTAGTCAAAAACGAGCAATTGCGCGCAAACCTGCTCCGTTCCATATCGCATGATCTTCGTACGCCGCTTACGTCTATTTCCGGTAATGCGAGTAATCTGATTTCAAACGGGAATGATATTGACGACGCGACAAAAAAACAAATATACGAAGATATTTACGACGATTCGCTCTGGCTAATCAACCTGGTTGAAAATCTGCTTGCGGTAACGCGCCTTGAAGAAGGCAAAATGAACATAAATCTGACGACGGAACTGGTCGGCGACGTCATAACCGAGGCGTTGAAACATGTTCATAAAAAAAGCGAAAACCAAAAAATTACCGTAATACAGCCGGACGACTTGCTGCTTGCAAAAATGGACGCTCGGCTTATCGTACAGGTCTTAATCAACCTTTTGGACAACGCTGTTAAATACACGCCGTCCGATTCGCAAATTACGATTACGGCAAAAAGAGACGGAAACATGGTTTCCGTAAGCGTGGCGGACAACGGAGACGGCATTGCGGACGAACAAAAATCGCGTGTGTTCGATATGTTTTATACAGGCGCAAACAAAATTGCCGACAGCCGCCGCAGTATCGGCTTGGGACTTTCGTTGTGTAAATCCATCATAAACGCACACGGCGGAGAAATATCGATAACCGACAACGTTCCGCACGGCGCGATATTTACCTTTACATTGCCCGTCGGGGAGGTGGAAGTTCATGAATAACTTACTGATTTTAGTTGTGGAAGACGACGCGCCTGTCCGTAACCTTATCGGAACGACTTTGAAAACGCACGGTTACGATTTTATTACCGCAACGAACGGAGAAAGCGCCGTTATGCAAGCGTCTTCTCGTAATCCGGACATTGTTCTGCTCGATTTGGGCTTGCCGGATATTGACGGCGTGGACGTTATCGGAAAAATACGCACTTGGTCGGAAATGCCGATTATCGTAATAAGCGCCCGCGCCGAAGATAAGGATAAAATCGACGCGCTGGATGCCGGAGCGGACGATTATCT
>DPQS01000075.1:0-40812 GCA_003537755.1 Clostridiales bacterium | reverse complement strand
GCGGACGATTATCTGACAAAACCGTTTTCCGTCGAAGAATTGCTTGCAAGAATCCGCGTTACAACAAGAAGGCTTCTCTCGACACAATCGTTGAACAAGTCCGAGTCGGTTTTTGTCAACGGAAATCTGAAAATAGATTACGGCGCGGGTTGCGCATATTTAAGCGGCGAAGAACTTCACCTTACCCCTATCGAATACAAACTACTGTGCTTATTGTCAAAAAACGTCGGGAAAGTGCTTACTCATACTTTCATTACGCAAAAAATATGGGGCGCGGCTTGGGAAAGCAACATTGCTTCCCTGCGCGTATTTATGGCAACTTTGCGCAAAAAAATCGAACCGTCCGCCGATTCGCCGCAACACATTCAAACTCACGTCGGCATCGGGTACAGAATGATAAAGATAGACGATTAAACATTGCATTTAAGTCGATGAAGTAACATTCGCTTTGCATATTACAGTGAGAACTTGCATATTGCATGGACGTATTTTATCGGTTGCTTTTGCAATCGGTGCTTATCCTGCCTAGCGCTTTTTGTCGCGACAGGAATTGCAGTCCCATGGATGAAGTGCACCCCAAAAGTTGGACAGAAATGTAAAACTTTTGGTGGTGCATTTTTTACGCCGAAGAAGTCCTTTGCAAAAAAAATACGAACTCCGATTTTACTTCAAAGTTCGTATTGTTTGCGTCTGGTGGCACAAGCGGGTCTGCGACGAACTTCGCTTCCGTTCGGTGCTTTGCATTTCACGACCTGTTTGCCCTGTTTAGTTTCGGCGTGCGTGCGCTTGTGTCGGCGGCGCGCTAGCGCCGACGACTTGTATAAAAGACAAGCGCACGCACCATCGTCACAACCCCAACTTTGTTATATTCCTGACTGTGCAAGAATAAATGGACGGTAGAAGTCAGTCCGAATGAGGAAAAACTGAAAACTGAACGACAAATACGCTTCGAGTTAAGCGTCATAAAGTGGTACTACACGCAACTTGCCCAAGGAAAAACAAACGTGAAGGTGTCCGACAGCCGCCTGCCAAACTTTCCGCAACTGCTTGCCGACTACAACGCCGCAATACAAACCGCCCCTTGCCCCATGCAACGTTTGTGGCAGGATATGTATCTGTCCGGCGCCAACCCCACGCAAAAACAACTTGCCGAACAGTGGCGCGTCACGGAAAAGTATGTGCAGATACTGCATAGTAGGCTTGTAAAATTTTGTGTGGGGCTGGACACGAGATAGCAAGATAGTTCTTTGAAGCGTTATTGAACGTAAATGATTACTGACCTATATAAACAACAAAAGGCTCGCTTTGAGCTAAACATTGTTTACCTCTAACAAAAAAACATTGTACATAATGTTTCCCTGTGTATACAGAGTGTTCAATTCTTGCATTGGATGGACCATTACTGTCTTCAAATTCTTCCCCGCGAAGTTGTCGTGCCGCACGGGCTTCTTCGCCGGTATTAGTAATTTGCCAAAAGTATTTCGCGTCATCTTTACGAGTATTTATCGGTGTAAATCTTAGACATGCACCTTTGGGTATTAGTTCCTCACTGCAAAATCTTCTGTAGGTTTGACCATTATCTGTACTTATCTCGCCCTTAATACATATACGATATCCTTTGGGCATACTCCATGGTGCTTTTTTGTGGTAGGGTAATATGTTTAGAGTGTTCACACTCGGAGGTGGCGTTTCTTCAGATAATGCCGACGCTGCTTCTGCCTCTTGTTGAAGTTCTGACGCATATCTTGTCATCAAGCGATCAACGGGTTTTTGCGCAAACAGCTTTTTTAGCCCTGCTGACAATGCCGTGTATGTAGTAAGCGTATTCAGCCATGCAATATCTTTATTTAGTTGTTTTAACCAATTAAAGAAAGCGATAGCCTTGCTTTCCTTTTCGTTCCATTTATCGGCAAAATTTTCCGACGGCATTGTTGGATTGAGTATTTCATACTTTTCTTTTCCATGCCCGATAAGTTGAGGTATCTTATCCAATGCATCTTCCAATAATGATACAATACTATTCTGTCCACTATGGCATTTTGCCAACAGTGTAGTGATTATCATAGATATTGGCTTGTCGCTGTCGTCTTTGTCGAGAAAGTAAACGTCTCGGTGTCTTTTCAGTAGCTGAATTGCCTTTTGCAATATTGTTTTGCGCGGGTAAGTAGGCGGATTTTCTATACTATCAGTCTTTACCTGAGGTTTATTGACATTGATGCGTTCTTTGAACCATTGGGCAAAGCCCTTTGGGTTTGTTGTAATATAATCGTATTTGTTGTCTACTTTATCCGTGGCAAGTACAGCAAGTTTTTGATAAGAGACGGGTGCTGTTCCATAGTAACACATTGCTTTTTCATTAAGAACAAGTCTCTCGTTGTATTGAATGCACGGAAGAATGTCCATATGAAAATTGAGCTCATCACTGTAGATTAGTGTCCAACAACGCCTTCCTTCATCATCCAACATTTTTGAATATGTACTGTTTGCTTTTAGACTATTACCGACTACCTGTTTGATTTCGCGAGGTTGCATATGAGAAGTATTTTCTGTTAATTCACAGACGAGGTCAATATCATAGTCGTTTTCGTCAATAGGCTTTATTGCTGTTCCGTATTGAATACTACCCTGTGTAAATACGTGAACCTTATATTTCGAAAGTTGTGATGATTCGTTTAGCCAATCGCCGACTTTTTTGTAAGCCTTTACAATGGTATTTTCTTGTGTTTCGGTTATGTCAATTTCATCCGCGAGTTCGGACAGTAGTTTATTTAACAAATTATTCATTAGTATCTCCTATTGTGAGTGCATGGTGGTATTTGTTGTTTGTAAGATTATACGTAATCAATGGAAGATCGGCAGTGGTATCGCGGTGACGACCAATTTCAACAGCGATAGCATTTGGAATTGCCGCAAAAAGGTGAATCGGTACAACTTGCTTGCAAATGCTGCGTATTTCCTCTTTTGTCTTCAGGTACTCTTTAATAAAATCGTCGAGTTGTTGTCTTGTTTTTAGAAAATCTTCGTATGGCGTGGTATCTGTTGTTATTTCAACAACAAGTGAGTTTTCAAAAGAAACAGTTGATTGGATGGTGTCAATCAGAGGTTTTCCGCTTAATGAGAGTATAAGTACAACTTGTTTTATACTTGTCGGACAATTTTTGTAGTTGGTGGTGTATTTAACCCTTGTATTCGAGTTTTGCCAACGCCATGTTTGCGTAGGTGATTTTTGAAGTTGATAAACATCGATTCTTTGTTTGTTTGACAAAAGTGTCCCAAACTTTATAAGAAGTGGAATCGGCGCTAGTGCAAAGATTGAAAAGTCTTTTCTTTCGTTGTTACTGTTATCAAAAAGCGGAAGGACTTTGTTTTTGAAGTTCTTCTCGAGATTTTGACTTTCGTATGACCAATACGCTTCATCACTAGTATTCCAAGAAGAATTTTTAAGTCCTAATTCGATGATATTTCTAGCAAATTTTTCGGGGAATAAGGCATCGCTGATATTGTCGATGCTTAGTGATCTACCGTGAAGATTAGCAGCATATTTAATGACTGTTGTCGTCTTTATATGTTCAAAATCTGTGGCTTTGTAAACGCATGTTTCGTGTGTTTGTTTGATGTTTTTTAAGTGTTCAACGGTGTACAGTGTTGGATTATCATCAATTTCTTTATGGCACTCTGCACAAAGAAGTAAAAGATTTGAAACGTCATCTATATTTAACGAAGAGTCGATCTTGTGTTCAAATCGAGGTCCACGTTTACCAACAGGGTGGTTATGAGCAATTTGTGCATAATTACCGTCTGTTCCAGTGAGCGGGTGCTTGTAAAGTATTTTTCCGCATTTTTCACAACGTCCTGCAGCCATTGCCCATAAGAGAATCTTGCTTGGAGTTGGAATTGTTTTTCTGTGTGTTTCTTGACTTTTAGTTGTCATTTGTACCAAGCCTCCTTTATGTTTGTACTTCTATATATAAGACAGATCTAAGGGTGCAAAGTGTGACATAATTTTTTGATAGTAGTCAATACTATAGTTATTATAAACTATAACTATTTATATGTATAGTGAAAATTTATTATAATAATTACAATAACTATATGTGCGAGGTATTAAAAATGGATGTAAGACAAAAAATCAAATCCTTAATGGAAAAGAAAAATATGTCGATATATGCCCTTGCACAAAAAGCGGATTTGACAACAGCGTGTATATCCAACTGGTACAGTAAACGTGATTATTTACCAAGTGTCGATGCACTGGAAAAAGTTTGTACCGCTTTAGAAATTTCAATGGCAGAGTTGTTCTGTAATGAGGATGAAACTATGGTTCCCGTTGACACGCAGAGATTGATGCTTTTGAAAGAATGGGATGTTTTGACTGCTTCGCAAAGAGACGCCATAATTTGTATGATTCAAAGTTTTACCCACAAACAGTAGGTATGTCGGGAAGTACACAAGATGGAAACTGGCGATTTTAACAAAATTATAAACGATATTCACAATGATGAAAACGCAGAAAAATTGTATAATACTTACTATGCTAGATTGGTGCGCGTTTTGTCAAAGAATTATGGACGTGGTAATGCGGAAGATGCTGTACAATCAGTATTTATGAGTTTATTGGAGCCTCGTAATAAAAGATTCTATGTCAAAAATCCAATGTTTTGGTTGATAACGTGCTGTGCTAACAAAGCAAAGAATATGGTTTTTACGGAAGTTCGTCAAAAGGAACGCGAAAGAATTTATTTAGATAGCATTATTAAAACCGTTGTTTCGGATTATGAAGATTGTTATCTTAATGATCTTGATTATCTGACCGAGGACGAAAAGAAAGTTTTGTATTTGTATCATTGGTGTGGCTTTAACCATAGAGAAATCGGTGAAATTTTGAACATTTCCGGTGCTTCCGTACGTAAGAAATACGAACGAGCTATAAAAAAATTTAAAAATTTTTCTATAAACGTCACAAAATAAGCCTTTGAAACTGTCTTACTATTAGAAAAGCCTAAAGGAGGACATTTTCAATGAAAAAAACAATGCAACTAAAAATTACAATTCTACTGCTTCTCATTGCTGCAAGTTGTTTGGTAAATTTGGGTGTGGTGGCTTTAGCTCAAGACATCTCGTCAGAAGATCCATGCGATGCGCTATTCACTAATTCTGTGCTGCAACTGGCAAATTGTGATGATGAGCCTTATCAGCTAAGTGCTCAAAAATATGAAATATACGACATGGATTTAGTTCGTTTAGGATGGGCGTATGATTTCTCATATAACGGCACGAAAGGTTATGCAATTATTGCAAATGCTTTTGAGAGTTTTGACGTAATGGAAATGTCCCTTGAAAGTGAATTTCCGTTTGATGTTACGTTCGACGGGCAATTTGTATATGCAAGCTTTATGAGCTTTCTGCAGTACAAGGACGGAACATTTTATGTGGCAAAAACAGAACGTGCACTAACAAAACAAGAAGTAGATATTATCAGAGAATCAAGTTATTATTCCGGTGGTGTAGATTTTACATATTCGACTGAATACATTTATTGCACCGGGAAAAATGAAAATGTAAAGAAATTGGCGGCAATTCATCCGGCGGTGTTTAGTGTGACAAATATTACTAACGGATGTTCGCCGATTGCAGGAGCAAGTCTTATTCAGTATTGGGATAAGGATAAGGAAAACCTGATTCCAAACTACACATCATACAAAAAAGTAGGAACGAGTATAGCATATAAGTCTTCGGATGATACTACGGATAAAGTCGCACAACAGTTAGCTGTAGACATGAAAACGAACGTTTCTACTGCCGGTACGACTATAAACGGATTCAAAAACGGTCTTAGTACATACTGTTCACGACAAGGGTATACGGCTTCATTTACTTCATGTATGACGTTGGGAAAATTCAGCTATTCAAAAGTTAAGGCACAGTTAGATAAAATGTATCCGGTTGCAATTTTTATGCAAAATTATACGGTTTCTCAGCTGTATAGTAGTGATGGGTACGATTATGTTGACAATATGAACAGTAATGGTTCGCATACTATGGCGGTGTTCGGCTATAGAGAGATTACTTATACGTTGACCAGCGGTGGAAGTAGAACAGACAATTATTTGTTGGTTTCTTCCGGATTTGACAATCGTCCTCGAGCACTTGTAAATATCAAACAGGCATCTAATATTAACGATGCATTTTCCGTAATAGTTTCATAAGAGGATTATTAAATGAATGAAGAGAACTTGATTGAGCAAGAAGCAAATAAAGAATTGCAGAACTATGAAAACAGTTCCTTTAAAGAAAGATTTGTATCTACGGCGGCGAATACTGTAAAAATCCCCAAACGCCACAAAAGACTATGGCTTTATTGTGGAACGATAAGTCTTGTGTTGTTAATTATAGTGGCGTCTGTTTTGCCTTTTGTCCTGAAAAGCAGAAACGAAGTTGGCTATCTTGACGAGAATATTAACAGACGAGTTGTTGATGTGTCTAAGGTCAACTCACTCTTTTTCAAGTACAAGTTTAATGAAAGCATGAAATGGTCTACTAAAGAAGCCTTTGATACATTGAGTAACGATATATTGTTCTATGAACTAATGTACTCAGATGATGATACGGCTCAAAGTATGATTATTGTTGTGGTTGTAAATCCCAAGTATAATTATAAAAACAATACTGTTGATTACAATGAGACTTCGGTATTTAATGAGTTGACTTGGAAATACAGAACGGATATATTGTCCGATGATATTGTTGAAATTAACGTTTTGGGAGAAACAACTTGTGAAGAGAAAAGAGTATATTTTCAATATACCGAATTGTCGTTTACAACGGAAAGCAATGTTAGTGAATTTCTTGAAAACGCATTGGTGAAAGGATAGTACAGATTATAAGAGTTTTAGAAAAGTCATGTTCTCAAGTTGCAAATATTTAAGTTTTAATTATTCTCAAACGTCAACAGGCATTTTGCAGGATAATTTGTTTGTTAAACAAAATACAAGCGGAGGTTGGATGAATAAATAACATCCAGTCTATTGTTGAAAATATAGATGGTTGTAAAGAAAAATATACCTTGAGTTTATTGATGTAAAAACGCAAAATTAACAACACTACAGAATCGAGCATTAAAAACGATGTTCGATTCTTTTCGTATGCAAAATTATTTGTAAATTGCTGTATATCTTTTACAATGTGGTGCACAATATATTTTCTCCGATGGCAATATCTGCTATACTTTGAGCAATATTTGTATTTTTCGTTTTGCTGAAAAATGGTAAAATCAAATTGTGAAAACGGACAAGTGTTTTGTCCCGCATTTTTATCTACGGAGACGGTATGACAAACAAGTACGAACGTATAAAAAAATTGGTATCGGTGTTGCAAAACAATCTTTGCCGCAAGCAAATACAAGTGACGGATATTATGTATGCGCACACTGACTATAAAACAAACAACGACTTGCCTGACAAGTCTGCGCTTGTGCCGTTTAACGATGGCATTTGGGGCGGTGCTCCCGACGACCATTATTGGTTTCGTGCAGAGGTGGACGTTGAAAGCGTGCCGGAGTGTACTGCGGAATTGCTTGTGACTACCGGCTACGATGGTTGGAACGAGTGCAATCCGCAAGTTGTATGCTATGTCGACGGAATAATGACGCAAGCGCTTGACCGTTTCCATACGACGATGAATATCGATGCGGGGCATCATGTGCTGTATTTCTACGCTTACACAGGTATGCGACTTACGCTGAAGTTGGACTTCAAACTTACCTTACGTTACGTAGATAAGTATGCCGAGCGGCTGTACTACGACTTGGTTGTGCCGACCGAGGCGTTGGACTTTATGCAGGAAAACGAGAAGCCGTATTTTGACACGATAGACTACCTCAACAAGGCGTTGTGTCTGGTAGACTTTATGAACGTCGGTAATTCTACGTTTTTTGATACTTGCAAAGTTGCGGCAAACTACTTTGAACACGAATTTTACGATACGTATTGCAAAATCGGCGACACAAAAGTGGCTTGTGTGGGACATACTCACATTGACATTGCTTGGCTTTGGTCTGTGCGCCAAACGCGTGAAAAGGCGCAACGCAGTTTTGCCACGGTGCTGCACCTTATGGACAAGTATCCCGATTACAAATTTACGTCGTCGCAGTGCTACTTGTACAAGGCTGTCAAGGAGGAAAATCCCCAGCTGTACGAGCGTATTAAACAACGTATTGCCGAAGGTCGTTGGGAAGTGGAAGGCGCAATGTGGGTAGAAGCCGATTGTAATCTCCTTAGCGGTGAAAGTTTTGTGCGTCAAATACTGTATGGCAAGCGTTTTATGCGTGACGAATTCGGCGTGGACAGTAAAGTGTTGTGGCTACCCGACGTGTTCGGTTACAGTGCCGCATTGCCGCAAATACTAAAACTTAGCGGTGTAGACACCTTTGTTACAAGCAAAATCGGATGGAACGACACAAACATGATACCCTACGATTTGTTCGATTGGCAAGGTGTCGACGGAAGTAAGGTGTTTACCTATTTCCTTACAGCGCAAAACGCTCACCGCGACGGACACATTGACCGTTACAGCACTTACAACGCCGAAGCCAACCCGTCGCAGGTCATCGGTTCGTACAATCGTATGCAACAAAAGGACATTACAGACGAAACGGTGGTCACCTACGGCTACGGCGACGGAGGCGGTGGTCCGACAAGTTGGCACATCGAGTACATAAGGCGTATGGCAAAGGGCATACCGTGTGTGCCTGCGACCAAGTTTAGCAGTGTAGCGGAGTTTGTGTCCGACGTCAAACAAAACGTCAAAAAGGCAGGTCGCTTGCCCAAGTGGACGGGTGAATTGTACCTTGAGTTTCACCGCGGAACATATACTTCCATTGCCAAAAACAAACGCAACAACCGTAAAGCCGAGTATCTTATGCAAAACTTGGAATTGTTGAGTGTGCTTGCAGACAAACTGCGCGGAGTGGCAGTGCCGCAAACGTGGCTTACCGAACACTGGCAGACAATGCTGACAAATCAGTTTCATGATATTATCCCCGGTTCGTCCATTACCGAGGTTTACGACCTTACGGACAAGGAATACGCCGAGTTGTTTGACAGCGGCAATAAATTGTTGAGAGAACGTATAAACGCAGTTGTAAGTAACAGTAACTGTAGTTTAAGTACCGAAAGTGTGACGGTATTTAACCCTAATGGTTTTGCTGTCGACGGCTACGTGTGTGTTGACGGCAAGTATGCGTATGTGCAAAACGTGCCGGGCAAAGGCTTCGGTACGAGGCGAATCATTGCTCCTAAAAGCGGTGTAAAGACGACTGAATACACTTTGGAAAACAAGTACTTTCGTATCAAGTTTGACCAAGAGTACAATATTGCGCGAATTTACGACAAACGTAGCAAGCGCAACGTGCTGAAAGGCAAGGCGGAGTACGTTGCGTACGAGGACTACCCGATTTGTTTCGATGCATGGGAATTACGCGATTACTATACAGAAAAGACATATCTCGTGCAGTTTGCGTCGGTGGTCGATGTCGACTTTGGCGGCAAAAAAGGCAAGCGCATTGTCAAACGTGTCGGTGACAGTACGATAACCACCGACGTGTGCTTGTACGAAATGTCCGACAGAATCGACTTTGACACAACGTTGGATTGGCAAAACAACAATGTGCTGCTTAAGGCTGTGTTCCCTGTGGACGTAAACGCGACCACAGCGACGTGCGATATACAATTCGGCAACGTTCAACGCCCGACTGTGTGCAATACAAGCTGGGACAAGGCAAAATTTGAGTTTTGTGCGCACAAGTACGTCGACGTGTCCGAGGGTGACTACGGCGTTGCGTTGATGTCCGACTGTAAGTACGGCTACTCGGCACGCGACAACGTGCTTACCGTGTCGCTTGTTAAGTGTACGACCTACCCCAACGACTCGGTGGACAAAGGCGCGCACAAGTTTACATATGCGTTGTATCCGCACGTCGGCGACGTTGCGCACAGCAAAGTAATGCAACAAGCAATGCTGCTGAACAATCCGCTTGTTGCCGTAGGGGGAAAGACTGAGGATATATCGTTTGTGGCGGTTGACTGCGACAGCATCGTCATCGATACCGTCAAACCTGCCGAAGACGGCAACGGCGTTGTGGTGAGGCTGTTTGAAAACAACAACTGTACAACAAATTGCACACTGACTTTCGGTTTGGATGTGGCAAGTGCAACCATATGCGACTTGTTGGAAAACGATTTGCGATCCGTTGCTGTGGCAAACAATAAAATTAAGCTTACGCTAAAACCGTTTGAGATTGTCAGCATAAAGGTACAATTGTAAAATGAACAATTTGATCGAACGCGCGCAAAAATTATTGCGCGAACTTAACAACAGAACAGTAGTTGCGCAAACGATAATCACCGACATCAAATACTTGCCGTGCGATTACAAAACGGACAACACTTTGCCCGATTTGTCCGCTATGCAAAGTTTCGACGGAAAGTGGGGTGGTGCAAACGATACTCACGCTTGGTTTTCCTTCGACATTGACGCGCCAAGTGACAACAATATACGGAATGAAGTGTTTGTTGACAGCGGCGTAAACGGTTGGGACTTATCCAATCCGCAGTTTTTGGTGTATGTCGACGGCAAAATCGCACAAGGCCTGGATACCAACCATCGCAGTTTTGTAGTTGATAGTGGCAAGCATACGGTGTATTTATATGCCTACGCAGGTTACCAAATATCGCCGTTGTTTGCGGCAGACTTTCCGTTGGAGATCTTCGACTACAACAATCCTCTGACGCTGTCGGCAACGTTGCAAGCTGTGGACGCTCGTGTTGAAACGCTGTCTGCCGACCTGTTTGTAATGCTGAATACTTTGTCGGCAATAAACGTTAATACCAAACAATATGCCGACATATTGAGGTACGTCAACACTGCGCTTAACATGGTAGACTTTGTCGATGTTAGATTAGACGACTTTGGCAAATGTTGTAAAAAAGCACATACGTATCTGAAAAACGAGTACTTTGGTAGGTATTGTAAACGTGGAAATACAAGCGTTTCCTGCGTTGGGCATACGCACATCGATGTAGCGTGGTTGTGGCCGATGCGCCAAACTCGTGAAAAGGCGCAACGTAGTTTTGCAACGGTGCTTGCTCTGATGGACAGATACCCCGACTACAAGTTTATGTCGTCGCAGTGCTACCTTTACAAGGCCGTCAAGGAGGAGGCTCCGGAACTGTACGAGCGCATAAAGCAACGCGTTGCCGAAGGACGTTGGGACGTCGAAGGCGCAATGTGGCTGGAAGCCGACTGTAACCTGATAAGCGGCGAAAGCCTTGTACGGCAAATATTGTACGGCAAGCGATTTATGAAACGGGAGTTTGGCGTAGACAGCAAAGTGCTGTGGTTGCCGGATGTGTTCGGATACAGCGCCGCATTGCCGCAAATACTCAAACAAAGCGGCGTGGAAACGTTTGTTACAAGCAAAATCAGTTGGAATGATACCAACGTGTTGCCATATGATATGTTCCGATGGAAAGGGCTTGACGGTAGCGAGGTTTTTACATACTTTCTTACCGCGCCTGCCGACGCCAACAATCCAAAGGATATTCACACCAACTACAATGCCATTGCCAATCCCGTAGACTTTTTGCGCACGTACAACCGTATGCAACAAAAGTCATTGACCAATGAAGTATTGATGGACTACGGCTACGGCGACGGCGGTGGCGGACCGACAGCGCAGTTTATCGAAAACATCGAGCGTATGCAGTGCGGCGCACCGAATTTTCCCTACACTAAGTTCGAGCGTGCGTCGGATTTCTTTGCACGTGTACGAAAAAAGGTGTACGATAATCCCGAATTGCCGCGCTGGACGGGTGAGTTGTATCTGGAATATCACCGCGGAACGTATACATCGGTAGCCAAAAACAAGCGCAACAATCGCCGAGCGGAATATTCGTTGCAAAATCTTGAAAAACTGTTTGTGCTTGCAAATAAACTTGGCGGTGTGGAGTACCCACGCAGGTGGTTTGAAGAAATGTGGCAAATGGTGCTTACAAACCAATTCCACGACATCATCCCCGGTTCGTCCGTTACCGAAGTGTACAACGTCACCGACCGCGAATACGCCAAACTGTTTGATGAAGAAAAGGTGCATTACGGCAAATGCTTGTCGGCAATTTTGCCATACGTATCAAAAAATTGTGTGCTAAATCTAAACAGTATGCCGATTGACGGATATGTGAAAGATGGCGAAAAATACGTTTATGTCGAGGGCGCAAAAGGCAATGCCGTCAGTCCCGTTGCAGTAAAGCCGGGCAACGCCTCGGTTAAAATATCCGTGTACACGTTGGAAAACAAGTTTTTCCGCATCAAGTTTGGTCGTGATTACGACATTGTGGAGATCTTCGACAAGCGTGCAAAGCGCAATGTGCTTAGATCCAAGGCTCAACTGAAAGCGTACGAAGACTATCCCAACATGTACGAGGCGTGGGAAATCCGCAACTACTACACCGAAAAACAATACGACCTGACGCTTGTTTCCGTCGAGAATATTGATTTCGGCGGCAAAAAGGGCAAACGCATTGTCAAAAAAATAGGTGAATCTACAGTAACAACCGATGTTTGTTTGTATGACTACACCGACCGTATCGATTTCGACACGACACTTGATTGGCAAACACCGCACCTGCTACTCAAAACACTGTTTCCGCTTGACGTCAACGCTCATACTGCCACTTGCGACGTGCAGTTCGGCAATGTTTCTCGTCCTACAACCTGCAACAACAGTTGGGACGAAGCCAAATTCGAGTTTTGCGCGCACAAGTATGTGGATATTTCCGAAGGTAACTTCGGAGTTGCGTTACTAAACGATTGCAAGTACGGCTATTCGGCGCGCGAAAATGTGTTGTCGTTGACGTTGATCAAGTGCAGTACAAATCCTTCGGACTGTGTAGACAAAGGAATACATAAGTTTACTTATGCGTTGTATCCTCATGTCGGCGACGTCAGACATTGCGACGTGTACAAGCATGCGGCATTGCTGAACAATCCGCTTGTTTTTCTCGGCGGCACTGCGCAAAATGACAGCGGCGTAAGCCTTGTTTCTTGCGACAAAGACGACGTGATTGTAGACACCGTCAAGTTTGCCGAGGACGACAACCGTGTAATTGTGCGATTGTTTGAAAACAACAATTGTACCACAACCTGCATTTTAACATTTGGTTTAGACGTATTGAGTGCGGTAAAGTGTGACTTACTCGAAAATGACGGCGAAAAGGTTGCGGTGCGAGATAATAAAATTTCGCTTACGGTAAAGCCGTTTGAAATAGTGTCGTTGAAACTTACATTGAAATAATACGGAGTACATTATGAAAAACAAATCGACAATTATTTTGTTGCTTGCTTTTGTCGCCGTGTGCTGTCTGACAATCGGTTGCGCCACAAGTACAGAACATTGCAGCGTCAAACTTTCGACGGGCGTAGGCTACGTCGTCAACGGTGCAAAGACGGTTGAAAAGGGCAAGAATTACATCTTTACCGTTACCGCCAACGAAGGTTACAATGTTACTTCCGTAATGGTCGGTACGGAAAAACTGACCGAAACCGATGGCAAATATACCGTTGCAAACGTTACTGCGGACATTGAGATTGTCGTAAGCGCACAACGAAAAACTTTCTCGGTGTTTTTTGTCGGCGACGGTTACGAAGCAAGCGGTGAACCGACCGTTACATATGGTAGCAATTATGTGTTTACGCTTAGCATTGCCGACGGATATGACAAGACTGTTACTCCCGTGGTAAAGGCAGGCGACAATGTGCTTGTCGGCGAAAAGGATGGCAATGACTACATTTACACGATAGAAAACGTCACTTCCGATGTGACCGTGACGGTTTCGGGTCTGGTCAAGTTTCCGGGACAACTTGTCGTGCCGAGCGACGCGTTCAACATCGAAATTGCCAGGCTTACTGCCGAACAACGAAATCAGGGTTACTATCTGCAAGGCGTTTCGGGCAGTTACAACGGAGTAAAGTGCGATGTCAATGTGGATTTGTCCGCAGTGGTGTGGAATACGGCAGGTTCGTATAAAATCACGTATTCGCTGGAAGGCCATGCCGACGTTACGAAGATTGCCACGCTTAACCTGTTTGGTACGTTTACCGTGCCGGATCTCGCAATCGATTTGTCTGACGTTACAACTGCCGTATCTTGTTTGGACGGGTACCAGTATGTTGACCGTGACCTGTATATGGTGGACGGAGAAACGCAAACTTTGCTTACGCCAAAGCAATTTGTTGCCGAACAAATCGTTGTCGACGGCAAAAAGGTTTATCGCAGTCACTTTTCGACGGACTATCTTCTCTCGCTCAAGTCGGGCAGTTACAACTTCCGTTTGGTTGATTACGTTACGTGCAACATAGGAGAGTTTACCGTTACGCTTACCGACGACGCCGCGCCTGCGTATGACTTCGACGCCGACGATATGTATGCCTACGTGGTTGGCGACAGTTTCGATTTTGTCAAAGCAATGCGGCACGCCAACAGTGCGCAACCCATTGTCGTCAAGTACTTTTTGATGGACGAAAACGGCGTGGAAACCGATTGCACCGATGGTTACGATTTGCCGGACAAGGCGGGAGTGTACACTTGGACAGTCAAGTACTTCCGTAGCGAAAACGAACTTACGGAATACACAAAGTCCGTCAAATACCTACTTGTAGACAACTATGGCTGGTCGGGCGTTACCGTGTCGGCGTCGAAAGACGGCAATATCGTGCTTAGCACTGTTGACAACGACACAAATCAATATACCGACAAAAATGCAATTATTTCAGCCGATTATATTCGCAAAAATAACAAGGTAAACGGCAACTACATGGTGCTTACGTTCAAGGTGACGGATTACACTTCGTCGGGCAAATTTGACGCAGGCATTTGGAGTTTGAAGGGCGCAAACAACGACTACATGGGCATTACGCTCAATACGGTGGGCGTCACTTGCAAAGTTTTGCGTATGCTTTCGGGCGGTGCGGTGGATTTCATTATCCGCGATTTTACGGGCTCGATAGAAATTACCGATGTGGAGTTTGTCACAATAGCCGAAGGCTTCGGCACACAAAAGAGCAATGTCGGCTACGTCAACACAACGACAGAAAACAACGGTTTGGTCACATCAGCCAAAGTGCAATGGACAACAAACAGCGACAACAATAAGTTTACAGTAACGCAGGCCTACTTAGACAAACTTGTTGCGGCGGGTTACACTCAAATCTCGATGGATTTGTCCGCAACGCAAGCCAATATCTACGTTATTTGCACTTACAAAAACGGCAACGTGACAAAGGATGTTGCTAAAAACTATACCGGGGGCAATGTGAACTTTGCATTGGCAACTGTGGACGGAACCTTGTCTGAGATAGGCATCGTGATTGTCAATACGCACGACAATACCATGCATCAAGATTACAGCGGTACGTTGGAATTGACAAACATCACCTACACAAAGTAACAAAAAAACAGGCAATCGTATGGTTGCCTGTTTGTGATATTTTTATCATGTGTAAACTGTGTGTTTGTCGTCAAATTTTGCGTACGCATTGCGATTTTTGCGATAAAAACAGTTGGTTACGACAATATATTTAATATGCAAAAGCAATGCCGGATAACGCCTTGAAAATGCAATTTGAAGCGGCAAAAGATATTTTTCCGACAACGCTTTCTCAGTCGATTTGAGACATAAAATCCCGCACGAATTCCGTTTGCGGATTGAGGAGTAGCTCATGCGGAGTGCCGATTTGTTCCACCCTGCGGTCGTGCATTACGGCAATACGGTCTGCAATGCGTACCGCTTCGCGCAAGTTGTGCGTTGCATATACAAAGGTTACATTGGTTTGAGCATGCAAACGTTGTAGTAAAGACAGTATGTCATCGTGGTATATTGAGTCGAGTGCCGACAAAGGCTCGTCAAACAAACAAATCGACGGATGTTTTGCAAGGGCGCGCGCAATGGCAACACGCTGTTGTTGTCCGCCCGACAGGTCGGCGGGTAATCGGGTAAGCAACATCTGTAAACCGAATTGTTCGGCAAGCTCGCTGACTCTCTTGCGAATTTCGTTGCGTGGATACTTGTTTGTGAAAAGCGGCATGGCAATGTTTTCGTACACCGTTTTGTGCGGAAACAGCGCATAATTTTGGCTGACGTAGGAAATATCCTTGTCGCGTTGATCAAGCTCCGAACCGCCCACGCCGTCAAAAAGTATGCTCCCGAAGTCGTAACTTTCTACTCCGGCAATTACTCTTAGTAACGACGTTTTGCCGCAGCCGGATTCACCGAGCAGTACCAAAAATTCGCCATCGTTTACCGTCAGCGAACAATCGTACAATGCGACCGTGGTGTTCTTTTTGCGGTCGGTGTAACTCTTTTGCAGTTTTACGATTTCAATTTTGCTCATGCGCACAGTGTAGCAAAAAAATACAAAAAGGTCAAATGGAAAAATTGAAACAAAAAACGGAATATGTAGCAAAGGCACAAAAAACGGCAAGATTCGTTGCCGTTGTTGCCGCCATAACAGGCATTGCGCTGTGCGTTGCGTTGTTTGTCGCACACGTGCGGTTTGCCGTTTGGGACAAAATTGTCGTGTGTGTGGTTTCTTTGCTAGCGGTGGCGGTTTGCGTTACGGCGTGTGGCGTAAGCGTGTATTACGGAAATTACGCAAAGTATCTTGCCAAACTTTCGACTAACATTGTTACGGAAAAACTCGCCTTTGCGCAAACGGGGGACAGCGTTGTCAAGTATGGTATGCGATTCAGCACATTCAAGTTTGTTTCCGACAACGGAAATACGCTGTTACTGTATGCGTTGGATACGGACAATTTTGTTCCGCAAGCGGAGAGAGTTTACGCCGTAATGCACTCCGGTGACTTTATTGCGGATATTTGTGAGGTGACGGACGATGAGTAACGTTACCAAACAAGCAATCAAGCAAAGTTTTGCCGATTATTGGTGGATATACCTCGTGGTGGCAGTGTTGTTGTGTTCGGCATGGCTGTATGCCTTTTACTTGAAAGATAAAATCCGCGACAACGAGCGTTTGCAGATTTTTGTGGCAGGCCAAATCTCCGATCGGGATTTGGAACGCCGCG
The DNA here is from genome assembly GCA_003537755.1 of Clostridiales bacterium. Taxonomy (GTDB): domain Bacteria; phylum Bacillota; class Clostridia; order Christensenellales; family CAG-314; genus Fimimonas. Next base: position 23,678 of record DPQS01000075.1, on the reverse strand, counting down.
CCGAGGAATATTTTGCAAATGACGGCATATTAGATGTCAATTTGTATGTGTTGTCGCCCGATTTCAAGGGATTCGAAGCGGGGTTTTCGGCACAAGGTTTCCTCAACAGCGACTTGCTTGTGCTGCCGCAAAGCCTTGTTGAAAAGTATGCCGCATATGCTCTTGCTTTGGATGACGTCATAACATTACCCGATGATGTCGAAACGTATTCTGCCGACGGCAAAATTTATGCCGTAAAAGTTGGCATGGTAAATTCCGAGGGATACACGCCGCTGTATGGGTTCGGTTGGATTGACGAAAAAGACGAAGATATGTACGTGCTTTTGTCGCCCAAGTCGCAAAACATCGGCAAACTTAACCCCGACGGCAACGCTGACGATAAGCACGCATTGCAATTGTTGCAAATGTTGCTGAATAACGCAATATAGAACATTTTGTCGCACTTTCTGCTGTTGAAATATACAATAATGCTTGTTAAAGCGTTCTGTCGGTACGATAGATGTTGTGCGTTGGCATTGAAATATCGTTAATTTGAAAAATGGGAAAACTACTTTACAAACTGAAAAAACAACAATCGGAATGCACCGAACAAAATTTGCCGCACAATCGTTGGCAAGTGTTTTGTGATGTATTGAAGCGTCGTTGGCGTTTTTTGCTTGCGACAAGTCTGCTGACGTCGATATTCTGTTTGCCCTACTTTGCGTGGAATTGGATTGTCAACCAAGCGATACGTCAACTTACGCTAAATGCCGAGGATGTTGACTTTGTCAGACTGCTTGCTTATGTCAACACCAAGGGAGCCGTCAATATTGCTTTGCTTGCATTGTGCGGAGTAGGCATTAGCGGTGGCGTGTACGTCGTACAACGTTTAGTGTGGGGTGAAGTGGTGTTTGTCGGCGACTTTTGGCAAGGCGTCAAGGATAACCCGTGGAAAAACGCCGTTGTATTTGCTTTACTGGGCGTTGCCGTGTGGTGCGTCGAGTTTGTTTTTGTATACGTGCCGTCGGTGGAGATGTCTGCCTTTCAGCGCATGCTTATGTATGGTTTCAGCGTGTTGCTTGTCGCGTATGTTGCGGCGGTGTGCGTGTTTTTTGCAGTGCAAAACGCTGTGTACAATGTCGGTTTTTTCGCTTGTTTCAAAAACAGTTTTGTTCTTGCGCTCAAAGGTTTGCTGCCGATTACAGGCTTTTTAGTTGTGGCAATTACACCACAAACAGTGCCGTTTTTCTTCTACAACACGGTGGTGGATGTTGTCGGTTATGCGGTTGTTGCGTTGTTTGGCGTAGGTTACGCAACGCTTGTGTTGACGCTTGCAGCCGACTACGTGTTGGACAAGGAGATAAACAGTGTAAAATATCATCAAATTGTGGACAAAGGCATTGTGCGAAGCAAGTAATTCGGACATGGTGCATTTGCCATATTTGCACTGTTTTTAACCATATTTATGTTTAAGCGTACTTTATCGTATGTTACAATGGTAAACGTCGGAAGTTAATGGTTTTTGACAAATTTCGACAGCCGATTTCTGGCATCGTCCCATAGGGACGAGAAATAAAACAAATTGGCAAACAAACGGACGACAATGTCGTCAATTATAATAAGGAGCAAACTGTATGAAAAAGGTATTGAGTATAGTATTGGCGGTTTGCCTATGCTTGACTTTTATCGTCGTGTTAGTGGGTTGTACACCCAAATATGACACAAAAACGACAATCGTAATTGAGCCGTATGGCGCGGCAGGCTACGGGTTGGAATGGCTGGATAAGCTTGCAACAGAGTGGACGGAAGCAAACAAGGATTTGGGCTTCAGTATCATTGTCAAGAAGTCCTCCAACAATCTTGCCGGTACGCACATTAGCCAAATTGCCGCAGGTAGCACCGATACGGATATTTACATTGCTTCCACAACAGACTACCAACAAGGTTTCTACCGTGATTACTTCGAAGATTTGTCCGACCTGTTGGACGTCAAACCCGACGGTGACGACGGATTGACCATTAAGGAAAAAATCAACGATTACGACAGTTGGAAACAATTGTCCTCCAAGTGGGTGTACGACGCTGCGGCAAACAGCTATTCTCTCGAAGGTTGCTACATGTTGCCACACTCAAAAACGCTCACGGGCATGGTGTACGATCACGACGATTTTGTGGAAAAAGGCTTACTTAGCTATGCCGAAAATACTGACAAAGTAAAAGCGGCTTTGACGGAGCAAGGTATTACCTATTCGGTAAACGGTGGCAAATTGGTGTTTGTCGGCAGTACTGCCTACACCAATTACACCAAGGGCGATTACATTTTGTCCGCCGGTAAGGATGGTAAGTATGGCACGTATGACGACGGACAACCGCAAACTCTTGCCGAGTTCGACACGATGATCAACAAAATCAAGGGTATAGGCGTACCTTTCATTGCGCAAAACCAGGACGCAAGCTACATTACCTACATCACCGACGCTTACTTTACGCAATATGCGGGTATGGACGCTTACTCCGCAGTGGTTAGTTACGACAGCAACGGAAAAGCAATTGCGCTTGCCGACGGAACGACCGCAACGATAGATATGTCCAATGGTTACTTGGCAAACAACGCCAAAGGCATTGCCGAAGCAATAAGCTTTACGGCAAAATACTTCAACAAGGGCAATTCGACAGTGTGCAGCTACCAAGCTACCGTCGACGCAATGCAACGTGAGTTTGTAACGGGTGGTACGGGGGACGCTAAGGCGACCTTCTACGGCATGGCAATCGACGGCAACTGGTTTGAGATGGAAGCTGCAAGTACGATGAATACTGCAAACAAGTACTCTGACAAACCGCGTGGGTACGGCGAAGTCGACTACCGCTTTATGTTGTTGCCGACTATTGATGGACAACTCGGCATTGACGGAGAAGGTAACGGTAGCGTAATGGCAGGAATAGAAAACGGCGGTATGCTTGTACGCAAACAAAGCGACGACAAAAAGCTTGCCGCAATCAAATCCTTCGTAACATACACCCTTACCAATAGAGCATTGTCTGAAACGACTGCGTCTTGCGGACTTGTGCGTAATTACAAATACACAATGACGGATAATCAACTTGCTTCCATGACGCCGTTCCAACGTACATGTTACAGTATCTTTACCGATACGGACAACGTCAAGGTGCTAACGGCGCGTGCCGACCGCGGCAGAAACCCGATTTGTTGGTCGGGAGCAACCAAGCTCGAAACATTGTTTACTATTAACGGACAAACCCCTATCGAAGCAATACTTAACGGTTCTACCGTGGAAAATTGTATTGCCGGCGTTAAGAATATGTTTAGTGCTGACAGTTGGACGAGTGCGGTTGCTACGATGAACAACACATTGCCAAAGAAATAAAGATTAGCTCATTTTGCGGCGCAGCCGAAAACTGCGCCGTGTATAATTTGCAAGTGAAATTGCTGTACGTATTGCAATTTTGCTTACGTAACTCGGAGATAACAATGGAAAGCATTACCATCCCGAAAAAGAAAAAATTTTCACGGAAGGCTAAATCTAACTTATTCGTGCTGTCATTTTTGATTGTGCCGATAGTATTGTTTTTGATTTTTTATGTAGCAATCAATCTGAACTCGATATTGTTGGCATTCAGCAATGTCGCATTGGACGGCACTCGCACGTTTGCATGTTTCAGCAACTTTGCAAGCTTCCTCAAAGGCATATTCAGCGACGGCGCATTGCTTAGCATAAGTATTGTCAACTCGCTAAAAATGTACTTCATCAGCCTTGTTATTTGCATGCCGTTGTACATCATTTTTTCCTACCTGGTGTACAAAAAGTGCTTTATGCACGGAGCTATACGCGCAATATCAATGTTGCCGCAAATTATTTCCGGCTTTGTGGTGGGTTTGTTGTTCCTCAACTTTGTGGCAGGTGACAGCGCTCCGATACTCAAAGTTTTTGAGTCGTTGCATATTTTTGTCGACGAAAACGGCAAAGGTATCGACCTGTTGCACAGCTCACAGTATGCCTTTGGTACGACGATTTTCTTTTCTATTTGGATTTCGTTCGGTACTAACCTCATCGTTTATCCCAACGCTATGAAGGAAATCAGCAACGAAGTAATCGAAAGCAGTCGTCTGGACGGCGTTAGTACGATGTTCCAGGACTTGCGCTACATCGTGTTGCCGCTAATATTTCCGACAATATCTACATTTCTTATCACGGGACTTGCCGGTATATTCAGCAATGGCGGTTCGATACTTACCTTCTACAATGTCAGTGCGCCGGAATATGTCTACAACATGGGTTACTACTACACCAAGTCGGTGCTTTCCGCGGGTAGCGAAACCGCCTATCCCGAGCTTGCCGCAGGCGGTCTTATACTAACGGCGATTGTCGCTCCGTTGACATTGCTGTTGCGTCGCCTGTTAGAAAAATACGGACCTACAACGGAGGCGTAATTATGGAAAACTTACAAATTGCATTTTCGTTGTATACAGATGTGCCGAAGAAACAGGTGGAGCAAGAAATCGCTCGCCAACAAACCTTGCTCAGCGCGCTTACCGCCGCCGAACAAACGGACGAAGTGATTGCCGCAGCGACGCAAGTGCAAGAAAACATCAGACTGCTGCAAACAAAGCGAAAAAACATTATCGGCAAGAATGTCGGCAGCGTTGTCAGCTCGATATTCAAGTGGATTATGTGGGCGATATTGATTGTTTATTGCATTTCGCTGCTTTTTCTGCCCGTTTGGATGCTATTGACAGCGTTCAAAGATCCTATCGAATACACGCTGAACCCGTTTGCGTTCCCGACGTCGTTCAAGTTTGACAACTTTGTCAATGTGTTCAGTCACTTGCAGATAGAAATCGATTATCAGACATCCTACAATATGTTGCAAATGGCAGGTTTCAGCTTTTTGTATGCGGCAGGATTTACCATCGTCGACCTTTTTTTGACTGCAATTTCCGCATACGTAATAGCAAAATACCGTTTCCCGGGCAGAAACTTGCTGTATACAATCGGTATCGTCGTAATGATCGTGCCGATTGTCGGCAGTTTGCCTTCGGCAATGCAAATCAACAAGGCACTCGGCGTGTACGACAACATGCTGTTGCGCATCTTGCTTTGCCACGGATGTGTGTTTAGCGGATTTAACTTTCTGCTACTGCACGGCAATTTCAAGGAAATGCCGTGGGACTACGCCGAAGCGGTGTTTATTGATGGCGGCAACCATTACACGGCGTTTTTCAAGATGTATCTGCCGATGATTTTTCCGACGTTGATGGTGTTGTTCGTGCTTGGTTTTCTGGGCGGTTGGAACGACTACGAAACCTTCATGGTGTGGCTGCCTAGCACGCCAAACCTTGCATACGGCATGTATTTGTTCCAGGGCAAGGCAAAGGCGTTGTACAAGAGCAACATTACCGAAGTTATGGCAGGATTTACAATGGTGGTCATTCCCACCGTGGCGTTGTACTTTGCAAGTCAAAAGACAATCATGAGTAAGTATACCGTCGGCGGGTTGAAAGGCTGATTTGTGTTCGTAAATACCAAATACTGCTGTTTAATCAGTCAATTACGACATTTCAATGCGGCATTGCGTCGCACATAAGGAAAACATGAATAGAAAATTACCGATAGTAATACTGATGTGCCTGATTGTGGCGGTTGCTCTTGTTTCCTGTACTCCGACCACGCCCGACAGTCCATCTCAACCCGAGCAGCCGGTAGGCGAAAAGTCGCTTGATGACAGTGCTATTTCCGAAACTGCCAAAGTGTATTCCTCCCTTGCGATAACTTCCTGTAAAGGCAAGTGGGGCAGTGCGGCATATGCCGTCGAAGCGGAAATTACAACGCCGTCGGGTAAGACGGAAACCACAAAAAGCAACTATGTTGTGACGGAAGAAGGCGTGTACAACGTCAAGCTGACAGCTAACGTCGGCGGTGAAATGCTTACCAAGACAAAATCCGTCAGTGTCGGCGGATACTCGGCGCAAGCGTTGTTTTCCGCGAGTAACGCAACGATCGTTGCCGAAAATATCTCCGTTGCCGACAAACTTCGCACGGGGACTGCCAATACAAGCGGCATGCAGGTGTCGATCAATCAAAGCAGTACACTTAACTACAAACCCGTTGTCGACCTCAACGAGGTCAGGGGCAATTTGATAGAGTTCGTCCCCAACTACCTGGCCAAGTCGCGTGACATACGTGCGGTCAAACTTGTTCTTACCGATGCATACGACAGCGCAAACAAGTTGGAAGTTTTGTTTCAACTTAACACGGGTGTAGGCGGTGTGCCCGACAACAAACTCGGCCAAGGCGAGTCGCAAGCATTCATTTCGGTTACGTTCAACGGCGTTACCACTGCAAAAGGCAACTACCCGGGGTTGTACGACGTTGTTGTGTGCTTCAACCAAAACTTTTTGCCCTATTTTCCGTTTCACGACGGTTTCCGTCCGCAGAGTAACGACGCGGTGCAAGTGCGTTTCGACAACGCAACCAACAAGTTTTACACCGGGTTGTCCGACGGCGACTATATGCTGATGGACGTGTCCGACCCGACGGACGAATACGTTGATTTCAAGGGCTTTACCACAGGCGAAGTGTATTTGTCCGTGCAAGGCGTTACAGGTAGCGGCGATATCGTTTTGACCAAGCTGGGTAACACGGTACTTTCAAACGTTGACAAGGACGACTACAAAAACGCCAACAATGGCTTTTTGACAGGCGGCTTCGACATAAACAACATGCTCGTCGGTTTTGTAGGTCATCCATATTACATTCCTACCGATATGAGCGGCGTTACCGCAAAACTGTTTTGCAAGGGCGAAGGCGAAACAAAGTTCGTCGACGTAAGCGACAAATTTGCCTATGGATTTGTTCCCGACAAAGCAGGCGAATACTATGTTCGATATCAAGTTACCAACAACTACGGCTACAAAACCAACATAGATACTGCGCACTTCCAAGTGTATGCCACGCCAAAGGACGCAGGGTTGGAAATAAAAACCACCTTCGACGGCAAATTGTCGGCAAAGTTATTTGATCTGTTTGCAGTTCCCGAAATTCCCGTTGTCGGTGGTAGCGGAAAGCTGTCCGTAGATTACTTCGTCGTTGTGGACGGTGTGGAAACGGCTGTGCGTCCGGGACAACGTATACCTGTACAGAATAAAGGTCAAACAGTGGCTGTCAAGGTGGTTGCTACCGACCAAATGAGTTACAGTAAAGAGTTTGTGTTCCCGGTTGCAATCGACAACAACGTTACTCGTTTCGAGCTTGTCGGGTGCTACGACGAAATTACCGTGATGTACGGCGACGAAATTACCGTCCCGGCTTACACGGCAATTGACTACTCGCAAGATAACGTTTCGGCAAACAACCTTACATTGGACATTTTGCAAGGCAAAAGTAAGCAACTTAACGTCGGCGACAAAATCACCGTCTACGGTGAAATGACTATTGTCTACTTGCTCGAAGGCGAACAAAAGTTGGCACTCGACGTCCATTGTGTGCCCGAAACTATCGATACGGTGGAGGGTGGCAACACGATCGACAAACAATTTGGCAATGTTGCGGGACTTGGCTCGGCAACGGCATACGATGAAGGTACTTTCTTCGCATTTGACGGCAGTGTCGACAGCGTTGTATTGCCAATGCCTTATACGCTGTCTACAAGCAATCTCAAGTTCAGCTTTGGCGTGCTTGACAGTTCTGCAATTAACGGCGTTGTAATTACGCTTGCAGACAAACGTCAAGGTTATGAGCTTAGCATCAAACTTACCGACCTGGCGGCAAAACCCGTACTGTGGCTGAACGGTAACGAAACCACGTGGCAAGTTACCACCGTCAAGCAAACGGCGACAAGTGGCAAATACGCAGGCAAAAGTTACTACTTGTACACCTTTATTTTCGACGGCGGACTGAAAACCGTACAAAATGCATACGAAATGACCGTCGGCAATGTAGATGCCTGGTCAAACGGTGTTGCATTCGACGGCTTCGATATGTGTGGAGCAAAGGTAACGTTTACTATTGTCAACGCCAAGGGCGGCGAAGTATTCTTGCTCAACAACGTATCCAACCAAACCTTTACCAAGTCTGCATTCGAGTTCGGTGACAGAGTTGTCCCTGCGTTGGCATTCGACGGCGCAATCAGTAGTGGAATTGTGGACATCGGCACAAGCGTGTTTGTGCCTAAAGCCTACGTGTACGACGTACTTAGTTATTCGTCTACAATCAAAATGTCGGTGATTACACCGAGCGGCGCATATATATACCGAAACGTTGCTTCACGAGCATGCACAGTCGACTTCACCGAGTACGGTCGTTACCGCGTGTCCTACACGATAGCCGACAATGGCGGTAAAGGTCAAAGTCGTACTTATACGTACATCTTCGATTGCCTTGACAAAGAGCCGCCGCAAATAATACTTGACGGCGACTACGACAAGGAGTACAAGGCAGGAAAGACAATCACAGTGATCGGCGCGCAAGCTACGGACAACACTTCCGACGTTACATTGACTGTGCTTTTGTACAATCAATCGACAATGGTGTACACGCCGACAAAAATCGGTGACAACTTGAAACTTGCGGCAGGCAAATACACAATTGTGTACTATGCCACCGACGAAAACGGCAACTTTGCAACGCAAAAATTCGATATTACGGTAAAGTAGGTGACGACAATGACAAAGAAAAAAGTTATATTCGGTTTGACCGCTTTACTTATGCTTGTTACCGCTTGTTTTGCCTTTGTTTGTTGCAATGACAACAACGGCGACAAGACGTTGCCGGACGTTGGCGAAATGATTGTCGACGGACAAACGGCGTACAAAGTGGTTATTCCTTCCAACGCAACCGCCACGCAGGAGTATTCCGCACAGCAAATTTGCAGCTACTTTGCGCAGGTTACCGGTGTAACGATGAGTTATGTCGTTGACGGCGGTGAGGCCTATGACGGTAACAGTACAATTATTTCCCTCGGCAAAACTTCTGCGTACAACACGGCAGTCAAAAATCACAAAAAGGTGGACGTGTCGCGTGAAACGCTCAATGATGACGGTTTTGTGATGTTTACCGACGGCAAATCGTTGTTTATCGACAGCTACAACGACCGCGGAATTATGTATGGTGCATTCGAGTTTATCGAGCAAAATCTCGGAGTCAAGTTTTTGACCTATGACTACACCTATGTACCTACGGTTACGCAAGTAGTGTTGAAAGGTTACGACAAAACTTACGTTTCGCCTTTCCGTCAAAGAGTTTATCTCAATACGCCGATTTGGTATAAAGATACCGACTATGTTGCTCATATGCGTTACAACACCGATTTTTGCAACATGCCCGAAAATATGGGCAGCTCTACCAAGTGGAGTTACTACGGTAGCGGCGGCGACGCAACGCATACGGGATTTCGTATTGTGGTCCCGAGCGACTACATGGAAACCGTCGATGGTGTAACGCACATAAAAAGCGAATACGTAGATTGTTTTTCGCACACCGGAAGCGAGCAAAACGAAACGACATATTGGTTTGACGAAACTCTCGGTGAGCCACACGACTTGTGCTTTACAAGCGGAGTAAACGAGGACGGTTCGCCCGACTTGACCAAGGAAAACACAACGGTGCGCTTGGTTGCAGAGTCGCTTAAACGTTGGATAGTGGAAGATGCCGACGCACAGTTTTACATGGTCGGTCAAGCCGATCGCTCGTTTGGTTGCCCGTGTGACAGATGTAAGGCGGCACGCGACAAGTATATGGACAGCGGACTGATGGTGCGCTTTATCAATGCGGTGTCGCAAATTCTCGACGAATGGAAACAACAGGAAAGCATCGACAAGGATTACAGTTTGGTAATTTTTGCTTATTCTTACAGTGAAAAAGCACCGGTGCGTGACGGTAAGGCAATCGACAACACGGTTGTGCCTGCCGAAAACGTCTATGTGCGCTACGCTCCTATCCGCGGCTCGTACTACTACTCTTTGCAGGACGAACGCCAAACCGACGACGTTAAAAACATCTACGAAGATTGGGGAAAAATTACCGATCGGCTGATGATTTGGACGTACCACGACATATACAGTAACTGGTTCTGGTACTATCCGACCTATCAGGCAATGAGCAGTGACATGCAAATGCTTGAGTCCGTCGGTACGGAATATGCCATGGCGCAAAGTACATACCTTGAAAACGGAGTTTACACTCAACACCTCAACGCTTACATTCACAGTAAGTTGTGCTGGAACAGCAAGGCTGACGTAGGTGCAATTCGCGACGAGTTTTTGTACTATTACTTCGGTGAAACGGCGTACGAATATATGCGCGAGTTTCACGTTCGTATGGATGACCGCTATGCGCTTATGGCTGCAAACAGCGGTAGCCCCATGATATCCAACCTTTCCAAAAACGGCGTAAACCAAGGCGGCTACTGGACGTACAACTTCCTTAACGACATTGTGGATTTGTTTGACAAAGCAATTGCCGCAGTCAACGCCAACGAGGGCTATACGGTCGAGCAAAAGGCAACGTACGTAGAGCACATCGAAAAGACGTCGCTTCAACCGCTGTATATGCGTTGGTACAACGCCAAGGCAAACGGCTACACCGACAACGAGCAAATCGCGCTTGTGTCCGAGTGGGTTACTTTGGCTGAAAAGTACGGTGTAACCAAGTACGGCGAAAATATTGCGCTGACAATTGCCGCGATAAAGGCGCAGTTCGGCCTGCAATAAACTTGTTGCCGGGCTAAACGAAAAGGAGAGAAAAACTCCCCTTTTCGAATGTGTTTACTTTGCGCGCATGAACGCAAATGTAAGCAAAATTTATATATGTATCAAAAAATTTGCGACAAATCAATCGTTTTGTTCGGCGTTTTCCGTAAATTTCTTGCGGTAATCCGTCGGCGACATCCCGACGTTTTTGCTGAAGTATTTGTAAAAGTAAGGCATGGACGAGAAGCCGCAATTTAGCGCAATGTTGCTTACAGACATGTCGCTTTTGCGTAGCCACAGTTGCGCTTCTTTCAGTCGGCACTGCATGGCGTATTCCATTATCGAAACGCCGCGCGCCTTTTTGAAGGAGTGTATTAGCGTACTTTTGGCGCAGTAAAACATTTTTGTCAATTCGTCAATGGAAATTTGTTGATTGAAGTGCGTTTCGATGTAGCTTGCTACCGAATCTGTCAGTTTGGACGATTCCTTTTTGTTGTACGGGATGACGTCGGTTGCAAAGTAACGTTGTGTTTCAAGCAACACAAGGTCAAGTAATTTGGATAGTATTTGAGGCGTATTTTGCTCGGGCTTTTTTGCCTCGCGGTAGATAAATTCGATGTAAGTGCGCAATCTGTTGTCCGTCGGCGTAAACCAACTTTTGTTCAGGTCGTCGGGTATGCCGAACTTAACGTTGCGTATGCCGAGTATCAGGTATTCCGTCGTTTCGTCCTGGCGAGCGTATGCACTGTGCAAAGTGTACGGGTTCATTACCCAAAAGTCGCCTTCGCGCACTCTTCTGCGTACCGACTCTATGGTCATTTCGCCTGTGCCGCTTCTGCAAAGCCAAATTTCCGTCAAGCCGTGTATTACGCTTTTGTTTTCAAAGTCGGTGATGATGTCCGAGTTTACGTACTCCAATATGGGCGCAATGCTTTGCTTGTCAAAGTACATATCGGTATCTATACGATTGTATATCTCTGCCATGGGTTTCTCCTTGTAAAGCGGTCGGTAGTAGTCGTGGCTATGGTACAGTGGTAGTGCATTTATTGCAATCTTAACCCTATTGTAGCATTATTTGCTATATTTGGCAACGGTTTGCATATTGTCAGTCTGCGTGGACGATTAGAATATTTTTCGGCAATTATTTGTGTCAAACGATGATTTCGTTCGTTTGTAAAGGTGTAAAAGAAAAAATGTGTAAAAAGACTTATGTGGAAGAATTTGAACAGCGCGGTTTCGGTTTGTTTGTACACTTCGGCTTGTACAGTATTGTCGGCAAGGGAGAGTGGTACTACCGCTTGAATAAAAACTGCGACCCCGTTGCATACCGCAATCTGATGAGCAAATTTGTAGTCAAGCGCGATTGGGCAACAAGGCTTGTTGCCATTGCCAAAAAGGCAGGTTGCAAGTACATCACATTGACGGCTCGTCATCACGATGGTTACAGTCTGTACGACACTTGCGGTCTTAACGACTACGACGCACCGCACTCCGCATGCGGACGAGACCTGGTTGCCGAATTTGTGGATGCGTGCAACAAGGGCGGCGTTGCGCCGTTTTTCTACCATACGTGGCTGGATTGGTGTAATGCCGACTACACGCAAAACTTCCCTAAGTACATAGACTATCTGAACAAAAGTATCGAAATCTTGTGTACCAAGTACGGCAAGATAGGCGGTTTTTGGTTTGACGGCGCATGGGATCAGTCTACTGACTGGCACGAGGACGAGATTTACGGTACCATACGTAAGTATCAGCCGCACGCAATAATTGTCAACAATACGGGGCTTTCCGAGCTTGGCAAAACGGGACATCCGCAAATTGACTGCGTTACGTTTGAGCGCGGAAATCCGTTTTTGGTGTCTGACAGCCGTAGCGTTGCGGGAGAGATGTGCCAGGTACTCAACGACCACTGGGGTTATGCCACAACGGACATCGATTACAAGCCTGTGTCCGAACTTATCGGAAACCTTGTAGAGTGCCGCGCATGCAATTGCAATTTGTTGCTTAACACGGGGTTGAAAGGCGACGGCACGGTGCGAGATATAGACAAGTGCATTCTGACGGAAATAGGAAAGTGGATACGCGCTAACAAAAACTTTGTATACATCGCTCGCCACAGTGCGGTCACAGCCGACAATGCTACCGTACTTACCGACGGAACGTATTTGTATGCAGTGGTGCGCAACGTACCCGTCAGCGGCGACGAAAACGTCAATCGTCATCTTGCCAAAACCGTGGTAACATTGGGCGGCAAAATCAAGCGCGCTATATGGCTGGACAACGGTGAAGCGGTGGAGCTTGCCGCGCCGAACGCATTTGTAGTCAAACCATTCGACTACGGCACAAGCGGCGCACTTCGCGTAGCAAAGATAAAGTTGAAGTGAAAGGTCATGGTAGGTAAAAAACATATACGTATTAAATTTTTACTTACTATTCTGTAAATTTTGTGAGTGTAAAACTAATAGCGTTTGCCACGACGAGAAAGTAGTCGAAACGTCGCAAACGTTTTAGGGAGCGAACTATGAACAAGGTGAAAGTCGGTATAATAGGACTTGGACAGCGTGGTGTGGAATTGCTTAGCACAATGTTGTTTTGCGAGGAAGCGGACATCGTTGCCATGGGCGGCGCGCCGCAACCCGTCCCGGACTTTACTCGCGGCGAGTGGGTGTGCCGCAAGAGCAAAGACGTAGTCAACCTGACAAACTGATGTATATGCAAAGGACTTTCGCAATTGGCAATTTGCTTGCTTTTGCGGTAGTCCTTTTGTTTTTTCTCAAGTTTTACACCAAAGTCAACTCGGCAATATTTGTACCAATAGTTGCAATATTTGTAATGTATCGACTGATGTATTTTGATAATATTACACTGTAAAGGTTTACGGGATAAGCCGCTTCGCATTACGCTTGCGGCGTGCCGTCGGACTTTGCAGCGTTGTAAAATAAGTGCTTTGTGCACAATAATAAACAAGGAGAAAACACTATGAAAAAATTGTCGATTGTGCTGTTGGCAATGGTTTTGGTATTGGCGTGTGCCTTCGCGGCTTGCGAAGTGGACAACTCGCCCAAGACCTACAATGTGACATTTACAACAGGCGATGGCTATACTTTTGCCGGTGGCAGAGTCGTCGAAAGCGGCAAAGACTACACCTTTACGGTGAAAATTGCCGACGGATACGAAAAATCTGCCGAATTTGCCGTAAAAGCAAACGGTAAGGTACTTGCCGAAAAGGACGGAAAGTATACTGTTTCCGCCGTTACGGAAAACATTACCGTTACGGTTACCGGCGTTGTCAAAAAGGCTGCGCCCATTGTTAAGCATAGCGTTACTTTGCCCACGGGCGAAGGTTACACCGTTACGGGCGCGACGGAAGTCGTCGAAGGCGAAAATTACACGTTTACGCTTGCTGTCACGACGGGCTTCAACATTGACAATGCGGTTGTCAAGGTAAACGGCGAAGAATTGGACAACAACGGCAATGTCGGCGAATACACCGTAGAAAACGTTACCGCTGACCTTGTAATTACGGTAGAGGGGGTTGCTCGTAACAGCTTGGAAGTTACGCTGACAAACGGTATCGGTTACAAGCTCGATGGCGAACTAGCCGCTACATATGGTTTGCCCTATACGTTCGAAGTAGTAATAGGTGCGGCGTTCAAAGCAACGGACGGTTTTGCGGTTAAAGTAAACGGTACGGCACTGACGGCTGAAGAAGACGGTAGCTACAAGGTTGCCAACCCCACCGAAGCGCTTGCAATCACCGTCGAGGGCGTAACGATTGACGAAAGCAAGAAGGCAAGTTTCTTCTACGCACCCAAAAACGACGTCGACGAGTCCTACAACGCAAACATCGTTTATGACGGAGCAGCTGACACTTTCACGGTGAAGTCGGTAAAAAATACAAATGCTTACGACGTGGCAATAGATCCCGACGTTGTTGCCTGGTACAAGGCGAATGGATACAAGTTCCTGTCTATGTACTACAACAACACCAACGGCAACGTTTCCAGTCTCGTATTGTTCAATGACGCAACAACGGCAAGGTACCTTGCAGACAAAGATGATCCCGAAAAGGCGATCAATGGTCTTGTATTTGCCGGTAGAAAGTATGTGTCTCCGGGCAAATCCTACTTGTTGCTTGACCTCGACAATTTGTACGTTAGCGAAAACGGTTTGTATCTCTGCATGCGTGACGGCGGTGAGGGACAAACTGTACAATTCTCCGATGTCAAGTTTAGTCAAACAAAGCCTGTCGAGGCGGAATACATTTCTTTGTTTACTTTTGAAGCAGCTTCCGTTAAGTCCAACATTGTCGGCGTAGATGGCGGCATTGCAATCAATATGTCGGGGGATCAACCCGTTGCAATCCCCAAGGCGCAAATCGACCAATGGCTTGCAGAAGGCAAGAATACCCTTTCTTTCCGTGTTAAAATTGCCAATGA
Organism: Clostridiales bacterium; assembly: GCA_003537755.1. Classification (GTDB taxonomy): domain Bacteria; phylum Bacillota; class Clostridia; order Christensenellales; family CAG-314; genus Fimimonas. The sequence goes on along the minus strand of DPQS01000075.1, from coordinate 8,552 downwards.
AGACGGCGAGTTTATCAACAACGCCAACCTGTGGTGTGACTACCCCAATGCTCTTATTGCGGCTGCTGCGCAAGACTACGTAGCTACGGAAGGCAAGGTTGTTACCATCGACCTTACCGACAGTAAATATGCTAACGGCATGATTTTCCGTGCGGACAACATCAATCTGACGTTCTACTTTACGGAAATTGCCCTTACGCATACCGATTACGCAAACGTTACTCTTGTCGAGGGTACGGGTTATACTCTTAGCGGCGAAACACGCATTGTCAAGGGACAAGCGTACACGTTCAAATTCGCTCTTACCGAAGGCTACAAGCAAAACGCAAACTTTGCCGTCAAGGTAAACGGCGAAAAGGTCGACGTTGCCACCGACGGTACGGTTACCGTTGCTGCAGACAAAGTTACGGGCGACTTGACCGTGACGGTGGAAGGTGTTGAACAAATCGTTGTAGGCAACATGCTTACTACGGGCGACGGCTTCGAGTACGAAGTGCTTGACGGCGCAAATGCGACGGCTATCCCCTACGGCGGCACGCTCAAATTTAAGGTAAACCTTGCAACGGGCTACAATCAAAGCAAATTTGTCGTCAAGGACGGCGAAAAAGTGTTGGAAGCCGTTGACGGCGTGTATACAATTACCAACATCAGGGAAACGCACATAATCACGGTCGAGGGCGTCGCGCTTAACACATACGGAGTTGCATTGCCCACAAGTACCAATTATGAAGTAAAAGGCGCAAACACAGTCACTTACGGCACTGATTACAGCTTTACAATTGCTTTTGCCGCAGGACAAGATACAAGTGCGGTCAAAGTGTATGCGCAAATCGGCAACGGTGAAAAGGTTGAACTTGCAAAGAGCGGCGACGGCTACACCGTAACCAACGTTACGGACGCACTTACAATCACCGTCGAAGGTTTGAAGATTGCCAAGTACACCGTAACGCTCACCCCGACGGAAGGTATCACCTACTTGTCGGAAAACAACGGAACACCCGCAACGGAAGCGGAACACGGCAGTACCTATCGCTTCAAGGCTACGTTCGACAGCGCAAAGTACAACGGCGGAACGCTTGTTGTTAAAAACGGCGACATAGTGCTTGTTGCGGACGGCAACGGTGTGTACTCGGTGGAAAATGTCAGCGGCAACATCGTAATTACAGTCAGCGGACTTGCAATCAACACCTACACGGTTACGCTTACCGAGGGCGAAGGCTACACGATTGCGGCAGCAGACGGCAGTACAAGCCCCGTCAACTACGGCGGAAGTTTCTCCTTTACCGTGGTAGTTAACAGCGGATACATTGCAGAAAACCTTGTTGTCAAGGCAACCGGCACTGCAATTGAAGCAGCGGACGGCAAGTACACCGTATCAAACATCACCAGCAACATCACAATCACCGTTGAAGGTGTGGAAGCCGACGTGCTGAAAGAAAAGGACTACGTGCTGCCTGTCAGTGGCGCAACAGTTGCTTTTGAAAACGGAACATACACAATTACTAATGGCGACGGTTCTAATATCTACTTTGCAATCAACAAAGCATTGATTGAAGATATGGTAAGTCAAGGATACAAGTATGTCACTTTCTATCTTGCGACAAACGGAATGGGTAATCTTCGTATAAACCCGGGTATGAAATACATTCACGACAAGCCCGAAGCAATGATTTACTCTACCACAAGCGCATATTTGACAAACAACAACGACTATTTTGTGTATGATTTGAACAAAGTGGAAATCGGAGAAGAAGGCTTTGTCCTTTTCAAGCAAGACAATCCGACGGAATACTGCAAACTGTCCGGTCTTAAGTTCTACAAAACGGAAGACGAGTGCGAAATAATTGCGCATAAGCTGTACAATACGGCAAATTGGCTTGATATTAGCACCGCATCTCCTAGTTGGAAAGTCACGGGTAATTCCGTTGAAATTCGCGGTTGGCAACCTACAATCTCCGCGGCTTGGGTGCAAGAAGCACTTGAAGCGGGTTATACGCATATGCGTATAGAAATCGGTGCGCACAAAGAGACTTCCAAGTACTTGCTTTGCGCAGGTTCGTCGGACAAGATTGTTGCCCTTGCAAACGGAGTCGTTCGTCTTGACCTTACGGGATTTAAGAAAGCCGACGGAACATATAATGCAATCATATTCCAAGGAAAACCTGCCGTTGAAGGTACCCAAGAAGACACGACAATTACCTTCCAAAATATCAAATTGTTCAAGAGTGCCGAAACGACAAGTTGGACTAAGAGCAATCCTAACATCTACTGTGCTATCGAAGAAGACGGCGTGCTTGTATTGGATACGCTTTATTCCGGCAATGACGCGCATGTAAAGACTTCGACAACCTGGCTTGCTGCATTGATGAGCAAGAATGGCGAATACGTGCAGGGTACGATTCATTTTGAAACGGAAATGATTGTCAATGGAACTAATACTCGTGCACTGGTGTTTGGTATAAACAATGCTGTGGGTGGCATCGAGTTCCCCGGCACGGGTGATTACACTAACATCACATATAGTGATGGTGACGTGCTGTATTTGGGCTTGGACCACGATGGTGTAATCAAGATAAAAGTTTCTTTTCAATAGGATCACCTGACACGTCCGACCCGGACAAACCGAGTGATCGACAATACAATGTTACTTTGACAGAGGGTACAGGCTACACCCTCGACGGCGACAGTGCCGTTACAAAAGGACAAGACTACCGCTTTACGGTCAACCTAAATTACGGTTTCCGCAAGGGTAGCAACTTCAAAGTGCTTGTAAACAATGTAGAACTCGCCCCGACAGGCGAGTTCTATGTAGTTTCGGCTGTCAGCGGTGACATTGTTGTAACGGTGGATGGCGTAGAGCCTATCCCCGAAAGCTATTGGATAGTACTTAACGGCGATGTTGACAGTGCGGAATACACTGCGGCAACGTTGTTGCAAAAATATTTGTTACAAATGACAGGTATCGACTATCAAACGGTCGGCTTTGCCGATTTGCAAATCGACAGCGGTTGTAATGTGGTAAGCGTTGGTAACAACGGATTGTTTGCAATAAGCAGATATTCGTCGCTTAACCTTGCAAATGAAGAATATGCCTTGCTAAAAGACGGCAAGACGCTGTATGTTTGCGGTAGCGGTCGCGGAGTTTTGTACGGCGCATATCGGTTTTTGCGCGAAAACGGTTGTGAGTTTTACGCCAAGGGTGTAGAGACGATACCGTCCGATGTAACCCTGAACACGGATTTGAATTTGGTAGACGCTCCGGACTTTGCAATACGTGCATACCTATCTTACAACACTTGTTACAGCGGTACAGACAGCGACCTTGTAACCAAACTTGGACAAAACAGTAGTTATGCGTCAAGCGTGTCCGCTAAGTACGGCGACACCGTACGGTTTGGCTACATCGGAGCGGATACGCACAATATGCGGTTTTACATAGACGACGACTACAACCCTGCTAACGGTAGTAAGTACTGGGGCACAACTCTTTGTCCGTCGGCGGACGTAGTAGGCGCTTATACACCCTGTCTGACAAACGGCATAGATTACAACCTGACCGGCATAAACACGCTTGCTCTTGCAACGGCGCATATGAAGCAACTGATATTGGCAAATCCCGATATTATGTACTTTACATTTGAGCAGGAGGACGGCAACGAAGGCACTACTGACAATCCCAAACATCCCTATTGTATGTGCGAAAACTGCGTTAAAGCGGCTAAGTTGTACAACAGAAGCGGCGTTATGTTGCGGTTTATCCGGTCAATGTTAAACAACTTGCGCGCCGACAGCGACCTGTCGGGACGACAATTTAAGATAATTACTTTTGCATACGGCTACTCGACAACTGCGCCTACGGGTGGCGTTACGGTGGACAAAGATTTGTGCGTCTGGTTTGCGGCATGGGGCGACATGCGGTATTCGCTGTCCGACAGCAAGCAGATGACAAGTATACGCACCGATTACAACGCTTGGATTGCGGCAACCACAGGCAACGACAACGGTAGCTTGATACTGTGGTTGTACGACGTGTGCTACAACAACTACGTCAAGTACTTCGGTACGAGCATGACTGCGATTGACCAAATTGTGGATGAGGCCAAGGCGGCAGGCGTGGAGATGATACTTGTGCTTGGCGCGTACGACGCCGACAACATCTGGCAAAGCGAAATGCGCAGCTACGTGTGGAGTCGCAAGTTGACGGACAGTAGTTTGAGCGCGGTAACATTGCGTGACAATTTTGTGCGAGCGTATTTCGGAGCCACGGCGGCGGATTACGTAACAGGTTACATCAACGATTACGACGACTATCTTGCCGACCAAGGACTCGGTTACGAAGTTGTGCACGGCACGGAGTACATGCGAAAGGTTACTTTGAAGGAACACGTTGCTTCACTCAAACGTATCGACAATGCAATTGCTGTCGTTGCCAACGACTCGGCACTTACCGCCGAACAAAAGGCTACTTACACGGCAAGATTGCAAGGCGTGCGTGCTTCGACGTACAGCGCATTGATGTGCTACTGGGAAAGCGAGTATAGCAAAACTTTGTTTGCAAGTAGCGAAAAATCCTATGTCGGCGGTAGTCTGGAAGAAATTCAAAACCGCTTTAAGGCGGCATGTGCGGCGGCAGGGATAACTCGCTGTCGCGAAGGAACCGATGCCGACAACACAGTAGACAACTTTATCACCAATCCCAACAAGTGCTGGTAGTGAGGGGTGTGCAAATTGTCTGACGTGCAAAATGTTTGGACTACTGACTTTAATGCCTTATTGGTGGTTGTTACGCACGTGAAAAACGATTGCTTGCGGCAATTGAAAAAAACAAGTAAATACTAAAAAAAGGAATCGGCAACAACGTCGGTTCCTTTTTTTGTGGCGTGCGGCGTTTTGTTTTGTGCTCGATTGGTGGCGGTAATTGCTTTATGGTTCGTAGTTGCTTAGTTTGTCAAACGACAGTATGTAAGTTCGTGCTTGTTGCTATTCTTGCTCAAGTTGTAATAAATATTGCCGTATGTACTGCCGTATATTTCAATTTTTGGCAATTTATGGTACAATAAAAATAGGAATTTATCGATTAAAGCATTGGCTTGTTACCGACACAATCGATTGGAGAAAAATGTATGTTAAACGACAAATTTGTGTCTGCAATATTTTGCGCACCAACAGGTGAGTACGAAAATTACCCGTCGCGATTGACCGACGAAGTGTTTGCCGCATTGAAGAATATGGGTATAAACCGCATTTTCGGTTACGGTTTCGACAGTCGAGCGGAAACAGTTGAGCGGACGTTCGAGTTGTGTGAAAAATACGGCATTTTGTATTATCCTACGCCGTCGGCATGCGGTCGTTATGTGCGCCTGACGGGAGACAAAGCCTATTGGAAACTGTCCGAAACGGAGTGCAAACAACTTGATGACGACTTTGTCGCCGAAGTGGCGGCACTTGCAGAGCATAAGGCTTTTGGCGGTATTATGTTTGGCGACGAGGCAGGTTACCTTGCGTTTGACGGCGCAGCGCATGCGTGTAACGTGTTTAAGGCGCACTTTGCCGAGTACGAGTTCATGTACAATTTCTTTTCGTACAGCATTGACGAAAAGATTTTTTGGACGGGCATTGAAAGCGCACCGACCGAATGCGCGGAATTGCAACCCAAGCCGTTTGAATTGACGGGCGACTTGCAAGTAAGTTTTGCCAATCGTTTCAGGGTGTACGACAAGTTGTTGACGGGATTTTTGGATAAAGCCGTGCCGAGCTATGTGTCGCAGGACCGTTACCCGATGGAACCGCATTGGGCGGAAGTGCCGACATCGGTGCATGTAGCGTTGTTTGAACTGTCCGCCGTGATGTCGCAGGCCAAGCGCAAGTACGGCATGGGCAGTTACAACTACGTGCAAGTGGGGCAATGGGGCAACGACATCCGACGTATGACAAACAAGGGCGAACTGCTGTTGCAAATAAACGTCATTTTGTCCTACGGCAATGATGGTGTAGCGTTTTTCCCGGGAGCGTTTCCGCTGGATTGGCGGAATATACCCGGTTACAATGCTGCAAAAAACGGCGAGTCGTCGCTTATAGACATCTACGGCAGTGTCACACGTTTCGGTAAATGGCTTGCCGACACGCAACCTTTTTACGACGCTATTGCCGCCGAAATGCGTGCAAGCAACTTTGTCGGGGTGTCGGCATACGGACATTACGACAACGGTTTTATTTTAGACAAAGTGGCAAGTTTGCCTGATAGCGAGTGTATTTACCAAGGCAACTTCCCCGACATGTGCTATGCGCGTGACGAAAGTATTGTTGTGGACAGTACCAGCCAAGTGGCGGTTTCGCTGTTTGAGCATGACGACAAATGTAGATATTTCGTGACCAATTTGTCGTCGGTATATGGAAATAAGGTTGAGTTGACATTGCCCGAAAGCAACTACGTGGCGACATTGCAAGACGGCACAACAATCGAATTTAACGGTAAAATCCGCGTTGACTTTGCTGCCGGTGAAGCAATGTGGATTGTAAGTAAAAAATAGATACGTATTGAATTTTTCGATACAAAACAGTAAAAAATCGGTAAAATCAAGGAGAAATCGGAATGTCGTTGGGCGTAATGATAGACTGCTCGCGCGATGCAGTGATGACGGTCGACAAATTGAAGGATTTTATTACAATACTTGCCAAATTCGGCTACGACAGTGTGCAACTGTACACGGAAGATACCTACGAAATAGACGGCGAACCATATTTCGGCTACATGCGCGGACGGTATACGCAAGAGGAAATTCGCACTCTCGACAAGTTTTGCCGTAAACTTGGTGTTGAACTTATACCTTGTGTACAAACTTTGGCGCACCTCAATCAAATGCTCCGTTGGCATACATATGCCGATATCAACGACGTAAACGACATTTTGCTTGTCGACGAACCGCAAACATACGAGTTTATCGACCGTATGTTTGCAAGTCTTGCAAATTCGTTCAGCTCCCGGCGCGTAAACATCGGCATGGACGAAGCGCACATGTTGGGACTTGGCAAGTACCTGAATAAGCACGGATACAGTGACCGCTTTGACATTTTATCCCGACATCTATCCAATGTGGTGGAGATCGCCGCAAAGTACGGTTTTAGTCCCATGATGTGGTCGGATATGTATTTCCGCCTTGCAAACAAGGGCAACTACGCCGACGGAAGCAATGATGCAAGCAAGATTTGGTTCAGTCGAGAAATTGCCGACAAAATGCCCAAGGGCGTTACGCCCGTGTATTGGGATTACTACAGCAACGAAGCCTACATTGCGCAAATGTTGGACAAACATGCGCTGTTCGATCGTCCGATCGGATTTGCCGGCGGTGCGTGGACATGGAAAGGTTTTTGTCCGGACAACAGGCTGTCCCTTGACACGATGTTGCCTGCAATGCGTGTTTGCAAGCAAAAGAATGTCGGCACGGTTTTTATCACAATGTGGGGAGACAACGGCGGTGAATGTTCTCGATATGCTGTGCTGCCCGCCTTGTATGCTATTGCGCAAGTATATAGCGGCAACGAAGATATGGCGGCGATTAAGTGCGGCTTTAAACAAATTGTAGGCGAGGACTTTGATGATATGATGTCTCTCGATCTGCCCGACAGGCTGTTTTGTGAGGTAAAAGACATACGCAATCCGTCCAAATATATGTTGTACAACGATATTTTGCTCGGGCAATTTGACAGTACAGTGGCTGGCGGCGAAAACGAAAAATATGCCGAACTTGCGGCGAAATACAAGCAGCTTGCAAGCCGTGGCAGTGTTTACGAGTGTTTGTACAATATGTTTTACCGTCTTGCCGATGTGTTGTCCGTCAAGTACGAACTTGGCGTAAAGTTGCGTGCGGCGTACAAGCGTGGTGACAGAGCTTGGCTTGCGGAATTGCAAAGCGACCTGAACGCAACGGTGGACAAATTGAAGGCATTTGCAACTGCGTTTTTTGCTGTTTGGAACGGAGAAAACAAACCGTTTGGGTTGGAAGTGCACCAACAGCGGTTAGGCGGCGCAATCTTGCGTGCCGAGTACTGTCGTGACAAGGTTGCGGCTTTTGTCGACGGCAAGATTGACAAAATCGAGGAACTGGAAGTTGACGTGTTGGATGTGTCGTGTGGCACGGAACCTGTCGGCAAAACAGTGATGTTTAACGATTGGGCGAAGAATGTGTCGACGTCGGCAATATAGCGGTGGATTAGAAAATACTTATCTTAGGGTTTCCATTGTCATCACTAATCATTCGAAAATGAAATCATTTAGATTTCATGGATTTACGATGCCCGAAAGTGTAGAATATTTTGTGAACGATATCATGAGTAATAGACTGCCTTGTAATAATCCTATAAATTTTAATGATCCTTATTAGAAAATTTTTCAAGAGTTTATTTGTTTTTCTCTTGTCCATTACCAATTCAACGCATTAAAAATAACAAAATACAAGTCAAATTCGCCTGAAAAATAAATAAAAAGCGTTTTACGCCTTAACATGGGTCAAAAATGCCATGAAAATAACGGTGATTTGTCAAACCAAGTGCAA
>DPQS01000043.1:10496-10707 GCA_003537755.1 Clostridiales bacterium | reverse complement strand
GGGAACTTTTTGTAAAAAGTTCCCTTTCCCCATATAAATATCCTAAAAAATCATTTATAAAAATCTTTTACATACGATTTTTTCCAGTAAAGCGACGACGGCGTACATAATGCCGGCGAGGGTACAAAGCACAATAGTGCAGGTCATCACGAGGTCAAGGCGGAACACCTGACTGCCGTACACAAGCAGATACCCGAGTCCCTCTTTGGAC
>DPQS01000043.1:9816-10293 GCA_003537755.1 Clostridiales bacterium | reverse complement strand
CAAGGTACTCGCCCATGATGCTTCCTATCCATGCCATGCCGACGTTGATTTTCAGCGTGCTCATCAGCGTCGGTACGTTGGCGGGCGCGACAAGTTTTGCGAAAATTTGCAGGCGCGTTGCGCCCATGGAACGCAACAAAAGCACCTTGTCTTTGTCCGTGCTGCAAAAGCCGTTCATTATTGTAATGGTGGTTATTACAACGGAAATCAGCACAGCCATGGCAATAATCGAGGCTTTGCCCGTACCCATCCATATGATGAGAATTGGACCGAGGGCGATTTTCGGCAGGCTGTTGAGTACGACGATGTAAGGCTCGAACACGTCCTTTACAAAGTTGTTCCACCACATAAGTACGGCGGCAATGTACCCGACTGCGGTGCCTATTGCAAATCCGCACAACGTTTCAAAGGTGCTGACCCATGCGTGTCTTAGCAGAGTGCCGCTTGACAGCAGTTCGCCGAGGGTTGCGGCTATGC
>DPQS01000043.1:4237-9693 GCA_003537755.1 Clostridiales bacterium | reverse complement strand
TATGCGCGACGGACTGGACATAATGAATGCGTCAATCCAACCGACGCGGGCGGCAATTTCCCACACGACAAGCAACAAAACAAGTAGCCCTACCCGCACACAGTTGACGGCGATTTTTCGTTTCAGCTCGGTGCGCAGGTAACAAATTTGTCCATACGTATATGTTTTTTTCATACCGCATTGCCCCCGTTGAGATAGCGATGAAGCACTTCGAACTGTTTGGCGAAGGACGGTGATTCGCGCCGTTTAAGCGGTGTGTCGATGTCCCCGAGGTGTGTTTCGTGTACGGTAAGTACATGTGCCGGGCGTTTGGTCAGTACAATTATTCTGTCCGCCATGCTTATGGCTTCGCTGATGTCGTGGGTTACAAGCAACGCCGTTTTGTTTTCCTTTTTTATGATGTCGTACACGTCGTCGCAAACGTCAAGCCGCGTCTGAAAGTCCAGCGCAGAAAAGGGTTCGTCCAGCAGCAACAGGTCGGGGTCGGTTGCAAGCGTGCGTATAAGTGCCACGCGTTGTCGCATGCCGCCGCTTAGTTGTCTTGGGTAACGATTGCGGAATTCCCACAGTCCGTAACGCTTCAAAAGGTCATCTGCGTAATCTCTGTTCACTTTTGAATCGACGTGTTGTACTTCCAATCCGAGCCGTATGTTGCTTTGTATCGTGCGCCATTCAAACAACTGGTCACGTTGCAGCATGTAGCCTACTTTTTTGTCGCCGCTAAGGGTAATTTTACCTTCGGTCGGCGACATCAGACCGCACACAAGGGAGAGTATGGTTGTCTTGCCGCATCCGCTCGGACCGATAATTGCGACAAACTCGCCCTTGTGTACTTCAAAACTAAGGTCGTCTACAGCCACCGTTTCACTGTCGGCTGTGTAAAAGACCTTGCTTACGTTGTCAAATCTCATTACGGTCATTTGTGTTTCTCCTTGTATCTGCGGTGCGGTCGGCATATCATTGGTTAAGCGGTGTAGGTTTTGCCGTTTACTTGCCTATGCCGTTAGCGTAGGTGTTGTCGCAAATCACGTCGTAATCCACACGTCCGGCAAGTTGGTTGGCGTTTTGCATTATGTCCTGTATGCGCTCGAACGCCGGTTTACTTGTCACCGGTGTAGTCGTCCAGACGTCGGCTTTCTTGTAGTTGTCAACGGCTTTTGTCAGCAGTTCAAGGGTAGTTCCCTCAAAGTACGGTGCGACAAGTTTTGCAATTGTTGCAGCGTCGTGGGTCAGCGCGTAGTCGGTGCCTTTCCATACGGCTTGCAGAAACTTGGTTGCCTTGTCACCGTGCTTATTCAGGAAGTCGGTTGTGGCGGTGTAGCAGGTGTAGGGGATTTCGCCGCTGTCAAGACCGATTGCCGAAATGATGTATCCCTTGCCTTCGGTCACAAGCTGACTTGCGGCAGGCTCGAACAGCGGCACAAAGTCGCCCGTTCCGCCCGTAAACGCAGGTCCCAGCGCACCGAACTGTATGCTGTAATCCATCGTGATGTTGACCCCGTCGGTGTAACCGTGGTTGTTAAGTACGTACTGCAGTATCATGGCAGGCATGCCTCCGGTGCGCCCCATAAGCACCGTTTTGCCGTCGATACCGCTGTAGTCGAAGTTGTCAATCGGCGTGCGCCCGACAAGGAAACTTCCGTCGCGCTTTGTCAGTTGTCCGATTACGCGCGGATAGTCCTTTTTGCCCTGCAGGTACACGTAGATGTTGGCTTCGCATCCCATAAGTCCGATGTCTGCCTCGCCTGTAAGCAGTGCGGTCATTACGTTGTCTGCGCCGCTGCCGTTGTTTATTTCCACGTCAAGTCCTGCCTCGTCAAAGTACCCCAGTGCCATTGCAAGGTACTGCGGCGTGTAAAACAGGCTGTGCGTAACTTCCGTCAGTCGCACCGTATTGTCCTGTTTGTCGTTGCACGCAACAAGCATAGTAGACATTGCGGCGATGATTGCAAAGGTGCACAGTATGCACAAAAATCTTTTCAAAATGTATTCCTCCCATACATATTTGTATTTGTTTGCGGCAAAAAGTGTTACGGTATTTGTTTGCGGCAGTGAGAGGGCCTTATGATTGGAATTTATTTTTTTTCATTACTTCCGTCGATAGTGAGCGAAACCGGTTCACGCAGAAGTGTATACGTTCTGTCGATTACTTTACTGACGGCTTCGCCTTGAAAAATGGCATTCTCGTTGTTGTTGGTATTGGCGGAATTACCCGTTGGATTTTTTGCGTAAAACAGTTGCGCGAGATGTCAAAATGTGATACTATTACATTATATTAAGGACGGCGCAGAAATGCGTGCGGCAAAAGTCCTGTCGGCAATTGACTTTACAGAGAGCGGACTACGGTGGAAATTCCGCAAGCCAATACGACGTAGGTGTAGTTTGCCGTGCCTTACAAGGCAGTCACTCACTGCGAAACGGCGGTTGCAAAGCCTGCTTGTGCAAGCGAAAGTAGCGGTGTGCGTATGCTCACGAGACGAGTTAACAAGGCCGATGTTGTGGAAACAAACCTCGGCGAACGAAGGTGGTACAGCGGTTTTTCGCCCTTCACGGCATTGACTTTTTGTCAGGCGTGGACGGGCGTTTTTTTTGTTTTCGGCGAAAGGCAGCCTTTCCTGATGTTTTCGCCGACAAGCCGATTTTAGCAAAAACATCGTGCATTACCTCGAAAATAGTCATTTTGTAAAATACTATTACAAACATAGTATTTCAAAATACGTCAACATTATAACAAAATTAAATCTTGCAAACAAAAATCCGGAGAAAAGATTATGCTTGAAAAAACTTATCAACCGAATCAATTTGAACATGATTTGTACCGTTGGTGGATGAACCAAGGGTACTTTACGCCCAAGGCAGAACCCGGCAAGCCCTACTTCAGTATGGTTACGCCGCCGCCCAACATTACGGGACAGTTGCACCTTGGGCACGGCTTGGACAACGCCATTCAGGATACGCTTATTCGTTTCAAGCGTATGCAGGGCTTCAACACTTTGTGGTTGCCCGGCACCGACCACGCCAGCATTGCTACGGAAGTGAAGATTGTCGAGGCTCTTAAAAAACAAGGTATCGACAAGCACGACCTCGGGCGCGAAGGCTTCCTCAAGCGCGCATGGCAGTGGAAGGAAGAGTACGGCGGACGTATTGTCGAGCAACTCAAGTGCCTGGGCAGCAGTTGCGACTGGACCCGTCTTGCCTTTACCATGGACGAGCGTTGCAGCAAGGCAGTGCGCCGCGCCTTTGTCAGGATGTACAAGGACGGTTTGATTTACCGCGGTAATCGTATCATCAACTGGTGTCCCGTGTGTCAGACCGCGCTGTCCGACGCCGAGGTGGAGTACGCTGAGCAGGACGGATATTTCTGGCATTACGGCTACACGACGCCCGACGGCAAGACAACGGTTACTTTTGCCACGACCCGTCCCGAAACCATGCTCGGCGATACTGCTGTTGCCGTAAACCCCAACGACGAGCGTTACAAGGACCTTGTGGGCAAGACCGTCATTGTGCCCTTTGTCAATCGTGAAATCCCCGTCATTGCCGACGAATACGTAGACATGGACTTCGGCACTGGTGTTGTAAAAATCACGCCTGCCCACGACCCCAACGACTTTGAAGTCGGTCGCCGTCACAATCTGCCCGTCATTCGCGTAATGAACGACGACGGCACAATGAACGAAAACGCAGGCGAGTTTGCAGGTCTTGACCGCTACGAAGCGCGCAAACAAATCGTCGCTCGCCTTAAGGAAATGGGCATTCTGCAAAAGGTCGAACCGCACAAACACAACGTCGGCAGTTGCTATCGCTGCCATACGACGGTGGAGCCCATCGTGTCCAAGCAGTGGTTTGTCAGGATGGAACCGCTTGCAAAACCCGCTATCGAAGCGGTGAAAAAGGGCGAAATCAAATTCCACCCCGAACGCTTTGAAAAAACTTACTTCAACTGGATGGAAAACATCCGCGACTGGTGCATTTCACGCCAACTTTGGTGGGGGCATCGTATACCCGTGTGGTACTGTGACGATTGCGGCGCGGAAATCTGCGAGGAAACCGACCCGACCGTTTGCCCGAAGTGCGGCGGCAAACACATCCGTCAGGACGAGGACGTGCTTGACACCTGGTTCAGCAGTGCTCTGTGGCCGTTCAGTACCCTCGGTTTTTGCGAGGGCAGCGACGACTTCAAGGCGTTCTTCCCGACAAGCGTGCTCAGTTGTGGCTACGACATTATCTTCTTCTGGGTTGCGCGCATGATTTTCAGCAGCCTGTACAACACGGGCGAAGTGCCATTCCGCGATGTGCTGATGCACGGCATTGTGCGTGACGAACAAGGGCGCAAAATGAGCAAATCGCTGGGCAACGGCGTTGACCCTGTCAAGTTTATCGACCAATACGGCGCGGACACGTTGCGTTTTGCATTGCTCAACGGCGTTGCAAACGGCAGCGATATCCGCTTCTCGCAGGACAAAATCGACGGCACACGCAACTTTATGAACAAAATCTGGAACGCAAGCCGCTTCGTGCTGATGAACTGCGAAGGAAAAACCTTGCGCACCGACATTTCCGAATGCAAGTTGACTCTTGCGGACAAGTGGATTCTGACGCGGCTCAACGACATCACAAAGACGGTGACGGAACTTACGGAAAAGTTTGAACTGGGCATGAGTTGCCAGGCGTTGTACGACTTCGTGTGGAGCGAATTCTGCGACTGGTACATCGAACTTACCAAACCAGTGCTGTACGGCACCGACGACGAGGCGCGCATTGACACGCTGTCGGTGTTGGTGTATGTGCTGGACAAAATTCTCAAGTTGCTGCACCCGTTTGTACCGTTTATCACCGAAGAAATTTATCAGGAATTGCCTGTACACGGCGAAAGCATCATGATTGAGCGTTACCCGACCTTCAATTCCGCGCTCAACTTCCCCGGCGAAGCGCAACTTGTGGAGGAACTTAAAGACCTTGTTGCCAAGGTGCGTAACATTCGTACAGAGTACGGCGTTGCGCCGAGCAAGCGCATTCGTCTGTACGTGGAACCGATTGACAATCGCATTGAATGTTGCGACCTGTACCTTGCAAAGTTGTGCGGACTGGAAGAAGTAGTGTTCGGCGTTGCGCCTGTCGGTGAAAAAACGGTAAACGCCGTAGGAACGGCAGCAAAATGCCAGGTGCCTCTCGGCGATCTTGTGGACAAAGACAAGGAAATCGAGCGTATATGCAAGGAACTGGAAAACGTTACTAATGAAATTGCGCGCGCAACCGGCAAATTGAATAACCAGGGGTTTGTCAGCAAAGCGCCTGCGCAACTTATTGAAAACGAACGCGCCAAACTTGCGAAGTTTGAGGCGTTAAAGGAACAGTTGGAAGCCCGGCTTGCCGAGTTGAAAGATTAGTTGTTGATTAGGGATTGGCGGATGGAAATTTTAGGGGAAGGGAAACTTTTGTAAAAGTTTCCCTTC
>DPQS01000043.1:3798-4046 GCA_003537755.1 Clostridiales bacterium | reverse complement strand
CTTCCCCGAGCCCCAACCTTTCAAAACTTTGAGTAGGGGAATTGAAGAGTAGCTACAAAGCGTGCTGTGTCGATTAACGAGTAATAAGCCACAAAAAACTAATATTTGACTGTTGGTTTGTACGAAAAATGCTTGTGGTTGTAGCCCTAATCAATTGTGCACTTTCAGGTGTCAGAAATTATTAGTGTTGGCGTATTAACCAGAGTTTTGCACTTGAAAATTTGCAATTATGTCATGTTGAGCGAAGC
>DPQS01000043.1:0-3669 GCA_003537755.1 Clostridiales bacterium | reverse complement strand
ATGTCATGTTGAGCGAAGCAACGTATTGTTCGTTGCGTAGTCGAAACATCCCACGGAAGGGTACCCCTCGTCTGGTATTTTTTTATTACAATATGTAATTGTTGCCGAGTGGTATTTTGTTGAAAAAAAAGGTCACAATGCTTTTCTTTTTATCAACATCAACAAAATTCCTTTATAAAAAATTTTCCATACTTAAAAGGTGAAAAATGAGCAAACAAAAGAATGAACAGATTGAACCGTTTGACGACATCGTAACGCTTGTCGGCGGCAACGGCGAAGAAATAGACTTTAACGAAATCGCAGGCATTGCGTACAAAGGCAACTTTTACGCCATTTTGCAGCCCGTTGAACTTCTGCCCGATATGGGCGAGGACGAAGCCTTTGTGTTTAAGGTCACTCGCGGCAAAAACGGCGAAGACCACTTCGACATCGAGCTGGACGACGAAATTATTCAAGCCGTATTCGACGAATACTATCGTATTCTCGACGATTGCGAAGAGTAGTCGCCCGAAATAACAGGTATTAAGTGCACCCCGAAAGCAAATCGCTCTCGGCGGTGCATTTTTTTTGAAAATGTAGTTTATGCGTAAAACCGGCTGCCGTGTAATCTGTCGGTATCACTTAACAATAAAAATAATTTTTTATAGAAAATTGAAAATACTTTTTGATGTGTATTCCGCTCGTGTAATCGGGCAGTACTTTTTCGGCAGTGGCATTTTTTAGGTGCAATTCAGGGACGGCTAACCATCAAAAATCACGCTGCAACCATCCGTTTGCAATCGTGCGCCACGCGAAGTCACGTCGTAACCACGTTTTTTTTTGTGGTTTTGCCCGATATGTTTTTTCGTGCCAATGGCGATTTGTTTCAAAATTCGCAAAAACACGACGGTTTGCGGCAATTTGTAATCGAATATGCGCTAAATTTGCTATTTTTCGACAAAAATACAAAACATCGGACAAAACTGTAACGAAATCGACCTGTAATGTTGTGATATAATTGCCTCAGTTAAGGCGAACAAGCCTATCGGGGAGGAAAGAAAATGATTACAGTCGGTCTTATTGCGCAGGATGGTTTGAAGCAAAAGTTGGAAGAAAGTGGCGATATCAAAGTGGTGTTTGACGTAAGCGGTGCGGAGGCGCGCAAGTATCTTGACAAGTTTCCGTGCGACGTTGTCGTGACGGAACTTATGATGCCCGGCGAGGACGGTTTTGCATTGCTTGAAAACTACCGCAACGTGAAGTTTATTGTCGCTTCGGAACTGAAAAGCGAAGTTTTTGTCATTCGCGCGTTGGATCTCGGCGCAAAATATTACCTTGTCAAGCCGTTGGAACTGCCTGTGCTGCTGCAACGCATTTCGTCCGTCAAGGGCGGCGAAGTGGGCGGCGACAAAATGCTTCGTCGCAAAACGGTGTCGGAAAAATCTCTTGACGAGCGTATCAGCAACATTTTCGTAAGTGTCGGCATTCCTGCGCACATCCGCGGATACCAATTTTTGCGCGAGGGTATCAAGCTGGCGGTGGAAAATCCGCCCATAATCAACGCAATTACCAAGTCGCTGTATCCGTCCATTGCCGAACGTTTCGACACAACGCCAAGCAAGGTGGAGCGCGCCATTCGTCATGCAATCGAAGTTGCATGGAATCGCGGCAAAATCGAAAACATCAACAGCGTGTTTGGCGTAAAGGTGTACAACTCGTCGGAAAAGCCCACAAACGGTGAGTTTATTGCCCTGCTTGCAGACAAAATGCTGCTGGAGTGCGCCTATTGACAGCGGTGCGCTGCGCCCGCTCAAAAATGAAAAAAATAAAAGAAATTTAACGTAACAGTTGCCATATCGCGCAAAATGTGTTAAAATTAGTTTCGATAAAAGGAGAGTCGAAACTAATGCAATACCTTAAGAAGGAAATACGGGAGAGAATACTGAACGCCGCCGTAGAAGAGTTCAAGGAGCACGGCTACGCCGACGCGTCCATCCGAAACATTGCCAACAATGCCGAAATCAGCCTTGGCAACGTGTACAGATATTTCACCAACAAGGAAGGGCTTTACTTTGCCATCATTACGCCCTTTATGGAAAACATCGAATCGGCCCTGGAAAACGAATTTTCCTTCGAAGGCAAAAGCATGAAGGAAATTGCCGAACTTCTTGTCGATTTTTTGGTAAAGTACAGCGACGAACTTATCATCATCCGCAAAGGCAACTCGGTGCATCACGACCAGTTTATTACCTACATTGTGGGCGTGCTGTCGGGCAAAATTCGCGAGATAATGCAAAGTACTCATCCCGAAATTGACAATCTTGTCAGCGACCCCGTGTTTTACGAGGCAATCGCCGAAGGTTTTCTCACCAGTTTGTTTAAGGTGCTGCGCAAAGAGGATGACAACGAAACCCTTGCCCATTACGCGCGTGAACTTATTACGTTCTACTTCGGGCATCTTACCGACCGTTTCTATCATTTCGATCTGGAAGCGTAGCTGCGTTCTTTTGTTTGCGTTTTTTGTCAGTGTGTTTGCCCATGCGGCAACAATCTGAACTACAACGACTTGCGTTTGTTTGCAGGTCGTTTTTTTTGTCGTCAGTCACAAATTTCGCCGCACGGTCATATATTGTAGTGACCATACAAGGAGGAATTTATGCCGATTAACAACACCGACAACAATTGCAGTGAAAAAATCTGTATTCAGGGCAAAAAGGTATTCGACGCTTGCATGAAGCAAACGACTTTGCAACAAATTACCGTCAGCGTCACCGACCCGACCCCTGCCAACCCGTCCGCGCCGCTTCGGTTTGTAAGTTGCAAAAGCAACACGACAACCGGCGTAGTTGACAACCTGGTGGTGGACCGCCTGACGGAACGCCCCAAGTACGGGCGTGTGCAAGCCGACATCGTTGTGCCCGTCACCGTAACGTACATAGACGCCGACAACAACGAAGGCAGCGGCACAGGCACGGTAACCGTCCCCGTAGACGTGGTGATGTATCTGCCCGAGCCGTCAATAATTCCGTATCGTATCGAAGCGGCAGTGTCGGCAGTAAGCCCCGAAGGGCTGTTCAGTCAGACGCAAGTAATCGACGGCGTGACGTACTACATCTTTACAATCAATTGTTGCGTAACAGCCATACTCAAGGTAACGATGGATGTGGAGCTGATTGTCCCCAGTTACGGCTATGCGGTAATTCCGCCCTGCCAGGAATACACCGAGGAAGTTTGCAGCGGCTATTTCGAATTGCCGTTGTACCCCGGGCAAGGCGTCGGTGGCGGAACAAACGGCACCGGCAATACGGGCAGATAAGGCGTTGCAGCTGTACTCAAATCAACTCAAATTTTTGCCAATATGTAAGCAAAAAGTGCATACGTATGCAAAATTCTATTACAAAACAAGCAAGGCAGGCTGTCGAAACAGCCTGCCTTTTGACCGTCGAAAAGAGACTTGTAAAATTTGCGCCGAAGTAAGTTAGTATTTTGCGACGGGTCCTGTCAAGGTATTGCAATGCGAAAAACGCTTGATGCTCGCTTCGCGACGAGCAATAATGCTTGTGGCAAACAGCCTTCCCAGCCGCGCCGTCGCTACGATGTTTTCGCTATGCAACACATTGACACCCGTGATAATGCTTGCTGATAGTTTGCAACTTGTTAGTCAACTTCAAGTTGACTAACTTCGGCGGA
>DPQS01000062.1:27574-47162 GCA_003537755.1 Clostridiales bacterium | reverse complement strand
TTCCTCGACAGGACCCCATTACACAAGCCCCGTTATTCGGCGCCCGACTTTCACAAACACTGCTTCGACGGTTTCCGAACCGCACGCAAAACGCCGTTTTCAACGGCAAATCGCATCACAACTTCAACAACTTCCCGTCCGCAATGGATAGTATGTAACAATCCACATCGTCAATACCGAATATCTGCTTTACCGCCATCACGTAACTGTTCAGTTGCGCGGCATACCTTTCCTTTACGGTGTCGCTGTGCTTTGTGTACTTGTAGTCAACAACCGTCGCGTGCGTTCCGTCCACAACAAGCAGGTCTATCACGCCCTGCAACATTACGTCGTCGGTAAATTTACTGCCGGGCACAAGCGCGTTGTACGGAGCACTGAGCATAAACGGCAACTCTCTGTACGCCTTGCCCTTTGTGCAGATTGCAAGGTAAGACGGATCGTTGACAATGCGGCAGACCACCTCGGGCGACACTTCGTCGGCATACTTTTTGTCCAGCGTTTCGTCAGACACAAGTTTGTCGACAACGTCGCAAATCTGCCGTTCGGTTGCAGAAAGCGGTACGTACTGCAACACTTTGTGGTACGCACTGCCAACTTTGTTGCGTTCCGTTTGCTTGTCGAGAATATCTTGCGGAATCTTGTTTTGCGCGTTCTTTTTTCCTGTCACGCTCGTTTTGGTCTCTTGCTCTTCTTCCGGCATGTAATCGTCCACAAGCACTTCCGTAACAATTTCTTCCTCGTCGGCTTGTTGGGCAACGGCAAGGGCTTCTTTGTCGAGAGCAGAACTTACCACCTTAAGCGGCATGTCAACCTGTTCGGAAAAGCGATAGACATAATTCATTTTGTCCAGTACCGCCTGCTTGTCGGTGTACTGCCTGCAAATTGCCGCAGCCGAGCGCACCTCGCACTCGGGCAAATCGCGGTTTACTTCCACCGTCAGTTTGTCCGTCGCAAATTCCGTTTCGGCGTAATTGCTTCGCAACATACTCATTATCCAGTCCATGTGGCTCATGGCTTTTTGTGGTTGCTTGGGCAGATCACTCAGTTGCTTTTCCGTGACGTTGCCTACAACGTTAAGCATATATTTTGCACGGGTCAGCGCAACGTACAGCAGACGCATTTCTTCTTCGCGCTGTTTTGTTTTGTTAAACATTCCGCACGCCGTCGCGCCTATCGAGCCGCTTACGCGCATGGTGTCAAAGTCGTAGTAATTGATTGCAAGCCCCAATTCCACGTTGCGTTCCACCGCTTCGGGCAACAAATTAAATCGGCTTTCCGTCGCCGCGACAATTACTATCGGAAATTCCAGTCCTTTGGAAGCGTGCATGGTCATTATTCGTACCGCGTCGGCATTACCAACGCCCTCTTCCACTGCGTTGTCGTCCGATTCGTCGATGTATTCCAAAAATTTGTCCACGCTTTCGGCATATGCCGCGCCGCGCACCGACTCGATAAAACCATACAGTTTGCGCACGCGAAGTCCGCCGTTGGGCAATCCCGACACATACAGCTCGTAGTCGGTCAGTTTCATGACATACAGCAACGTTTCGCACACGGTACTGCTTACCGAGTAAAAGCGCACTTTGTCGACAAATTCCAACAACGTATTGATTTTTTGTGCAATTTTATTGCCGTCAAAATCCCTTGCGTAGTCCCTGAGCCGCTTGTAGAACGGTACTCTTCCTGCCGTGTCAAGGCGTATCGTGCCAAGTTCCGCCTCGGTAAATTTGCCGAAGCAAGACAGGCAAACGCCCACAGTGTACACGTCGTTGTATGGGTTGTCCAGCATGCGAAGCAGGTTTACAAGGTCGCGCACTTCCTTACTTGCGTAGCCGTCCACCTTAAAATTGGCAACTACGGGGATGTTAGCCTCAACAAGCGCGTCGTAAATGTCCGTTGCTTTGTCCTTCAGCGAGCGCGTCAGCACAACGATGTCGCCGTAACTTATGGTATGTTCGCCGTTGCCGTCCGTGTAGCGTGTGCCGACAAATTTGCTTACGTTTGCGGCAATTATTTTTGCCTGAGTAACGCCTTCGTCTGCCTTGTCGATGTGCGTAATGTCGTACATTCCCTCAACCTTGGGCTTTTCTGCCTTCGGCGGGCACACAAGGTTGACCTGCACCGACGGCAACGGAAGTGCGCGCAAATTGGGTCCTTCCAACATGGCGTCATTGCGGTAATCCACCCGTCCGAAGTCCGCCGTCATTACGTGACTAAACAGGTCGTTGACAAAGTCAAAAATCTCGTTATTCGTGCGGAAGTTGGTGTTCAGTCTGACGGCTGTACCCTCGTCGCCGCTTTTGTAGCGGTTGTATTTTGCCAAAAATATCTCAGGTTCGCAGCCGCGGAAACCGTAAATCGACTGTTTGACGTCACCCACCATAAACAGGTCGGCATCACTCAACGCCTTGACGATTTCTTCCTGAATGGGGCTTGTGTCCTGGTACTCGTCCACAAACACGTACCTGTACTTTGCGGCGATTTCATCGCGCGCCTCGGGCATACGCAGTATTGCAAGCGCAAGGTG
Source organism: Clostridiales bacterium (assembly GCA_003537755.1). GTDB lineage: Bacteria > Bacillota > Clostridia > Christensenellales > CAG-314 > Fimimonas. The sequence continues at coordinate 44,635 of DPQS01000062.1, read as the reverse complement.
TTCCAGGTCGCCGAAGTCGATGTATCCGCGCTGTTTTTTTGCGGCAAAATACCTGCGTTCGAACTCCGTCACCACTTCCACCAGTTTGTCGGTGTACACTGCGGTCTGTACGTTTTGTTGCCACAACTCGTCAACGCTCATTCCGCGGAACAATTTCTGGTACTTTTTCGACATGTCGTCGTAGGTTTTAAGCAGCGTGTCGAAGTCCGCGCGGATTTGCTTTTCGATGGCTTCGTCGATTTCTACAAGGTTTGTCGCCGCTTTTTTGCCGCGTCCTGCCGACGGAAGTCTGACAAGCCGTTTTACGCACACGTAATCCACCGCGCTTTGCAAGTTGTCGGTTTTCACTTCGCCGCACAAATCGGCGTTGGCAAGGCATATTTCCGCAAAGGAGGTAAGTCCTTCGTTGGCGCAACGCTTTGCCAACTTTGCAAAGTTGTTTTTTACGTATACGCAGGTTGTCGTTATGTCATCTAGCAGCGTTTTTATCAGCGGATTGTCGTCGGAATACTCAACAAAGTTCTGCCTCTTAGACAAATACCACTCTTCGAAGTTTTCCAGTCCGCGTGCGAATTCATACAGTGACAAAACCGTTTGTTTGAAGCGGTCTTCTTGCCTGTTTTTGCTGAAAATTTTGTGTACGTATGCAAAAGTTTCGTCATCGGAAGCAAAATACTCGGCAAACATTTCGTCAAGCACTGATTTTTTCAGGTTGGCAACCGTCACGTTGTCGGGTATGGCAAAGCCGGGGTCGATGTCCACAAGGTAGAAGTAATTACGTAGCAGTTCGCTGCAAAAGCTGTGTATGGTGCTGATGTTTGCGTTGTCCAGTTTTTCCAACTGTTCCACCATTCGTCTGTCGTTGCTTACAGCGGCAAGTTCCCGAGCGAGGCGTGCCTTCATTTCTGCGGCGGCAAGATTGGTGAAGGTAACTACCACAAATTGCGAAATGTCCGCGCCGTCTGCAATAAGCGACAAAATGCGCTGAATCATTACCGTCGTTTTGCCCGTACCTGCCGAAGCGGAAACAAGCAGCCGCCTTCCGCGGAAATCAATTACTTGTTGTTGTTCTTTGGTAAATTTTTTCATACAACGATTATATCAAATCCGTCGGCTTTTTTCAACACTACCGCACAAAAAAAAGTCGGGCGGCACACAATACTTTGCGCCGTCCGACCTTATTATGTTGTTGTAATAAACAACCAAACACCTTTGTTACGACTTGCCCTGCCGTCGCGAGATACCTCATTTACGCCACTACAATCAATGTTGCGTGCACGTTGCAGTAGTAGTTTTGTGATTCGAATACGATTGTGTAGCCGTATTCGCCTGCACCCGTCGGTGCCGAGCCGCCGTCAAACACAACCATTGCGTTGACCTCTTCCGACAGAGTAAACACGGGCATAATGTTTTGTCCTTCGTATTTTACCGGAGTTACGTCCACTACTACGGAAATCATCTTAGCCTTGACGGTAAATGTCGTCCTGACGGTGTTTGCGTTGTGGTTTTCGTCACCTGCGTACACAAGTTCCACTTCATATTCGCCTGCGTCTACGGGTGCGGCGACTTCGTTTCCTGCGCCGTCGCGGTAAATCACTTCAACGTCGTCCTGCGCCGTGTAGCGTTGCTCTTTCCCGTTGTAAACAGCCGTTTGTGCCTCGGCGCAAATAGCCTTGTCACCCTTGACTATTGTCAAAGTCGCCTTGTTTACAACCGCTTTATAGTTGGCGTTGCAGGTTGCCGTAATTGCGTACTCGCCTGCGTTTTCGCCTGCTTCACGCGCAAACATGAGTTGCAGTTCGTCTTTGTCCGCGCCGTCCGCAACGTACCTGAATTCGGGGTCGGCTTCGCCGTAAACCTTTTGCAGATTTTCCACTTCAACCAGCACTTCCGCCTGCTTGACGGTAAGCGTTGCTCCGTCGAACGTCACGTTGTAATCGACGTTTGTCGCACGCTCGAGATAAATGCGGTATTCGCCGACGTTTTCGCCTACTTCACGCATGAAGTGCAGCCCCAGTTCGGCAACGTCCGCATCGGCACAATTTGCCACGATTTCGGGGTCGGTTTCGCCGTAAATTTTGGTAATGTTTTCCGCCGTTACAACTACGTTTTTGGCTGTAATCACGCAGTTTGCTTCGGCAACGGTTACTTCGTAATTGTCGTTTGCAAGACTGCCTTGCAAAATGCGGTACGATCCGACATTTTCGCCTGCTTCGCGCACAAGGCTTCCCACAAGCGCGTCACCGTCGATAAGTCCGCTTGCCGTGTATGTAATCTCGCCGTCGGCTTCGCCGTAAATCTTGGTAAAGCCCGTCGGCACAACGGTAAGTGCACGCTTTGCAATGTCGTAGTCGCCTGCAATCACCACAATGCTGTAGTTGTCGGTCACGTCCTCGCCGTTTGCGTTTACAACTTCAACGCGATCGATTGCGTACTTGCCTGCGTTGTTGCCTTCTTGTCGAAGTGCAACAAGGCTGTCGCCGTCGGCAAGTTGTCCGTACACAAGACTTGCAAGCAGTTCGCTGTCCGCCTCGCCGTAAACACTGCCATGTGCAGAAGTCTTTACCACAATCTTGCGCGACAGTACGGTGTAGTAAACCTGTTCGCTGTCGTCCAGCACCAATTCGTAGTTTTGCGAAACAGTCTCGTCGCTGCCGCATGCAACGGCAATGTCGCCCTGTTTTATCAGATATTCGCCTGCGTTGTCGCCGCCGTCGTAGGTAAGATTGCCCACCACGCTTATTCCGTCCGGCAACGCCTCTGCCAGTTCGAAGGCAATCGCGCAACGTTCTTCGCCGACATAGCGGTACTGGTTTTTAAGCGGTTTTATCGCAATCTTGCGTGGCTCGACGACAAAGTTACCTTCGGGCTGAACAACTTCGTACAACTCTTCCGCATCCTCGGTGAGTTCAATCGAGTAGCGGTAAACGCCTGCGTTGTACACGTCCGCAACCTCGTTGTCGTTGCAGAACAGCGACACGTTGAATTTGTCGGCAATCTCTTCGATTTTCTCGCGCAGTCTTACTTCCAGTTGACGGCGCACATCCTCGAATTCCTTGAAAATCGACGTGTTTACGTCAAATGAAATCTTGATTTTTTCAATTACCAGTTCGCCGCTTGTCTGTCCTTCGAGCTCCACACCGGGGTCGGACGAAACAAACTCGAAGCCGTATGTACCCGGCAGTTTCGGCGTTCCGCCGACGGGTGCCAAACCAATAGAGTTGGTGTACCTGACCGATACGCAGTCCATCTGTTGCGACAGCACGTAGGTAAAGTCAAACTGCTTGTAAACGTAGCGCGTAACGACGTCGCTTACGGTAATTACAAGGGGCGAAATTACAATTTCAAAACTGCCGCTGCCGACAGCGTTGTCGTTGTCGACGTTCCACGAAACTACGTAGTTTCCTGCTGCGACAAGTTCCGTAACGCCCTCGCCGTAGCTAAATGTAACGCCCTGCACGTCAACTTCGCCGAAATCGAGCGCAACGGGGTTTCCGTCGTAAACAAAGTAAGTTTCGGCAGGCACAAGTTCCGTAATGCGACGGCGGCACACAATTTTCACAGCCGTGTCTGCAGTTACGACAATGGTAACCGACTTCGACGGGGTAACTTCAACACCGTCCACAAGCACTTTGTACAGTTCGTAGCCGCTGTTCGGCGTTACGTCAAGCGTAACTTCCGTGCCGTAACGAGCCGTTGCAGGCGCGTCCACAATGCAACCCGTTGCCGCTACGTTTATCGGATATTCCGTGTCGTCCATGCGGAAGTCCTGCACATAGTCTACGGTGTAACTCAGTTTTTCGTCAACGACGCGCAGCCACAGTGTGTAATCGCCCTTGCCGACGACAGTCGTGCTGTTTGCACCGTTTGCAGCCACTGCCGAAGAGGTGTTCGGTTCGGTGCCGTCCGTCGTAAAGTAGTAATTGCCGTCGGGCAAATCCGCCGTGAAAGCAATATTTTTGTCCGTAAACAGTTTGTCAACGGTCAGTTTGCCGAGTGCCACATCGGTTGTCGCGGTGTTGCCTACGTTGTCCGTCATCGTGACGGAAATGCTGTCGGTCGCCGCAACAACGTATTCGTACACGGCTGTACGGGTGTCGTCGGTACGGGACTTCAGTCCGCCGTCGGTTGCTCCGCCGATTGTCACGTTCTGCACGCCGCTGCCGCTGTCAACCACGGTAACGGTTACGATTTTGCTGCCGTCAACGTTGTCGGTAACGCGCACGTTGCCAAGGCTCGGCGCAGCGTTATCGTTTGTGTTAAGTGTCAGCACGGGCGACTTCATGTACAGGGTGTTGTACTGAGTCCACATCCCAAACACGAAGTGGGTGAAGTTGTGCATCATAAAGGAACTTACGTCCTTGCCTGCCAATTCGTCCGCACCGATACTCACGGTATACTCAAGGTAACTATCCGTTTTCGCACCGTTGTTTGTCGCAGAATCTTTTGTAACTACCGCAGAAAAGCCTTTGTCCTTACCTTCGGTGTTCTTATTGATGTTAGTACTGTAATCGAAGTCACCCCTGCTACCTACGGTAAATCTTGCGTACGATTCGTCCGGGGCGTCGCTGCTTTTTTCCTTGCCGGACTTAAGCAGGACGCTTGATTGAATGGAAACGGTACCGTTTTTGATTGCCGTTGCAATATTTTCGGCAAAATCGGCGTAAACAAAATAGTTCACGTTGTACCAGCACAAGCCTGAAGCTGCACCTGAAGCGGAAAGTTTTAATTCCTCACCGCTGCCCGACATATTAAGCGACGGCGATTCCGCGTAGCGCGTTGCGTAATTTTGCGGATCGAAACTGTCGTCGTCGGCAGTCGCACTGAAAAGGTTTGTACTTCCGATTGTACTTATAGTATGAAATTTTGTTTGATTTTTCGTTACTGCCGCCATTGCCACGGTTTGCGACGCAAGCGAAAGGCTAAGTACGCAGACAATAGCAAGTGCAAACAGCACCGATATCTTTTTGTTTTTCATAAAGAGTTTACCCCCTTACCTGCCCAGCAACTTCTGAATGGTTGCGTTGTCCGCCTTGAATGACGAAAGGTCGGGCACGTTTGTGTAGGTGTATGTGTGGTTTGCCACCGCCGTAGACGTTGCGGAAATACCCATTGTCTTGACGGTGTATTTTTCCTCGATACGCACCGCAGTTACGTATGCTTTGCCGTCCAGCGTGATGTACAGGCGTACGTACTCAAACGACTGCATGTCAACGCCGCTCATCTCGCCGATTTGCTTTTTGTACGCGGCAAACATTTCCGCAGTTGTCTTGAGGTTTAGCGACAGTTTGAAGCCGTTGCCTTCGGTTGCCACGCTTATGCTGTCCGTTGTGTTTTCGGTAATTTTGTAAATCAGCACGCCCTGCGACGAAGCACCGTAAATATCTGCAAACTGCGCGTCGGTTACGTCGCTGAAAGTTGCGCTGCTGTAGTTACCTTTGTTTGCGGCAGGCACTTTGTCGCCGCCCTTAACCTGTGCGTAGGTCACTTTGTCCTGTCCGCCGTAAGCAAAATGTACCAGTGACACGCTGGGGTCTACGCCCATTACCGAACTGCCTGCGTTGGAAGACTCGGTAAGTACGTTGCCGTTTGCATCCTTAATTTTGACGAAGCCGCCGCTTGTCTTGACGTTCATTGTTGCCGTTACGTCCGCGCCGCCGGTAATCTTGTAGGCGGTGTTGCCGTATCTGCTCAGACGCACGTTGTAGTTTGCTTCATACAGTGCCCATGCGTATGCCGTGTCGGCAATTACAAAGTTGACGTTTTGCGTGTTGTCGTTAAGCACGTTGCTGCCGCCCGTCGAACAATCATGGGCAAACAGGTTTGTGCCGTTTACGTTAAACTGATACTTACCGCTGACCTGTACGTTGCCGACAAGTCCGTCAAACGAGTAATTGCCGCTTGCGTCCGTCGTCGTTTCCTTGTCCGAAGCGAACATTGTCATGCCGACAACAGGCAAACCGCTTGATGTCGTCACTCTGCCCGACACGCCGAACGCCCTGCCGACGTTGACGTTTTTCACTACGTAATCCGTCGCGCGTATCTGCGAGGGGCTGAACATGTAACCGTCCTTGGCAAATGCGATTATCGTTTCCGTATCGAAGGGACCGAAGGTCATTTCACTGCTTGTAAGGGGCGTTTTTTGTCCGTCTGTTTCCGCAGTTGCGCCCTCGATGTCGCCGTCGAAGCGCACCACGACGAAGAATTTTGCGTTTACGACCGGGCTACACGGAGCGTTTACCGCAAGGTCAGCAATTTCGTAACCGTCCTTTGCAAACGTCAGTGTGTTGCTTCCGCTAAGACCGCTTACGGTAAAGTTGCCGTTGGTGTCTGTCTGCGCGATGACATTGCCGCCGACAGATACGTTTACTCTGTTTACGCCCGTCACGTCGCCGCCGATTTTTACCGAGCCTGCCACGCTGTAGGTTGCGGCAAACGTAAGTTCGCACGCGCCGCTTACCTTGTTGTTACCGTTAAAGGCGTATCCGCCAAGGCTTAACGCAAGCGTGTTGTCGCCGCTCAGACCCTTGATTGCGGCAACGCCGCTTTCGTTCGTTTCGCCCACAATCCGATTGCGTATTCTGATTGTCACACCGACAACGGGCGTTTCGCCGCACAGCACCTTTACAACAACGTCGTAGGTTGCCGTTGCCTTTACCTGACACGGATTGCTTACCGTGACGGGCGCGATGTTGTACTCGTCGCTTGCAAACACAAGCGTAACTTCGCCCACAAGTCCGTTTGCTTCAAACTTGCCGTTACTGTCGGTGGTCGCGACTGTTTTGCCGTCCACCGTTACCGCAACGCCGACGATGGGTTTTGTTCCGTTGGTTACGGTGCCGCCGACAGAGTAGGTTGCGTTGACCGTCACCGTTGTGCCGATGTTGCTTACCGCAACCGTCACGCTGTCAAACAAGTAACCGCTCTTTGCAAATGTCACTACGTCGCCCAACGCAAAACGGGTTGTTTCCTTGCCGCCGACAAATGCGGTCACGTCGTCGACTTGAATGTTTCCGCTGACAAACCCGAACGTTATGTCCGCGTGCAGCGCGATGTCCGCCGTGCAGTGACCCGCAATCGGCATAGTCTCCGTTACAAATCCGTTTGCCGAAACGGTCACTTCCGTTTCAGACGTGTCTATGCCGTCGATTGAGTATCTGCCCTGCTCGTCTGTCGTCGCCGAAGTGCCGTCGATTGTTACCGTTGCGCCGACAATGGGCGTTGTGCCGCTTGTCACAATGCCGCCGACAGAGTAGGTTGCCGACACGACGATTACTTTGTCCGCGTCATCTTCCGTCAGGGCAAGTTCGGCTTTGTCAAACAGGTAGCCGTCCTTTGCTATCGTTACCGTAGTTGCGTCAAACAGGTTAAGTTTGTACTCGCCGCCGACAGACGTGTGCGAAGTGCGCCCGTCGTAACTAAGGGCGACGTCGGCAATGGGGCTGTCACCCACAACCGTTTTGATTGTCACCGAGTAACCCACGTCGGCAAAGGCATACAAGCCTCCCTCCGACACAGTGATAGAATCCGGTTTGAAACGAACGCCGTTAATGTCATTGGCAATCAAGGTGTAAACCGACGTAAGGTTGTCGAACACCGCTTTGCCGTCATTGCCCGTAAGTTTTTCCGTTTTGACTTTGGTATCGTTGTCAATAAGTACCACCGTTACACCCGCTGCAGCAGCCTTGTTTTGCATTACGGAAACTTCCGCAGTGTAGGTTGTGGTTGCCGTAAGCGTTGCGCCGCGGGTTACGACCGCACTGTTTTTGCCCGTGTTGTCGATGTCGAACGAGTGTTTGTCTTTCAGCAGTTCCACGTTGGTTTCGCCGCTGAGGTTTGTAAGAATAATTTTGCCGTTTGCCGTATGCTCGACGTCGTTCGCGCGCACAGTGTAGCGCAGTTCGCCGTTACCGCCGACAACGGAAATTTGCAGTTTGTAGGTAAGGTTTGCGGTAAAGCCGTCGCCGCTATGTACAAATTCCGTCCGAAAATCGTCGTAACCGTCCGCATTGACCTTTATTTTGTCGCCGTTTGCAACGGTAACGGTAAACAAGCCTTGCTCGTCTGTCGTGGCCGCAAAATTGTCGTTTACCAGTACTTCGGCAGAGGCAACGGGAATGTTGCCGGTAACAACTGCGGCGTTACTTATCGTGTACAGTTTTGCAACGGTCAGTTTTGCCTGCGTTTGCTTTGCGTTTACCTTGGTTGTGCCGCTAACGCGGTAGTTTTGCGCGGCAAATTCGATTTGTTTTTCACCGTACAGACCGACGATGTTTGCCACACCGTTTACAATCGGCGCTATGTTGTCGTTGTCTTCCGCAATCACAACGGTAAGTTTGTCACCGTTTGCGACTACGCCCAGTCCGTCACTGTCGCCCGTTACCGACACAGCGACGTCGTACAGCGTTTGCCCGACGAAGTTTACCTTGAAGCAGTCTGCATTCAGCGTTTTTTCCGCGCCGAACACGTAGCCGCCTTTGCTTGCCGTCAGCGTCTGACCGTTACGCGCAAGGATTTCGTACTTGCCGTAGTCGTCCGTAGTCACGCTTGCGCCGCCGACGGTAATGGTAGCCGCCGCAATGGGCTTGCCGAAGTCGTCTTTTACCGCACCACCGATACGCTTTTGCAAATCAACGGAAACGCTGTCGGATGTTTTGTCCGCGGTCAGTTCCTCGGCAACGTAGCCGCCTTGGGAAACTTTTATCTCGTGTTTGCCGTACAGCCCCGACAGGACAAATTTACCTTCGCCGTCCGTCGTTGCCACCGCCTTGCCGTCAACGTAAATTTCCACGCCGCATAGAGAAGCATTTCCACACACCACCGAGCCGCCAAGGTCGTACTTGTCGTACACCGTTACCCGCGGTGCGTTGCTTAGGTCAGTCACGGCAAATGTCGCGTTGTCGAAGCCGTACTTGTCGGAAACGAATTCCACAACGGTGCCAAACTTTATTTGCCTGATCGTAACCTTGCTTTGCGAAGCGTCAACCGTCAGCGTTTGTCCGCCACACTTTACCGTAAATGTGCCGACAGCCAGATTTTCTTCGGCAAGCAGCGGTATGTCAACGTCTGCTGTCGCCTGCAAGGTAATCGGCGCGGTGCTTTCGTCGGGACAGGTGCAACCGAACAGTTGCTGACCGTCGGCAACGGCACTCACATTGACGTCGCCTGCAAGGCCCGGCACGTTAAAGTTGCCTTCCTCGTCGGTAAAGGTCACAAAGGTTTTGTTTGCGCCTGCAAGCGTAACCTGTGCGCCGGACACCGCCGCGTTGCCGTTTACGCAACGACCGCTTACCGTGCGGTAGGATTTGCCGTCGGTCATGTCGATTGTCGAGTCCGCCCACACCTTGCCGGCAACCACGGGAAACCAGTAATCTTCACTGCAGAAGTTTATGGTTATCTCGCCGGTCAGGTCGGACAGGACGTATTCGCCGTTTTCGTCGGTTGTTGTTTCGGCAAGTTCGCAACTTACCTTTACGCCCTCGACAGGTTTACCGTTTACCGTCACCTTTCCGTTTACCGTAAAAGTGTAAGTAAAATTGCACGCTGCAAATAAACACAGACAAACGAGCGAACAGCAAAACAATGTCACAATCGTTAGTGTCGGTTTTCTTTTTCCGTTATTCATTTCTCTCCGTTTGCAAAACAAAAAAAATCAAATTTGCGACACAAACCCCTAAGGGGTTTGCGTTTTTTGTCTTTAATTAGCGAAAAAATTGTAAAAAAATTTAACGTAAAAGTCAAGAGAACGTTCAAAAATCCGATATCCGTTCATTCTACCGTTCTCTCTTTTGGAGAGAAGCCCGTTCTACGAACAGGAGAATATACGAATTTTCGCCGAACTGTCGGTAGAAAACTTCATTTTCAAGTCTGCTCGATTCACATTTGATACTTTCTTTTCAAAATTGCTACTTTTTGTCGTTCAAATGTGATACTTCAGACAGACAAAGCTTTGCACTACGGAACAAATCAGAGCCGACCGTTGTTCTTCCTTTGTCGTCGGCAAATATTTCCGAGAGTATGACGGCAAACAAGAGCCATTATTTTCAGACACAACTTTACCGCAAAAAAAAAATCGGCTGCTTCAAAGCAACCGATTCAGTATTTACAATGTTTATTTCTATTCGTCCGTCGTTTATTTCTATTCCTCCAGCGCATCGGAAACGGTGTCCGCCGTAACGTCGCCCGAAACTTCGCGCTCGCCCTCGTTTATTGCTTCGCCGTAGTCGCAAATGCACTTGTAGTCGCAATATCTGCACTCGTCCTTGTAGGGCGAAACGGCGGCATAGCCTTGTTTCATGAGGTTGCCTGCACCGCGAATCATTCGCACGGCGTACTCCGACTGGTTGGCAATCTGCGCGGAGTTTATCACGCTTTTTGTCGCGAAAAAAGAGCCGTCCTTTTTCAGGCGAAGTCCAAGCGTACGGCTTTTACCCGTTTCACGCAAGTCATTGTCCAACGCGGCGGCGACTTCTACACTGTCCACGGTGCGCCCGTTGTACACGTACACTTTTGCTTCGTCGATGTCGGTAAAGTTGTCGTGTATATTAAAGTAGTAAAACCCGACGGGGTTAAATCCGTATGCCGTTTTTACTGCCTTAAGGTACACCAGCAGTTGCATTTTGTGACCGATATACAAATCCTTTTCGGTGTAATGCGCCGCGCCCGCACCGCTTTTGTAGTCTATTACAACATAGTCGTCGCCGTGTTTGTCCACGCGGTCGATTTTTCCGACAAGATTAAACTCTCCGCCGTCAAACGCCACCTTTACCGCAGGCACATCGGCACCGTCGGCAAAACTAAGTTCGCAGGCAAAGTTTACAAAGTCGGAATTGTTAAGTTGCCCCTTGACGACCTTGCACATACGCACACTCTCGCGGCGAAGTTGTCTGAGAATTCCCGCCATCTGTTCGTCGCGGCGTATCGCCCTGTAAAAGTCGTCGGACAACACCTCGTCATACAGCGCGCTTGCACGCTCTGCCGTTTGTTCGTCCGTTTCGGCAAGGTCGATGTTTCTGACGTAGTTTTCCAGTACGGCGTGCAGAATGTTACCAAGGTCGGCGGTTTTCAGTTCCGCAACCACTCTCGGCTTGACGTTGAGGCCGTACTGTACGAAGAAACGATACGGACACTTGAAAAAGTCCGTCAATTGGCTTACGCTCGTGGTGGAGTTTTTGAGATACAATTCCGTTCCGCGATCCACGCGCACCGCCATTCCGTCCTTGCCGTACACAAACTTGTCTATCTCCGCGCCGAAATGCTTACACAACACATCGAACGCAGGCATGTTGACGGCTTGTTTGTCAAGTTTGCGCCTTTTGGCGGCGACAACTTTGGCAAGTCCCTGCTTTGGAGAATACACTTCTTCGTCGGCAATGTCGGCGGGCGCAAGAGATTTGCCGTTTTGCGTAAACAGCGACGTCAACTCGGCGACTATCGGCGACGGCGTAAGGCTGTCGGATCCGTCCGTCAACGCGTAACTCACGTACAGTTTGTCCGTCGGTTCCAGCATCAGTTGAAACAGACTGAAACGCTCGCGCTTGTTTTCCACAAACATCTGCGGTTCGACGTTTACCCCTGCCTTGCACAAGTCGGCGATGTTTTTGTCGTTAAGCAGTTTGCCCTCGCCCTTGACAATGGGCATTGCGCCGTAGTTTGCACCCAGCAACGCCAAAAATTTTATGTCATGTTTGCGCGCCTTAGCCATGTTGGCAAACACAACGCAGTCGTTTGTCACAGGAAGTACCGACACATTGACTGCCGCAACCGCGCCGGCAAGAGTTCTGGCAAAGTCGTCCAGTTTCATCGGACGGTCGCCAAGCACCGCTTCTGCCTGAGCAAGTACCTGCATGTACTTTGCCGCAACCTGTCTTGTGACCTTTGCCTGGCTTTGCTGTTCGGCATCGACCACGTTGTCCTGTTCGGCACGTGCGTCCTGTTCGTCGGCGAATGTGTTGTTGCGCCTGTCAAGGTTGCTTTCGGCAATCAGGTTGCGCACCGCCGCGACGTATTCCGCACCGGTAGCATTTTGCGCAAAAGCAAACTTGTTGTAAAACGTCCAAAACGCCTTACGGAACTCGTCGGCGACGGCAAAATCGGGGTCGTCGTGACCGAGAGGAAAACGTTCGTAGTTGAAACTCGCATTGTACTTCAGACAAAAGTTTTCAAAATTGTACACCGCGTCGGGATTGCCGCCGGCAAACCTGCGGTACAGATAGTTTTTGACAAAATTAAGCACCGAACTCAACTTACAGTTGTTGCGGCATACTGCGATAAAGTCGGCAACAAACCTCGCGTAGGGGTGTTCGGCAAGCGAGTACTGCTTGTCGCAAAAATACGGAATATTAAACTCGTCGAACACCGTGCTGACGGCATTTGAGTACTTGTTTACGTCGCTGGTCACCACGTACACGTCGCGGAAACGGCCGCCATCGCGCACGTATTTCTGCACACGGCAGGCAAGCGCGTACACCTCATTTACACGGGTTGTGGCGCGGTAAAGTTCGACAAAATCACCGCATTCCACGGGCGCGGCATTGTCGTAGCGAAACATATGCGTTCCAAGCTGCTTTGCACATGCGTTGTTAAACGTCCTTGAACCGTCCACTACAAGTGGTTTAATGCCGTTAGTTGTACATATCTGCATTACGCCGTTAAAAATGTCGTTCAGATACAAATATCTGTCGGAATACCCTTCACCCACGCAACAAGCGACCACAACGCCCTTTGCGTGACGCGCAAGTTGTTCGACAATGGCAAGTTCCTGCGCGGAAAAGTTGTCGAAGTCGTACAAATAGAAGAAGCCGTTTTTGACAAATTCAGACTCGGCAATCGCCGAAACAAGCATTTCCAGTTTGTCTGCACTGTCCGCAAAACGCCCGTCGGTGTACTGCAAATATGCCTTGTACAGCAGGGCGATATCGGCGGCTTTTGCACGTACGCCGCGTGGCAAATCGTCGCTTAGCAGCCGTTCGGGCGACACGCGACAGTACTTCATCGTGCCGATTACGTCGTACATGTCGGACACGAAACCCGTAGTGTCCGTGCCCTTTGTAAAGCACTTCATTTTGTCGGCATTGTCGGCAATGATACCTGACAAAGCCATTACGCCGGCGGCTTTACTCAGGTACTCGGTATGCGGCAGAATGTCTGCGGCAAGCCGTCTGAAAGTGCGCACCTGCGCATTGAAACTGCCCTTTACGGCAGCAAGAAGCGCGCGCTCGGCTTCCATGCTGGCGCGGTCAGGCACAATTACCGTGTGCGTAACGCTGAGATTGGTTTTGTCCACGCGTTTAACGATGTCGCAGACGTATCGCGCCGCGTCCTTAAACGTGTTGGTTTTGTAAATGGTTATCATTTGTATCTCCGACAAACGCCAGGGCGGGGCGCATTCCGCCTCGTCGTTTTTGTTTAAGCCGTATGCACGACAAGAACCGCCGACGGACGAAATGTACACCTGCGAAAGCAAACGTTTGCAATGTCGGGCAGACGACCTGCCAAGGAACCAACCGCCGCCCGAGAAAACTCGATGCAATTATTATACTATTTTGCGGCAACGCTGTCAATATGCCGAAATTTATTCGCGACTTTTTGTAAGATATTTGTGCGCGCGGTTTTCCTTTACAGTCAGGTAACTGCGGCCGATAAGAAACGAGCCGCTTTCCACGTCCTTGTTTACCGTCGTTCCGCATGCGACAAAGCAGTCGTCCCCCATCGTAAGCGGCGCGACAAGGTTGCTGTTGCAGCCGATAAAACAATTTTTGCCTACGGTCGTGCGATGTTTTTCCTTGCCGTCGTAATTGACAAAAATCACGCCGCACCCGACGTTTGTATTTGCGCCGACGGTCGCGTCACCGATGTAACTGAGGTGTGCCGCCTTTACGCCGCTTTCAAGAGTGCTGTTTTTGATTTCCACAAAGTTGCCTATGCGGCAGCCGTCACCCACACGGGCGTTGTTGCGCAAATGAGCGTCGGGCCCCACAGTGCAATTGTCGCCGACAGTGCTACCGCAAATACGCGAAGACCTGACGACGGTGTTTTTGCCTATTACGGAATCCTCGACGTAGGAAAAACTGCCCACAACGCAACCCTTTTTAAGCACGCTGCGCCCTTTTATGACGGCGAACGGCTCGATAGTCGCGCCATCTTCCACCACCACGGACGGGTCGATTTCGTACACATACTACTCCTTATTTTTCTTATCAGAATATTATTACTATGTTTAGTTTATTTTGGCGACAAGCACCGTCATGTCGTCCGCAGGATGATTTTTGCAAATTGCCATTGCCTTGGACAAAATATCTTCCGCCATACTTTGCGGATTGGTGACGGTGCACTGACTGAACGCCGTCGCAAGTGCGTTTGCCTCGCGGAAGCAATCGGTAACGCCGTCGGTGACAAGCACCACAACGTCGCCGTCGCCAAGTGCCTTTTTCGTCACGGACGGGCGCATTTCTTCCAACACGCCCAGCGGCAGACTGCTGCCTGCTACGATTTCCACCTTGTCGCCGCAGCGCACTATTCCGCTAGTCGCGCCCAACTTGATGAAGTCGGCAAGTCCGTTGTACAGGTCAAGCACAACCATGTCCACCGCGCAAAAAACTTCGTTGCCGCAACCCGTCAGCAGTTTGTTTACGCAGGTCAGTATCACGTCGTTGTCAAACCCTGCGCGGTAAAAACTTTCCACCAACCCTATTGCCGTCGACGACATTTCTTCCGCCTTTTGTCCGCTGCCCATGCCGTCGCACAGCGCAAGTATACACTTGCCGTTGTCCGTACGAAGCACCGTGTGCGTGTCGCCGCCGATGTCGTTGCCGTCCTTGACTGCCGAGGCAATGCCGTAACTGACTTCGAAGCGCGGCTTGGCGGACAAAATCACGTTGTGCCACTCGGCACTGTCCGTCGCTTCAACACGTTCCACAATCATGGGCGACCCGAGCACTCCCGACGCAACCTGCTCGATGACGTCCGTGCAGTCGTCCTTCGCCGAAACGGTAACGTACGCCGACAACATGCCGTTTTGTCTTATTACCGTCGAGCCGATGCACATCACGTTGTGGAATACCAACCGCTCGACAAGTTCCGTTTCTCTGTCGCTGTCCGACACGGCGCGTTCCTTGCAGTCTGCGGCAAGTTTCATAAGCAGACCCGACACGCCGCCCATCTGTTCGGCAACAAGCGTGCGACTGCTGTCCGATTGCTCGACGCGGGACACGTACTCGGCGTAACTTTTTGCCTGCCCGTTGATTTCCGAAATAACGCGCGACACACGGTCGCACCGCACGGACAATCCCTGCGGTACATCAAGTATGCTGCACTTACCGCGTTTAACTGCGCAAACTGTCATATTTAACAGGCTTTGTTCGGTATCTTGTATGTTTTCACGCCAACATTTGTTACGCTGTTCGCAGTCTATGCAAACACTCTCAGACACCTGTCTGACCATGGCGTTCTGTGCCTGTCCGGCAGTTACACGCTCCTGCGAAACGGAATAGAACGCATTGCGCATAGTAAGGAAAATGTCCGACAGACGGTACAAACGGCGTGACATTGCTACACCTAATTTTTGCGTTACGCTGCGGCTGAGGTACAGTTCCGCACCGCCGTAAGCACAGTCGCGGATATGTCTGTACACGCCGCCCGGAATGACGACAAATACCAACACCGAAACGGCTGTCGGCACAAAAACTATCGTGTCGAACCGCCCGTGCAGATTGAAAAAGTAACTCAGCACAATGTCTGCGCACAACACCGAAACGGCTGCAACGTACCTGTTCAACTTGCCGAGAGTTACTGCGCAAACGGCAACAATCACGCAAAACACGCAGCACTCGAACGTTCCCGTCGCAAGCAAATGCCCAACGCCGACAAGACTGCCGCACACAAGCGTTGTTCTGTCGTCAAGCGCACACGCGCAAAACAGCACTGCAAATGGCGCGACAAAATATGTCGGACACAACCCCCACAACGTGTATTTTGCCAGGCAGAAACTTGCCGCGACCACAAACAACGCAATGCACACGCGCTCGTCAAAGGCGGGTTTGTAGTTTATGCCACGCACAAACACGGCGCGCAGCATGTACACAGACACGTATGCAAACGCCGTCGCAAGGGCAACTTGCATCAACTTTTCCGCAAGGGCGGCGTAACCGTCGAAGCCGAAAACAACGTAAAACACGTTTGCCAGTACCATGTAGAGCAGCAACATACCCTTGCCGATTTTGCGCTTTGCCAGTTTGTGAATAAGCACGAAAGCCAGCATTACAGCCGCGCGGACAGCCGCATGCATTACGCATTCACCTCCGCCCAAAACAGCCGAAGCGACGTAAACGACGGCCGCGACAAGCGGATTTGCACTGTACAGTGCGCCGACAAACATTCCGAACGCCAGCGCGCCGCCGACAAGCGTTTGCGACAGCAACACAAACGCCGTGTACACGGCATACATCAATGTGGTTTGCACGGTCAACTTTTTCATGGCAACTCCAAACGGAAGATTTTTTACCATGGTACACCGAGTACAACCGAAATTATTAACTTTGTTTGGTGCAATTTGTCGGTTTTGGTCGAACGGGCAAAAAGACATGTGCGTCCGTTTGGCACATCAAATCCAACTACGTAACAAAAAATCGATTACATCACACGGCACAGTAAACACGCACAAATGCCGCCGACAAGATTGGTAAACAGCGCGATAGGCACTGCCCACCCCGTGCGTTTCACCACGGTGCCCGCAAAATACACCGCAGCCACGTAAAACACTGTTTCACTACTTCCCATAATGACGCTTGCGCACCGTCCTACGTAACTGTCCGCGCCGTACCGCGCGTAAACGTCGGAAAGTATCGCAAGACTTCCGCTGCCGGAAAAGGGGCGTAGCAGCATCAGTTCCACCAACTCGGGCGGCACCCCCACAAGCCCGAACGGCGGCGCAAGAACACTGACAATCCACGCTCCGACGCCGCTCAATCGAAGCGCGTTTACCATAATAAACATCGCCGCAAGATAAGGGAAAATATCAACGGCAAGCGGAACGGCTTTTTTCGCGCCGCACACAAACCCGCC
>DPQS01000062.1:26453-27363 GCA_003537755.1 Clostridiales bacterium | reverse complement strand
CCCGCCGTAGACGTCTACTTTTTTACACAGTCCCCACACGAGGGTGAGCAACAGTATTACAGGTACAATGTAGTTCATTTTGTGCGTTTAACCTGCGCCGACATTTGTTTTTTCCATGCTTTTACTCGCTGTTTTCACACCGTTTTCACTTGCTAAACAGCCGTTTTCCGCAGTTATTTTGCCTGCCGAATTTGCGTTTCCGTCGTCAGATTGTTGATACGTATCTGTTTTTTCATTACGTTTCGGGTAGGCAAGGCACACAAGCACAATCCCGACTACCGCCGTCAGCACGGTAGAAATAAACGTGGGCAAAAGTATGTCCGATGGCGAAGCAGAGCCTGCCTGCGCACGCAGTCCGATGACGGTCGTCGGCACAAGTTGCACACCGCTTGCGTTTACCACAAACAACACCGCGCCTGCTCTACTCAGCGTTTCGCCGTGTTCCAGCCGCCTGATAGCTTCGATTGCCGACGGCGTTGCGGCGTTGCCCACGCCAAGCAGATTGGACGCTTCGTTGAGCGCAATGTAATTAGCGGCTTCCGCTTCGATTTTTCCGTACAGCAGTCTGTTTATCGGCGCAAGCAACTTTGCCAGTTTCTGCACGGCGTTGCACCTGTCGGCAATTTCGAATATTCCCAGCCACACGCAGTACACCGCAATTAGCTTTACGCCGAACCCGACAGCCGTCTCCGCCCCGTCGATAAACACCGACAAAGACTTGTCCGGCGCGACAAACAACAGTACGGCCAAACTTACGGCGGTAGCCACCGTCCACACAATGTTCATACGCAATTATACGCGGCAAGCGTCACAAATAGAAGAAACACTGCCTGCAAACATCTCTTAAACAAGGAATAAAACAATTACTTATGCGGTACCCTTCCGGGGGGGGAGCACGGAGCGTGCACCT
>DPQS01000062.1:25029-26223 GCA_003537755.1 Clostridiales bacterium | reverse complement strand
GAGCACGGAGCGTGCACCTACTAAAACAAAGAAACTATCGTTAGTAGTAAAATAAAAGAAACTTAGGGTTAATTTACGTGGCAAAGTTAAATTTCGACTACACTTCGTTCCGCTCAACATGACATAAATGTCCGAAGCAATTTCGGGTACAATAGAAAAACCGTCCCGCAAGCGCGGGACGGTTTTTGTGTTTCAGTGAAGTAATCAGTCGATGTGAGGACCTGCTGCAACAAGTGCCTTGCCTGCTTCGTTGCCTTCGTACTTGACAAAGTTTTTGACGAAGCGACCTGCAAGGTCAACTGCCTTGGTGTTCCAGTCTTCAACGTTGGCATAGGTATCTCTGGGGTCCAGAATACCGCTGTCCACACCGGGAAGTTCCGTAGGAACGGTGAAGTTGAAGTACGGAATGGTCTTTGTGGGAGCATTGTTGATTGCGCCGCTGAGGATTGCGTCAATGATACCGCGCGTATCCTTGATGCTGATACGCTTGCCCGTGCCGTTCCAACCCGTGTTGACAAGGTAAGCCTTGGCACCGCTCTTCTTCATTTTCTTGACAAGTTCCTGAGCGTACTTTGTGGGGTGCAGTTCAAGGAATGCTTGTCCGAAGCAAGCGGAGAATGTCGGCGTAGGCTCGGTAATTCCGCGTTCCGTACCGGCAAGTTTAGCAGTGAAACCGGACAGGAAGTAGTACTGAGTTTGTTCCGGTGTCAGGATGCTGACGGGAGGCAGCACGCCGAACGCGTCTGCCGACAGGAAAATTACGCTCTTGGCGTCGGGAGCCGTGCTTACGGGGCGCACGATGTTGTTGATGTGGTAGATGGGGTAACTTACGCGCGTGTTTTCCGTAACGGTCTTGTCCGTGAAGTCGATGTGACCTTCGCTGTCAAGGGTTACGTTTTCCAGAAGGGCATTGCGCTTGATGGCGTTGTAGATGTCGGGTTCGCTGTCCTTGTCAAGGTTGATTACCTTTGCGTAGCAGCCGCCTTCGAAGTTGAACACGCCGTTGTCGTCCCAACCGTGTTCGTCGTCGCCGATAAGCAGACGTTTCGGGTCGGTACTGAGCGTCGTCTTACCCGTACCGGACAGACCGAAGAAGATTGCGGTGTTCTCACCGTTCATATCTGTGTTTGCAGAGCAGTGCATGGAAGCGATGCCCTTCAGCGGCAGATAGTAGTTCATCATGGAGAACATACC
>DPQS01000062.1:0-24867 GCA_003537755.1 Clostridiales bacterium | reverse complement strand
TCGCCGCCGTACCAGGTGTTGATGATGATTTGTTCGCGGCTGGTGATGTTGAACACTACTGCCGTTTCGCTGTTGAGACCGAGTTCCTTGTAGTTTGTAACCTTAGCCTTGCTTGCGTTGTACACTACAAAGTCGGGTTTGAAGTTTGCCAGTTCTTCCGCCGTGGGACGAATGAACATGTTGGTTACGAAGTGCGCCTGCCATGCAACTTCCATAATGAAGCGGACAGCCATACGAGTGTCTTTGTTTGCGCCGCAGAATGCGTCCACTACGTACAACTTTTTGTCGGACAGTTCCTTCTGAGCGATTTCCTTGACGGCAGCCCACGCTTCTTTTGTCGCGCGGTGGTTGTCGTTTTTGTACTCTTCGCTTGTCCACCAGACTGTATCGTGGCTGTTTTCGTCGTCAACGATAAACTTGTCCTTGGGCGAGCGACCCGTATAAACGCCCGTCATAACGTTGACTGCGCCCAGTTCGCTTACCTGTCCCTTGTCATATCCCGTAAGTTCGGGTTTTGTTTCTTCTTCAAACAGCACGTCGTATGAAGGATTGTAAACAACTTCCGTCGTGCCCGTGATTCCGTACTGCGTCAAATCGATTTTTTTCATGATGCACCTCACATAAATTTGAATTTCACTTGGTAATAAATGTTTCTTGTATACACAAAAACTTTCGTTTTGTTGTACCTTGCTGATGTGACGACGTTTTGCACAATTCGCTTTTCTGCCACCTTTTTATTGTCGGCAGAGGCTGTAATAAAAAGGCGGCAGCCGTCTGAATTTCGTTTAATCTGTAACGAAATTTTGCTTACGTATGCAAAATTTGATTACTTGTGCACTTCGCAGTCGTGACATGTTGCCGCCGCGCGCACGCTGTCCAGGTGCTTGTTGCGGAAGTAAATCACAGTGCCCGTAACAATCATAAACAGGTTGACAATGTAAAAGCCAAACGCAACGTAGGCAAGCCAACTAAGTCCGCCTTTGTCAATCCATTGAAACACCTTGCACAAAATACCTGCCACGTAGCCCAAGCCGATAAGTCCCATAAAAAGCAGACTTGTACCCTTTGCGGTGCGAGCCTTGTACGCCTTGACGATGTTGAACGGCCAACTTGCGCCGAAACACACCACCATGACGATTTCACAAACGGTAGCAATAGTTTCCAACATTTTCTTTCCTCCCGTTAAATTACTTTTGCTTTCTTGCGTAGTCGGGCAGAATCTGCGGCGACAGTTTGGTCGGGTGGATACCTGCAACTTCCAGTTCGCTTGCGAAATCGTCAACGTGTTTAAGGCTCAGTTCGCCTATTTCCACAGTCTTGCTCTTTTGCGCGGCTGCGATACCTGCGTCGCGACCGAACACGATTACGTCCAGCAGGCTGTTGCCCATCAGACGGTTACGTCCGTGAATACCGCCTACGGCTTCACCTGCGACAAACAGGTTTTCCACCGTGGTCGTTTCGCAATTGCCGTCGATGTCGATACCGCCGTTCTGGTAGTGAAGGGTGGGATAAACAAGAATGGGTTGCTTGCGGATGTCGATGCCGTATTTGCCAAACATGCGCAGCATTGCCGGAATACGCGCTTCGATTGTGCCTTCGCCGTTGATTTCCTCAATAAGCGGAGTGTCCAGCCACACGCCGATGCCGTCGGTCGTCTTTACGCCCTTGTTGCGACGTTTGCACTCGCGGATTATGCTCGCGGCGGTTACGTCACGGGTTTCAAGCGAGTAAACAAACGGTTCGCCGTCGGAGTTGACAAGTTGCGCGCCGAGGCTGCGTACCTTTTCCGTAACAAGCGCGCCGAAAATCTGAGTGGGTTCGGCAACGCCCGTGGGGTGGTACTGAAGAGTGTCGGCGTACAGCAGGCGTGCGCCTGCGCGGTAAGCAAGCACCAGGCCGTCTGCCGTTGCGCCGTAATGGTTGCTGGTGGGGAAACCCTGGTAATGCAGTCTGCCTGCGCCGCCGGTACAAATGATTACCGTCTTTGCGCGAGCAATCTTGATTTCCTTGGTTTCCATGTTCATCAGCACCGCACCTGCGGCATGACCTTTGTCGTCCTTGATGATTTCGATTGCTGCGGTGAAGTCCACCACGGGGATACCGCGGTTAAGCACCTCGTCGCGCAAAGTACGCATAATTTCCGCGCCGCTGTAGTCCTTGCAGGCGTGCATACGTTTGCGGCTTGTTCCGCCGCCGTGAGTGGTAATCATGTTGCCGTCGGCGTCTTTGTCAAACATTACGCCGAGGTTGCTGAGCCACATTATTGCGTCGGGTGCTTCGTACACCAACTTTTTAAGCAGTTCGGGCTTTGCGGCGAAGTGACCGCCGCCGAATGCGTCGAGATAGTGGATTGCGGGGCTGTCGTTGGGTTTGTCCGCCGCCTGAATACCGCCTTCCGCCATCATCGTGTTGGCGTCGCCGATACGCAGTTTGGTAACAATCATTACGTTTGCGCCGTTGGCGTTTGCCATGATTGCCGCGCTTGCGCCTGCACCGCCGCCGCCTATCACAAGCACGTCGGTGTCGTAGTCGGGATCGGCAAGGTCGATGTCGCTGTCAAGCACGCGCGACTTACCTTGCAGAAGGTCTGCCAGTTCGTGCAGCACTTTGTCGCCCTTGTTGGGACCTACTTTCAGCGTTTCGTACGCGCTTTCGATGTAGTCGGGGTGGTTTTCTTTAAGCACCTGGTCCTTTTCGTCCGCTGTCATACGGGGAAAAAGATTGTTTTTACGTTGTTCTCTTGTGGCTTCGACCTTTTTGATTGACGCCAATTGTTCTTCGTTATACTGATACATTTTGCGCCTCCTTATTGTTCGATGTCACGATGATTGTACAGCTCTTTCATCTCGTCGATAGACTTGCCCATGATATCTTCCATAATCTTGACAAAGTCGCCTTCGTTGATTTCCGCGACACGCTTTTCAAGGTGTTTGCATTCCGGCGCGATGTACTTGCCGTACAGACGACGGGCAAGTTCCGCAACCTGCGGATGGGAAATACCTGCCGGACAGCGTGAAGAACAGATACCGCACATTACACAGTCAAAACTTTCTTCGGCGCACTTTTCGTATTCGCCGCGTTGAGCGTAGGCGATGTACTGCATTACGTTGAGCCCTTGCGGACAAGCCTTCGTGCAGGCGTTGCAGCCGATACAACTGTAAATTTCGGGATACAGTTGCATCATGATCTGTTCCGTAGGCTTAATCTTGTTGATGTCGTAAACCTGCTTGACCAGGGGGAAGAACGGCAGCGTTGCCACATACATTCCTTCCTCTACCTGTTGCTGACAAGCAAGGCAGGTGTGCAGTTGTTGCTTACCCTTGATGCGGTAAAACGTCGCGCACGCACCGCAGAAGCCGTTACGGCAACCGCAGCCGCGAATAAGTTGGTAGCCGGCGTATTCCATTGCCTTCATTATCGTAAGGCTGGCAGGAACGCTGTATTGCTTACCGAAAAAATAAACATTTACAAATTGTTGTTCCATTTGACACCTCTTAATACTCGTTGGGCAGTTCGTCCAGTTGGTCCATACGGAATACGGGACCGTCCTTGCAAACAAACTTGTCGCCTACGTTGCAACGTCCGCACTTGCCGATACCGCACTTCATGCGCAGTTCCAGCGTCGTGTAAACGCGTGTCTTGCTGAAGCCCAGTTCCAACAGTCCGCCAAGGGTAAACTTGATCATAATCGGCGGACCGCAAAGTACAGCCGTCATTGTGGGATCAAGCCCCAGTTCCTTGACATACGCGGGTACGAAGCCGACGTGTCCGTCCCAGCCATCCTGCGGACGGTCGATGGTAAGGTACACTTCGAAGTTGGGTTCGTTTTCCCATTCGTTGCGGATTTCCTCGATGTCCACAAGGTCGTCCTTGCTGCGCGCGCCGTACACGACCACCACTTTGCCGTAATTGCTGCGGTAGTGACGAACATAGTTGATTACGCTGCGCAGGGGCGCAAGACCGATACCGCCTGCAATAAACAGCAGGTCGCGACCCTTGAAGTCCTCGCCTTCCACGGGGAAGGGGTGTCCGTAGGGTCCGCGCACGGTGATTTGCTGACCTTCTTCGATGTTGTGGATTACTTCGGTAACGCAGCCGCACTTCTTGATGCTGAATTCCATAAACTCTTCGTTTGTGGGGCTGCTGGTGATACTGAACATACATTCGCCCACGCCGGGAATGGACACCATTGCGCATTGACCTGGCAGATGTTCAAACAGTTTCTTTCCGTCAAGACCTACCACGCGGAACGTCTTGACATCGGCGGTATCTTTACGCACGTTGGTAACTACGCCGATCCTGGGGATAAGGTTTTCGTTAGTCATTTTTGCTTTCTCCCCCTATCTTTTTGATAACTTTTACGATGTTGAGGTGTTGCGGACATTTCTTTACGCAACGGCCGCACCCTACGCAACTGTACATGCCGTACTGCGAGGGGTAGTACACCAGTTTGTGCATGAAGCGTTGACGGTAACGTTGCATCTGCGTCGTGCGGGGGTTTGCGGCAGCCATCTGAGTGAAATCGCTGTACATGCAACTGTCCCAGCAACGGAAGCGAATGATGTCCTTGTCCGTCCTGAAGTCGCGGATGTCGAAGCACTGGCATGTCGGGCACACAAATGTGCACGCGCCGCACCCCAGGCATGCCTGACTGAGTTCGTCCCACACAGGCAGATTAAACAACTCGTTGAGGTTTTCCGGTTTGAAACGACTGAGGTCAAGGTTTGCAAAGGGCAAATCTTTCGTAATTGCCTTGCTTTGCTTCTTAATTGCCTTGACAGCCTTGTCGTCGCTCTTTTCAGTAAGACCTTCGGCAAATTTAAGCACGTTTTCGCCCTTTTCGGTATTTGCGCGAAGGTACAGCGCATTGTCGTCCAGCCAGCAGGTTACGTCACCCATCGGGTCGCTTGCGTCGATACCGAACACGCTGCAGAAGCAACTGTCCTGAGGTTTGCCGCATGCCAGCGTAAAGATTACGCCCGACTCGCGACGAAGTTGGTAAAATGTATCCACGGGGTCTTGCAGGAACACGTTGTCCAGCACCGTAAACGCCTTGTAGTCACACGCACGCACACCGAAAACAACATACGGTTGCAGATTTTTGCGCACGTCCTCGATGGTGATGTTCTTACCTTCGGTCTTAAACTTCATCATCGTTTCGCTTTGCGGGAAAAATACGTCCTTGGGTGACTTGACGGTCTTAAGGGTGTCTATGTCCACCGTCGCGCCGTCCGTGTAATAGCCGAAGTTGACTTCGCCGCCCTTTACGAGAGGAAGATACAACGGCATGTTGTCGGCGATTGTTTTGTAAAACGCGTCCAGATTGCTACGTAAAACTTTCAACATTTACTTGCCCTCCCTTGCGTTGAACACCGCGACAGGATCGACGTCCTGCGTCGTGTAACTTGTAAGCGGCGTTTTGCCTTCCGCAACTTCGCCTGCCTGAAAATCGCCGTACAGCGTGTCAATGTCCTTGATGAACTTGCGGTTGAGCAGTTGCAGCGGAATTCGTTGCGGACACACGCGTGAGCATTCGCCGCAGTCGGTGCAACGACCTGCCACGTGGAATGCGCGGATTACGTGGAACAACTGTTCCTCGAAACTGGTGTCGTTTGCCTTGGCAGCGATACCGCTCTTGGGGTTGTCGAATACGCACTTGGTGCATGTGCATGCAGGGCACACGTTGCGGCATGCGTTGCAGCGGATGCACTTGCTGAGTTGTTCCTGCCAGAAGGCGTAACGCTCGGAAGCGGTCATGGCTTCCAACTTTGCAACTTCGCTGAAGCGGTCGTTTGCCGTTTCCGCCATTTCGTCAATGACAATTGTTTCGTCGGCAATCACAAACTTTTTGCCTTTGCATGACAGGCACTTTTCCAGCAGAATTGCGCCCTTTTCCACCGTTGAAGTGCCGTTTGTGGTACTTACAGTGGCTTTATCCGCGTTGTACTCAACACCGCTGACCGACGTAAGTCCGAGAGCCTCCAACTTGTAGTTGTCCGCCTTACCCTGACATTCGATGCCGATTACGTACACATTGTCGCGGTTTACGCGATGTTCCTTAATCAGTTCGTTGAGGCTGTATGTGTCGCAGGGTTTCAGAAACACTGCCGTTTTGCCCGGCTTTTTGCCAAGGTTTACAAGGTATTTGCTGAGGTTTGATCCGCAAAATTCGTCATATACGAAGTCGGCAAGCGCCGCGCTTGTTTCAAATGTTGCCGGGCTGGGGTCGTAGGCAAATTCGCCCTTGGTCCAGCCGACCACTCTTGCAACGGTTCCTTCGTCAAGGAGTTGCGTTGCACGAGCCACCAATGCTTGTTGAAGTTTGCTCATATTACTCTCCTTTTACGCGAAGGTCGCTGAGGCGTTTGTTTTCGCCCAGTGCCGTTACCTGCGCCACGAAATCGTTCATTACCTGCGAGAACTTTGCGCCCTCGGCTGCGGACACCCACTCCACGCGGGTACGTTCCTTTTCGATACCGAGATAGTCCAGGAAACTGAACAGCAAAGCCATGCGGCGACGTGTGTAGTAGTTGCCCGTTACGTAGTGGCAGTCACCGGGGTGGCAACCGCACAGAATCACGCCGTCGGCACCCTGCTGGAATGCCTTCAGCACGAATGTCGGGTTTACGCGGCAGGAGCAAGGCACGCGGACAATCTTGACATTTGCAGGGTAACTCAAGCGGCTGGATCCGGCAAGGTCTGCGCCTGCGTAACTGCACCAGTTGCAGCAAAATGCCACGATGTTGGGCACAAAAGGTTTGTTTTCGGTAGTAATTGTCGTGTTGTTTACCTCTTGCATATCGCTTCAACCTCCGACAAGATTTGAGATGTACTGAATCCACTGAGATCCATTGCGCCCGACGGACAAGCAACCGTGCATGCGCCGCAGCCCTGACACACTGCCGGGTTGACAGACGCCACGCGTCTTGTTTCCGTCTTGCCACCGCCGATGCGGAACTCTTTGTCCACATAGGTGATTGCGCCGTATGCACACACGTTTGCGCACTGACTGCAGCCGTTGCACATGTTTTCGTCGCTGTGAGCAACGCAGGGATTTGTTTTGAGATGGTCTTTTACAAGCAAACCGATTACCTTAGCCGCACATGCCGAAGCCTGCGAAACCGTCTCGGGAATGTCCTTGGGTCCCTGGCATACGCCTGCAAGGTACACGCCTGCCGTGGGGGATTCCACAGGGCGAAGTTTCGGGTGGGATTCGTTGAGGAAGTTGTTGGTGTCGATACTTGCGGTAAGTAACGTTGCGATCTTGCGCACGGACGGTTCCGGTTCGATTGCCGTGGCAAGCACCACCATGTCGCTTGCGATTGTAACCTGTTCGTTGTCGATAAGGTTGCTGCCCTGCACCATCAGTTTGCCGTCCTGATTGTACACCTTGCCGACCATACCTTTGATGTAGTCAACGCCGTATTGTTCGACTGCGCGACGGTAAAATTCGTCGTAGTTTTTGCCGGGGCAACGCACGTCGATGTAGAATACGTGCACTTCCGTGTCGGGGTACTTTTCGCGGATAAGCATTGCGTGCTTTGCCGTGTACATACAGCAGATCTTGCTGCAGTACGGTTTGCCGCAACCGCTTACGTCACGTGAACCTACGCACTGAATAAAGGTGATTACCTTGGGGTGAGTGCCGTCGGAGGGACGAAGCAGCACACCGTTTGTGGGACCTGCCGCATTCATAAGACGTTCCAGTTCAAGCGAAGTAACAACGTCCTTGTTGTCGGCATAGCCGTACTCGTTGAAGTTGTCCAGGGCAATGGGACGGAAACCCGTCGCAACTACGATTGCGCCGTATTCGCGCTCGATGAGTTCGTCCTTCATTTCGTAGTTGATTGCGCCTGCACCGCAGAACTTGCTGCAGATACCGCACTTGCCCGTCTTGAGTTTCAGACATTGCTGCGGATCGATTACCGCAACGTTGGGGATAGCCTGCGCAAACGGAATGTAAATTGCCGTGCGGTTGTTGAGCCCCATATTAAATTCGTTAAGACCTTTTTTGGACGGGCACTTTTCCATACACACTTTGCAGCCCGTGCACTTGGTTTCGTCAACGTAACGAGCCTTTTTGCGGATGGTAACCTTGAAGTTGCCCACAAAGCCTTTGACGTCCTCGACTTCGCTGTAAGACAGGATGTCGATTTTGTCGCTTTGAGCGCAGTCCACCATTTTGGGCGTCAGAATACAAGCCGAGCAGTCCAGCGTGGGGAATGTCTTGTCCAGTTGCGCCATACGACCGCCGATTGTGGGATTTTTTTCCACTATGTCCACGGGGAAGCCTGCTTCGGCAATGTCCAACGCAGCCTGAATGCCAGCGATACCGCCGCCGATTACCAGCGCGCGCTTGACAACGGGGCTTTCGCCTGCCGTCAGAGGAGCGTCGAGACGTACCTTGGCAATTGCCGTGCGCAACAGAATAAGAGCCTTGGCTGTTGCTTCTTCGCGGTCTTTGTGAATCCAACTGCATTGTTCGCGCAGGTTGGCAATTTCCACCATGTAGGGGTTGAGTCCCATGCTTTCCGCCGTCTTGCGGAATGTGGCTTCGTGCATACGCGGCGAGCAACTGCCGATTACGATACCCGTAAGTCCGTACTCTTTGATTGCGTTTTTGATTAGTTGTTGTCCGTTTTCGGAACACATGTACTGGTAGTCGGCGGAATACACCACGCCGGGTTCGGCCTTGATTTCCTTTGCCAAACGCTCGACGTCTACCGTTGCGGCAATGTTGCTACCGCACCAACAAATAAATACACCGATTTTTTGCATTTGTTTTTCTCTCTTATGTGTTTTTTTCTTTCGGGGAGTGCCTTTTTTGCAAAAAGCTCACTCCCCGAACCCCTCTGCAAAAACTTTGCATAGGGTGGGGTTGTAGTTGTTAGTATCTATTTTTGCCTTAGATATTAAAAGTTAATTTTCCGTATCCTCTTTCATACATTGCTTCATCCGGTGATTGAGTGCAGCAATACTATTGTTTTTTCCAAAAAGGATACTGTTTTTTTTCGTCACGCCGCCTGCTCAGACGGCACAGATTGGTGCAGAGAGCCGCAACAGGCGATTGAGCGCGGTTGTGACAGAAATATACTGCCACTTGCTCAGACGGCGGAGAGTGGTACAGATTGACACAGCTGGGACGGGCGACAAGGGAAGTGTACACAGACGTACATGACCCGCAGTCGCGTGTCCACGCAGTGTCAAGGTGTGCCGCTATACGCCGTCGCTCACTTGTTATACTTGCGGTAGGCGGTGACTAATAGCTGCTGCGGCACCAACTCGGTTACAATCGGCGGTATGTCTTCCGCCATCACGCCGTTGTTGTCTTGCATACGCGTAACCGTCGTGCGGACTGCTTCCACAACCGCCTGAGGTGCCACGCCGCGCGGGCAACGCTCGACACATTCCATGCAGGACAGACACTGCCAGATTGCCTTGCTTTTAAGCAATTTGTCCACCTTGCCTTGCACAAGATAACTTACAAACTGGTGCGGTTTGATGTCCATTTGTCTGAACGCGGGACAACGTCCGCTGCACTTGCCGCATTTCATGCACTTTGCCACGTTTGTGCCGCTGCGCTGAATGAGGGTTTGTTTCATTTCCTGATTGTTCATTTTACTTCACCCCCAGGGCTTCCGCCAGCAATTCCGTGAAGTACACCACTTTGACGTCGGTGTCATTGTACTTGTTGAGGTTGTACAGACACAGCGGGCAGGCGGTGACAATCATTTCCGCACCGGCGGATTTTGCACTTTCCAGTACCATGCGGCTGCGCTTTGTCGGCGTGGTTTCGTCCTTAAGCCCTACGTATGCTCCGCAGCACTCGTTGCGCATGGGGTATTTCACCACGTCCGCGCCTATTGCCGCCAGAAAGTCTTCGATGATTGTGGGGTTTTCGGGATTGTCAAACGCCATAACCTTACCGGGGCGAAGTAGCAGACATCCGTAGTACGCGCCCACCTTTTTGCCGATTGGATTAACCACCTTGCTTTTGATTTGGTCAAAGCCCACAATGTCGCGCAACATTTCGATGTAGTGAATCACCTGCGTTTCGCCGCCGTAAGGCTCGTCCGGTTGCATGTAGTTGTTGACTTTTGTCCTTATGTTGTCGTCGTGTGCCATGTCGTCGTTGACGCGCTTAATCACGTTGTGACATGCCGAGCACAGCGTAAGCAACTTGCCTCCGTTGTGCTTTGCGTAGTCAAGCGCACGCACCGCCGACAGTTTGGTTGCGATTTCGTCACGACTTGTGCCGTAACTGCCGCCGCAACACTGCCAGTTTTCGATTTCTTCCATTGTTACGCCAAGCGCTTCGGCACTCAGTCGGGCGTAAATGTCCAACTGCTTGCCCTGCGTCTTGAGCGTACAACCGGGATAGTAAGGAATTTTCATAGTTTTCTCTTTGTTTAGTAGTATTTGCCTTTTACGACTTTTTGTCTGCGTCCTTTGACCGTTATTCCGTCTGCTTTGAACAAAAATGTCATTAAATTTACAAGACGTATTAGTTTTTTGCGCACATTTTTGGTCGGCAAACGTCCGGTCGCGACAGACAATCTGCCTTGCACTCAAAGAGCGACGTTACAGACAACACGCACAATCGCCGCACGCGCCGCAATCGGTCGCTCGTTTCAAAGTCGCGCCACGCTTATTTGTCGGGATATGCCATTTGTTCGGGATGGAAAACTTCGTCGAAACGTTCTGCCGTCAGGAAGCCGAGTTTGACGCACGCTTCCTTGAGGGAAATGTTTTCCTTGTAAGCAAGTTTGGCTGTCTTTGCGGCGTTTTCGTAACCGATGTAGGGGTTGAGTGCCGTAACCAGCATAAGCGAGTTGTGCAGGTTGTGAGCCATCTTTTCCTTGTTTGCGCGGATACCCGTTACGCAGTTCTTCTCAAAGGAAGTAATTCCGTCGGCAAGCAGACGCGCCGATTGCAGGAAGTTGTAGGCAATTACCGGCATAAACACGTTCAGTTCGAAGTTGCCCTGGCTTGCGCCGAAACTTACGGCAACGTCGTTTGCCATTACCTGCACCGCCACCATTGTCATGCTTTCGCACTGAGTGGGGTTAACCTTGCCCGGCATGATGGAACTTCCGGGTTCGTTTTCGGGGATAAAGATTTCGCCGAGACCGTCACGCGGACCGCTTGCCAGCCAGCGCACGTCGTTTGCAATCTTCATAAGGTTTGCCGCAAGTGCCTTCATTGCGCCGTGAGCGAACACCATTGCGTCCTTGCTTGTCAGCGCGTGGTACTTGTTGTCGCTTGTTTCGAAGTTTTTGCCTGTAATTTCGCTAACCTGCTTGGCAACTTCCACGTCAAAGCCCTTGGGCGCATTAAGCCCGGTGCCGACAGCAGTGCCGCCGAGTGCCAGTTGTTTAAGGCTCGGCAAGGTAAGCTCGATTTGCGCTCTGGTCTTTTCGATCATTGCGCGCCAACCGCTGATTTCCTGCGAAAATGCAATGGGCACTGCGTCCTGCAAGTGGGTACGACCGCTCTTTACGATGCCTTCGTTTTCCGCCTCGAGGCGTTTAAGCGTTGCGGCAAGTTTGTCCATGGCAGGAAACAGGTGATCCTCGATTGCAATCACCGCGGCGATGTGCATTGCCGTGGGGAAGGTGTCATTGCTGCTTTGTGACTTGTTGATGTCGTCGTTGGGGTGAAGCAGTTTGCTGCCGGCAATCAGGTTGCCGCGGTTGGCAATTACTTCGTTGGCGTTCATGTTGGATTGCGTTCCGCTGCCCGTCTGCCACACCACAAGCGGGAAGTGTTCGTTGAGTGATCCGCTGATTACTTCGTCGCAAACGGCGGTAATGATGTTTTTCTTTTCTTCGGTCAACTTACCAAGGTTGAAGTTGGCGATGGCAGCTGCCTTTTTAAGTATGCCGAACGCATGTGTAATTTCGCGAGGCATTACTTCCGTGCCGATAAGAAAGTTTTCGTGGCTGCGCTCGGTCTGTGCACCCCAGTACTTGTCGGCGGGCACTTTCATTTCGCCCATTGTGTCTTTTTCGATACGGTATTCCATTACGTTTCTCCGTTTATTTATTTGCACCGGCGGCGGCAAACAAGTACCGCCATGCGGCGTTAAAGGTCGTTTGTCGGTAACTATTACAGCGTAACCTGTGCGATTGTGCCTTTAAGTACGTCTGCGCTGTGTTGAAGTTTGGCAACTTCCTCGTCGGTAAGTTTGCTGTTGATTTTGCCAACGATACCGTTGCGTCCCACGATGTTGAGGGTGCTGAGGCAAACGTCGTCGATGCCGTATTCGCCGTGCATCATTGCGGAAACGGTCATTGCCGTGTTGCTGCCCGTCAGAACCGCCTTGACGATGTAGCAAACGGTGCTTGCGATTGCGTAGAAGGTTGCGCCCTTGCGGGAAATAACTTTGCTGCCCGATTCGCGCACATATTTTTCGATTTCGGGGATGTCGATTTTGGTTGTGAAGATCTGGTTTTCTTCCGACTCGACAGCCGCCTGATACTCGTCAACGTGCATACCTGCGATACGCGCAAGACTCCACGGGGTAAATCCGCTGTCGCCGTGTTCGCCGAACATGTAAGCGTGTACGTTGCCTACTTCCAGTCCGCAGTAATCTGCGATACGGCTGCGAAGACGTGCCGTGTCGATGATTGCGCCACTGCCGATTACTCTGTTTTCGGGGACGCCGGACAGACGGCAGAAAGAGTAGGTCAGGATGTCTACCGGGTTGCTTACCATGATGTACACCGCGTCGGGTGCGTATTTTGTGATCTGAGGAATGATTGACTTCTGAATGCCGATGTTTGTCTGAATCAGTTCCAGACGGGATTGACCGGGTTTACGAGCGATACCGGACGTGATGATGACGATGTCCGAACCCTTTGCGTCCTCGTAGTTGCCTGCATACACGATGCAGCTGCTGTCGTAGCTGAGACCCTGACGAATGTCCTGCGCTTCGCCCATAGCGCGGTCGGCGGCGATGTCGATGATGACGATTTCCTGAGCCAGTCCGCGGCACGTAAGCGAATATGCGATTGTCGAACCTACGCGTCCGGAGCCGATGATAGTTACCTTGTTCATACCGAATAGTCCTCCTTGGTAGTTGGTAGTTTTGCCGTTTTTCGTTGGCGTCCGCATGCGATTTTTCTTGCGGATTTTGCCTGAAAAGGTCGCTCAACGTTACATCAAAAGTCAACTTCGGGCATTTTCTCCCAAAGTTCCCCATTTTGATTGTTTATATAATAACACTAAACAAAAAAAAACTCAACTATTCTATTTGCATACCGGTATATCACTATCGATATAGCAGTACGGAAAGATGACGTAAAAAAAACGGTCGCCACGCTAAGGTAGCGACCGAATTGTTAAAATTTGTATTCGAAATGAACCGTAAAACACAACACGCCGTCCACAACACCCACCACGTCCTCGCAATTGTCGCCGCGGCGCACGGAAACTTCGATGTTGCCGCCGACGATTTCCTTGTGGTACACTATTTCCAGTACGCCCGGCATTTGTCCGCTTGTCGCGTCGCTTGCCAAAGTAACATAGTTTGTATTGTTTACATGCTTGTTTACGTCCAGCAGACTGCGCATGACGGGCAGCGTGTATGCAGGCGCAAAGTCGTCGCCGTTTCTCAGGCGAACGAAGTCCGCCGTAACGTCCACAGTCGCTTCGTCAAAGTCGGCTTTGTACAGGTCGGCAAGTCTGTCTGCGGAAACCATTCTGCGAGCCGTCTTGTCAATGACAACCCACACCGACAGGACGCTTGCCACGTGCGCGCCTTTGTCGTCGTACACTTCAAACAGTCTGTCTGCAAAAAATTTGTTGGGTGCCTTGGGCCAGGTAACAATGTCCAGACAGGTCGCGCCCTTTACAATCGGCGCGTGAAATACGATTTTTACCTTGCTTAGCACCCACAGCACGTTGCACGCATTGAGAGCGTCCCAGCCAAAGCCCAGCTTTTCGGCGTGTTCGGTTGCGGCATTTTGCAACAGTTGCATAAAGCGGTTGAGTCTGATGTTGTTGTTTACATCGAAGTCGCTTTCAAACAGTTCGTAGCGACGTTTCAAAAAGGTCTTTTGCGGTAACATATCAGTCCTTATCGTAGCCGAAAAATACGGCAAAGCAGTTTATGCTTTCGTACAGTTTGTCCACGTCCTCGTCGCTGGCTTTGCGCAAAACAAAGGTCAGCTTGCGGTTGACTTCGCTTTTCAGCGCGGCAAGCGTTTCACGTCCGTGCGGCGTAACCTTTGCACAGATTTTGCGACGATTGTTGGGATCTACGTAACGCTCCGCCATGTCAAAGCCGACAAGCACGTCCACAACCTTGGTAAGTTGCTGATTGCTCATGTTAAGGTCGTTTGCCAGTTCCGTCATGGACAGGTACTCGTTTTTGTCCAGTATGTTGAGGCAGGTAAGTTGCGTCATGGATATGGGGACGTCTTTTATTGACACCAGATTGCGGAACGATTTTCGCACACGCGGATAGTACTCGAAAATCAGTTCCACCATTTCCGTAAGGGGCTTGCTCATGTAACCTCCGATTCGGTCACGCACCGCAACCGAATGTCTTTTCTTGGCAGTTTAATTACATATGATTTTACCAAACTTCGTCGGTAAAGTCAACGATTTGATTGACAGCCGCCGATGTGTCACAACAACCGCCTGTATTACCGCTGCCGCAATTACACGCCGTACCCGCAACGCACGCAAAATGCCCCGTGCCGACAAACTGCGCCACGCAAAAGTCGCCCGCAGCCAAAAGCGCAATCGCGTTTTGCCACACGCGAGAAAATTATCGGCGGTAACAAAATTAACCCCGTCTATAAATATTTTTTCTCAAGTAAGTTGACAATGCCGACTACATAATATATAATATGGCAGAAGGTTGGCTTTGCGCCGCCTCACAACTTAATATGTGGGGGAGTAATTTGCGCAATTTTTGCGAAACATTGCCAACAACTTCACGACGGCAAACGCCGTCTGGCAACGTTGTAAAAAAATGAGACTCACGTGACCGATTGACAATATTTTTCGGTTGCGTGAGTCTTTTTTAATTACATCGACCTACTACAAGGAGAAGAAAATGAACTACTACCAAAACGAATCCGACGCGGTACTTGGCGAAGTCGGCTCGCAGTCAGGCGGTTTGTCCACCGAAGAGGCACAACACCGTCTTGCCGCAAACGGCAAAAACAAACTTGCCGAAGGCAAAAAAACGCCGATAATCGTCAAGTTTTTCAAGCAACTGTCCGACCCGATGATAATCATTCTGATGATTGCAGCCGTGGTAAGCCTTGTGCTGACGCTCGTGCAGGAAGCAAGCCCGACGGTGCAGGACTTTGCCGACGTCATCATCATTGCGGCGGTTGTACTGCTTAATGCCATTCTCGGCGTCGTGCAGGAAAGCAAAGCCGAACAGGCAATAGAAGCCCTGCAAAACATGACCGAAGCGCACTGCAAGGTGCTGCGCGACGGCAAAATGCAATTTGTAAACAGCTGTGACATTGTTGTCGGCGACATTGTGCTGCTTGAAGCAGGCGACAGCGTACCTGCCGACTGCCGCATACTGGAAGTTGCCAGTTGCAAGGTAGAGGAAGCCGCGCTGACAGGTGAAAGCGTGCCCGTGGACAAATTCGAGCATGCAATCGACGGCAAAGTCGCGCTCGGCGACCGCAAAAATATGCTGTTCATGGGCAGCACCATTGCTTACGGACGTGCAAAAGCCGTGGTAGTCGCAACCGGCATGGCTACCGAAATGGGCAAAATCGCCAACGTGCTTGCGCAGGCAAAAGAAGAAGAAACACCGTTGCAAATAAAGATGGGTCAACTTTCCAGAGTGCTGACCGTCGGTATTCTTATCATCTGCGTTGTGATGTTTGCGTTCAACCTTGTCAAGGCGTTTGTAACCAACACCGTCAGCGCGGAAGTAATAATAAATTCGTTTATGGTTGCAGTCGGTCTGGCTGTCGCGGCAATACCCGAAGGTCTTGCCACCACCGTCACAATCGTGCTGAGTATCGGCGTAACAAACATGAGCAAGAAAAACGCCGTCATCCGCAAACTTACAGCGGTGGAAACACTGGGCTGCGCCGAAATTATCTGCTCGGACAAAACAGGCACACTTACGCAAAACAAAATGACCGTCGTAGACACTTATGGCGACGACAAAAAACTGCTTGCCACCGCAATGGCTTTGTGCAGCGACGCCCAACTTAACGACGGACAGGCGGTAGGCGAACCCACCGAGTGCGCACTTGTCAACTACGCCAACGCCGAAGGGCTGGCAAAGGACAAACTGGAAGACTCTATGCCGCGCGTTGCCGAAGCACCGTTTGACAGCATGCGCAAGATGATGAGCACATTGCACAAAGTCGGCAACAAGGTTGTACAGTACACCAAGGGCGCGCCCGACGAAATACTGAAACGTTGCACAAAGGCTGTTAAAGATGACAAAGTGGTACCTTTAACCGACGAAATGCGTGCAGAAATACTTGCCGCCAACAAAGCAATGGCAGACAAGGCTTTGCGCGTACTTGCCGCCGCGCTTGTGTACCACGACTCTCTGCCCGAGGACGTAACGCCCGAAGCAATCGAACACGACATGGTGTTTGTAGGCTTGTGCGGAATGATTGACCCGGTACGTCCCGAAGTAATCGGCGCAATACAGCAGTGCCGCGAAGCAGGTATCCGTCCCATTATGATTACCGGCGACCACATCGACACTGCCGTGGCAATCGCAATGCAACTGGGGATAATCACCGACCCGTCGCAGGCAATTCTGGGAAGTGTACTGGACACGCTGAGCGACGAGGAATTCGAGCAGGTAATCGGCAACTACTCCGTATACGCACGCGTGCAGCCGGAGCATAAGGTGCGTATCGTCAACACCTGGAAGAAACTCGGCAAAGTGTGCGCAATGACCGGTGACGGCGTAAACGACGCACCCAGTATCAAGTCCGCCGACATAGGCGTAGGCATGGGCATTACCGGTACCGACGTAACCAAAGCAACCGCCGACATGGTGCTGTCGGACGACAACTTTGCCACCATCGTTACCGCCGTAGGCGAAGGTCGCCGTATCTACGACAACATCCGTAAGGCAATACAATTTCTGCTCAGCAGCAACCTCGCCGAAGTAATTGCCGTGTTTATAGCAAGCATTTGCGGTTTTACACTGCTTCTGCCCAGCCACTTGCTGTGGATAAACCTTGTAACCGACTGTCTGCCTGCCGTCGCGCTTGGCATGGAACCCGCCGAGAAAGACACGATGAGCCGTCTGCCGCGTAAAAAAGACGAAAACATTTTTGCGGGCGGACTGGGCATAAACGTAGTATTTCACGGAATAGTGCTTGCAGGCATTACGCTTGCGGCGTACTTTATCGGAGAAACAATAGAACACAGCGGCTTGCAAAGCAACCAGGGCATGACAATGGCATTTCTTGCGCTGTCCATGGCGGAATTGTTCCATGCGTACAACGCACGCAGCATGCACAAGAGCGTGTTCAGCCTGAAGTCGCACAACAAGTTGCTGTGGGTTGCAATGATTAGTTCGCTTGTGCTGACCACCGCCGTGATTTTTGTGCCCGGAGTCAACAGTTTCTTCCACTTTGCAGACGCAAACGGCAACGCAATAATCAACTTTACGGAATACGTAATCGCACTTGCACTGGCGTTCAGCATCATTCCGATTGTGGAATTGCAGAAACTTGTCTTCCGCGCTTTCCACAGAAAGAAAAGTAAGTAATTTTCCCAAATAATATAAAGGACAAACTCGTCACGAACGGGTTTGTCCTTTTTGTTAGTTTAGCACACAAAGCGAACTTCCACGCGAAAGAACGGAAAAGGGCATCTCCAAGGTGGTTAGTGATGGCGAATGGAAACCCTATCAACAAAACATTTCAAAAAGCGTGAGTAAACCGAAAAAAAATAACAGGAATAACAAAAGGTGGCTTTCAGCGCGATTAACCACCTTCTACCATTTTATGTAAAACACAACCAACTCAATTCCGCGCAAAGCGGCAATCGATTATATCAAGCCCTTGATTACAACGCTTGCGAGGATCATGCCGGCGACGGGCGGAACAAAAGATACGCTGCCGGGAGTCTGACGTCTGGCGGAAGTTTCCAGTTGCGCGGGGACAAGAGGTTCTTCCTCGCTGTACACCACTTTTAGCGCGGTTATGCCGCGCTTTTTCAGTTCGCGCCGCATGACCTTGGCAAGGGGACAAATCTTTGTTTCAGACACATCGGCAACACGGAATGCCGTCGGGTCCAGTTTGTTTCCCGTACCCATGGAAGACACTTCCTGCACGCCCTGAGCCGTACAGATTTCCGCAAGAAGCAACTTACTCGTAACTGTGTCAATGGCGTCCACAACGTAGTCGTATTTGTCAAAATCGAAAGAATCCGTTGTCGTTTTGTCGAAACGTATAGCTTTTTTCGTGACAATACAGTCGGGATTGATGTCGGCAATACGCTCGGCGGCGACGTCGGTTTTCAGTCTGCCGACGGTACTTGTCAACGCGTAAAGTTGGCGGTTGATGTTACTTTCGGCAATCACATCGTCGTCAACGATTGTAAGCGCGCCCACGCCTGCACGAGCCAACGCTTCCGCGCAGAAACTGCCTACGCCACCCAGTCCGAACACCGCCACATGCGCATTTTTAAGTTTTGTCAAAGCGTCGTTGCCAAGCAACATTTCCGTGCGACAAGTCCTTGTATTCATAATTTACCCCATTGTTTCCATCGCCATTATCAAACGTTCTGTCTGACAGAAAATTCAAAATTCGTTTTTTCAATAATACCACCTGCCGCACCGCATTGTCAAGCGCATAGTTTGCCGCAAACGAAACACAATTTAGTTGTAAATCATACTATAACAAGCGGAGGCGGCAGGTGAAATACAACGTAATAATAAACCGCAACAGCGGAAACTGCAACAAACTGAACCTTGCCGCAATCATCGATATGCTTGGCAACGACACCGAGGTGCACTACAGCGACGACGGCAAAGCACCCTGCCGTGACTGTGACGCCGTTGTGGTTTGCGGCGGCGACGGAACGTTGAAAAACGCCCTTGACAATTACCGCGACAAGCCTATATTTTTTGTACCGTGCGGTACGTTCAACGAAACGCGACACCTCGGAGACAGCATAAATTTTGTCGGTGACTGCAACGGACAAAGTTTCGGCTACGTTTGCGCCACAGGAAGTTTTACCGAAATCGGTTACAGCACTAAATGTGCCGATAAACGCCGCTTAAAGTGCTTTGCGTACATATTGCAAGTACTTAAATGGTACAAAAGTCACAAGATTAAAGCAAAGATAAACATTGACGGTAAATCGTTTGACGGCGAATATACGCTGCTTATGGCAATCAAAAACAACACTTGCTTCGGCTTTCCGTTCAACAAAATGTACGACAAAAAGCCGCAACCGTACCTACTTGGGGTAAAAAGTTGCGGCAACGATAATCTCTTTAATCGGGCAAAAATGTTTTTCCCGTTTTTTCGTATTTTCTTTTGCGGCGTCAGGCAACCGACAGTGTGCAAAAGCTGGTTTATGCTGCCGTTTGACAACGCCACGATTACGCTTGACAAGCCGCGCGACTTTTGCATTGACGGCGAGTTGCGCACTTTCGACGGCGAATTACGCTTAACTGCACGCACGCTTACACACCCTGTGACAATACTCGATTGTCCGCAAAATGTCAAAAAACATTTACGGCATACACGTTAGAGAATGTCACTTTTTCAGCCAACCGAACAAGCCTTTTTGGTTGTACTCTTCGCTTGTTACCATGCCGACAGCATACCCCTGTTCGCCAACGACAAAACGCAACTTTTGCTCGTCGACAGGTTGCTCGCTTACAATCACCACTTCGCCCTTGGCGTGCGAAGCATTTACCTTCTTTACGTCAAAATTACGTCTTACAACGTCGTTTACGTGCGACTCGCACATACCGCATCTCATTCCGTCAACTTTCGCAATCGTCTTGTACATAATATTTCACCTCTTTACGCATTTTCGCATTATTGTCTTAGCATAATCACCGACACGAACATGAAGCAATTTTCATATTGATACAAATAAAATACACCCGACAATTGTCGGGTGTCAATTAAACGGATACACTTTTACGCACTTTCTTGTGGAACTAACTTCGCGGAAAAGTTGTCGACAGGAGTTTCAGCCCACACGAAACCAATCGCGGCATTGCAAAAGTATTTTTTCTTCCGCTGCTTTATGCTGCTTTGTTGCCTTCGTTTTTGTAATGTTCGATGTCCTCGGTAAGGTCGTTTTTACCGCGGAAAGGCAACAGGAAGCCGATTTTTTGTTTCAGTTTGTCGGCACGCACCTTCATGGAAAGTTTCAGTTCCTCAAGCGTTACCGTAGACTTGTGCTCGGCTGCCCACTTGCGCAGTTTTGTAACGATATGGAACGAGTAGCAAACGTCCACCAGCATTACGCCGAGATACATCCCGACGAAAAAGGAAAACAGCGGATTGCTGCCGATCCATTCACCCGCGATTACAATCCATTTGTGCACAAACAGGTAGTATACGGCTGCAATCACCGTCCAGAAGAAGCTGAACAGCGGGCAAATGATGCCCTGAATGTTGCCCCGGCACTTGGAGTAGTCCCACAGTTTGACCTTCATGCCGACGATAAACACCAGCCCCGTCACGTACTCCACAAGTGTCATCAGCACGCCGAGAAGCGCAATTACAAACACCGCCTTCCACACGGGCGAGGCAATGAATGAGTATTCCGGCAGGCACAACAGGTACAGACAAACCAGCCCCGTGCCATACATGGGCAAACAGGGACCTACCAGAAACCCCGGGTTAATCCATTTTTTGTGCGCAAGCCTGCGATAAATCAGTTCGATCACCCAGCCGAGCGATCCGCCGATAACAAAAATCAGCGCAATTCTTACAAACGTTTCCATACTCTTCCCTTTAATACATTATTTTTTGTCGCTGCGTCGCTGCCTACATTTTTATTTTTTGTCGCTGCACATTTTTGTAACGCCGAAGTTTCCGGGCAAGCGCACTGCCGAAGCGTTACACTTGCCAAAACACGACAGAATCAACACAGTCGCAATCGAAGCGCGACAACGCCGGTTACTTCAGCAACTTTTTGAGATAGTTTCTTTCCTTCAACGTCACTTTGCCGTCCACGCTAAGCACGCACAGACACAACATGATTACGTCTGTCACAACGCTGTCATCGACAAGCGAAAGCACCTCGACAAGGTTTTGCGTGTATTGCTTGACCATCTTGCGCCCGTCCTTGTCCTTTTTGAAAGATTCCTTGACGGAGGCAAAGTCGAAGTCTGCGCCGAACGTGTGCACAAGCGTGGGGTAAATAAGCAGATATTCCTTTTCGTCCAGTTCGCCGTCGGCAACGGTTGCGCCGAGAATGAAACTGACAAGACTGCCTACGGGGTCAACTCCGGGTATGTCCAACGTCGTAAGTTTTCCGAGCACGCGCAGCGAGCAATCGGCAAGACATGCGGTACGTTCTACCGTGGACAGGTTTTCAAATTCTTTGCAAAGTTTTTTAAGTTCCAACATATTACACTCCTTTCGATGTCGCAAAGCCCACCAATCCGCAATGTGCCGCGCGCGGAACAGGCTTTCGGCATCGTCAGGTTTTCCATTGCCGTCACTGATGATTTTTGCTGGCGTGACGATTGCCGATTTTGCGTTAACGGTTAGCGTCGCTTACCCAACCAACGACTTCGTCGCAGGAAATGGCATCGCCAAGGTTGTCAGTGATGGCAAATGAAAACCCTATGATATTTTTTACCACTATATTATAAATCAATTTGTCGAAAATTAAAAGTGCAATATTCGCCGCAATGTCTAAATTTATACAATGTACACATAATTACACTGTACACCTGTTGATTTACCAGTTTGTTTTAAGGAAAGAAGCGTACAATGTACACAAACAATACAAGGAGAAATCCCAATGAAAGCACGCAACCTCAACAACGCATCACGCAGAACGCGCGCGACAATCAAAAAGACTTTTGCCGAGTTACTTGCGGAAAAACGCGAACTTTCCAAAATTACCGTAACCGAACTTGTTACGCGGGCAGGACTGAGCCGCGGCGCATTTTACAGCCACTACGACGACATTTTCAGCGTGGCAGAGGACTACGAAAACGAACTCTTTGAACGTTTTTTCGACAATGCCACCCTGCTTAATCTCGGTAACGTCGACGAATTTATCGATACGCTGTTCCGCTACCTCAGGGAAAACGACAACAATTACAAACTTCTTTGCCGCTCCAACGAGTCGCTGTTCAGTGCAAAGAAACTGTGCAACATTGCCTGCGCAAAACTGCTGGAACTGTGCAACGACAACACGAGATGCGTTGACAAGCAGTATCTCGAAATCGAAATCAACGTATTCGTTTCGGGATTGACGTTTGAATACATCCGCTACTGCCGCGGATCGTCCACGGCAACGCTTGACGAACTGCACGACTACACCAAGCAATGGGCAAAGGGCTTTACGGCACGCCGCACGTCAAAATACTGAGCCTCATTCTATCGAAAAAGGCACGGATTACGTCCGTGTCTTTTCATATTTTTTTGTCAAATTGTCGTAAAATTTTACATACGTATGTAAAATTTCGTCACATCGCATTCGTTCCGCTCAACATAATAAAAAAGACAAACACCCTTGAAGTAATGCCGTTGTAAAAACAGCACCTTAAATTCAGCTATCCGCCAAGCGTTGTTCGGCATTCATTTAATCGGCGACGCACCCGTAAAACGATTGTTGCAAAAATTATAATAAGACAAACTCTACCTCAAACGCTTGACTTAAAGTCAACTTTAAGGGCTAAACTTACAACATAACACAAACAAACCGCGTTTCTCGCGCTTGCACGGCAACAAACGTTTGCCGCAAAACGAACGACGAAACGCCAAGGAGCGCATATGTACGAACTTCTTAAAAATATCAACGGGCCGGGCGACATCAAAAAATTGTCGCTTACCGAACTAAATCAACTTGCAGGCGAAATCCGCGAAGGATTGTTCAACCGCCTTACGCATGTCGGCGGACACTGCGGACCAAACTTCGGCTTTGTAGAAGCGACAATCGCACTGCACTACGTGTTCGACTCGCCGCACGACAAATTCGTGTTTGACGTGTCGCACCAGAGTTACGCCCACAAAATGCTGACGGGGCGCCGCTTCGGCTACATCGACAACGACCGCTTTGCCGAGGACAGCGGCTACAGCAATCCGCATGAAAGCGAGCACGACCTGTTCAACATCGGGCACACCAGCACGTCCGTTTCACTTGCAACCGGTCTTGCCAAGGCGCGTGATTTGCTTGGTCGCAGCGAAAACGTAATTGCCGTAATCGGCGACGGGTCGCTGTCCGGCGGCGAAGCCATGGAGGGGCTTAACGTTGCCGGCTCGGAAATAAACGGCAACCTCATCATCGTTGTAAACGACAACCAGCAGTCCATTTCCGAAACACACGGCGGACTGTACAAAAGCCTTGCCGACCTTCGCGCAAGCAAGGGCGCAAGCGCAAACAACATTTTCAAGGCATTCGGGCTGGACTACGTCTACGAGGACAACGGCAACGACATTGCGTCTCTCATTAAGGTTTTCCGTTCCGTCAAGGACATCAAACACCCCGTTGTAGTACACATCAACACTACCAAGGGCAAGGGTTTTGCACTTGCCGAGCAAAACAAAGAAGCATGGCACTGGACCGTGCCTTTCAATCGCAACACGGGGCTGCCGACAGTGTCTGTGCCGCCTGTCACGTACACTTCCGTTGCACGGGAGTACATAATGCGCCGCGCCGAAACGGACGACAAATTTGTTCTTGTAACGCCCAATATGCCGGGCAGCTTCGGCTTTACGCCCGACCTGCGTGCAAAACTCGGCAGCAAATTTGTCGACGTCGGCATTGCCGAGGAACAAGCGGTAGCCATGGCAAGCGGACTGGCAAAGGGCGGGGCAAACCCGCTGATTATTACCAATACCACCTTTATGCAACGCGCCTACGACCAACTGTCGCAGGACTTGTGTATAAACGGCAACGCGGTGACGATATTGCTTAACTACGCCA
The DNA here is from genome assembly GCA_003537755.1 of Clostridiales bacterium. Lineage (GTDB taxonomy): Bacteria > Bacillota > Clostridia > Christensenellales > CAG-314 > Fimimonas. Next base: position 771 of record DPQS01000062.1, on the reverse strand, counting down.
ACTTTGACGGGCTGACCGACGTTACGCACCTCGGGATTTTCGGCATTTCGGCTTTTTCCAACATACCAAATCTCACCGTGCTTGCACCTTCCAACCGCGCGGAACTCGTGTCCATGCTGGACTGGTCGCTTGACAAGGCGAACCGTCCCGTAATCATACTTATGCCGGGCAATGCGGTAACCGACGGCACGACACAGCAGCCCTACGACCCTACAAAATACAACGTAACGCAACACGGCGAAAAAGTAGCCGTAATTACACTCGGCGATTTTTACGCAAAGGGACAGTCGCTTGCGGAATACATCGAAAAGGCGTTCGGCTTTACGCCTACGCTTGCCGACGCACGTAACGCAAGCACCATTGACGCCGCAACGCTTGACGAGATAGCAAAGAATTGCAAAGTAGTAGTTACCCTGGAAGACGGCATTCTTGACGGCGGACTGGGACAGAAAATTGCTGCCCACTACGCAACAACCGATGTTAAAGTGCTCACTTACGGGCTTAATAAGGTATTTTATGACCGCTACGATCCCAACGAACTGTTGAAGTCGCTGGGCATAACAAACGAACAAATGACGGCAAAAATCGCAGAATTGCTGTAAAAGCCAAACAAAAGCTAAGCGACAAGTAAGCGTAAAATAACAAGTAAAAGTAAAATAACAAGTAAAAGTAAAATAACAAGTAAAAGTAGTAAGCAAAGACAAAGTAAAAGCGGTCGGACATAATCCGACCGCTTTTTACGCATGCAGGTGAATTATACTTTCAAGTGCA
>DPQS01000052.1:7062-12246 GCA_003537755.1 Clostridiales bacterium | reverse complement strand
TTTTTCCGTCGCTCGGTCGCCTGCGACTTAATTCCTTGACGGGTCCCGTTGCCATATGTAACATACTTCGGCAATCACGACCTTTCGGCGGCTATCATTTTTACCATGTTTCAATCGCCTGTAGGTCAGCCGATTTTCGGCGACTTTCTCATAAATTCCTTTAGGCGGCACTCGTGCCTAATTTCGGAGGTTAACACAAATGAAAAACAATTTTGTCAATATTCTTGACTTTGGCTCGGGCAAAATCACCTGTATGGCAGCTACTAAAGTTTCCGACGACGGTGAATTTGTCATCAAGGCGGTAGGTCAAACTAACTACAACGGCTTTGACGACAACGCCTGGTACGAACCGAACACAATCAAGGACGCCATCGAAGGCGCAATCCGTCAGGTTGAGGAAAAGACAAAAACTTCAATCAACAATCTGTACGTCGGTGTGCCCGGTGCGTTTTGCGCCGTCGCCACAAGCGAAGCCAGCATTATTTACCGCAGTAAGACCAAGCTCGACCAGAACGACGTAAACGAAATCGTCAAAAAAGCCGACATCTACGGTTGCGGTGCGGACTACACTCCGCTTGGCGGCAAACCGGTCTACTTCATCATCGACGGCGCAATAAAAACAACCGACGCGGTTGGCACGATTGCAAGCAAACTTACGGGACTTGTCAGTTTCTCTTACATGAAAAACTACTTCAAAAAGACTGTTTCGCGTGCGCTAAGCAACATCGGCATTACCAACGTTACCTACTTCAACGCTTGCGACGCGCAGGCAAAGTACGTGGCGCAACAAATGCGTTGTACCGACCACTGTATCGTAATTGACGTAGGACACCTTACAACGACGGTTTCGTTGTGCGGCGGCAACGCATTGTTGTTTGAACGCAGTTTCGCCCTCGGCAGCGCGTATCTCGGCAGCGACCTTATGCAGGTGCTCGGTTGCGACTTCCCCTTTGCAATGCAGATTCTGGAAAAAGTCAACCTCAATCTTGACGTCAAAAACGGCGACATCTACACGGTAAACGGCAAAGCGGTGGACGCACATCAGGCAAACGAAGTAATCAAGGCGCGCATACAGCAGATTTCGCAGTACATTGTCAAAAGTTTCAGTTACTGCGACAAGGAAATTCCTCGCACGACGCCCATTATTCTGACAGGTGGCGGTCTTACCTATCTCAGGGGCGGCGCAGACTGGCTGGCAACGCAACTTTGCAAGCCGGTGCGCGTGTACGACAGCGTAAATCCGCAAACCAAACGTAACGAATACACAAGTTGCTACGGCCTTATTTCCGAAGCAATCAAAACCGGCACAAAAAGCAAAGGGCTGTTCTCTTTCTTCCGCAAGTAATTTGCGGCGGGCAGGTTAAGCCGTCGTGCAAATGTACCGGCAAACAACATTAAAAACGCATTTTAATTGTCGCAAAATCTGCAACGGCAGGCGGCGACAATAAAAGATAAATCAGACACTGTTCTCTACTAAACGGAGGTTAATATGGAAACCAATCCTAACGGAATTGCAAAAATTATGATTATCGGTGTAGGCGGTGGCGGCGGTAATGCCGTAAACGCCATGATTAAGGCAGGCATCAAAAACGTTGAATTTCTTGCTCTCAACACCGACCAGCAAGCCCTTACCAAACTTGCCGCAAACCAAATGCCCATCGGCGAAAAGGTTACTCGCGGTCTCGGCGCAGGCGCAAACCCCGAAGTCGGTCGTGAAGCGGCTCTTGAAAGCAAAGACAAAATTCAGGAAGCATTGCAAGGCGTAGACCTGCTGTTTATTGCCGCAGGTATGGGCGGCGGTACAGGCACCGGCGCAGCGCCGATAGTTGCGCAAATCGCAAAAGAGCTGGGCATACTGACCATTGCCGTAGTTACCAAACCCTTCAATTTCGAAGGCATTCGCCGTATGAAGAATGCAGAACTGGGCATCGAAAACCTTAAAGGCAACGTAGACAGCCTTGTTATCGTGCAAAACGAGAAACTTAACCGCGACAAAAACTTCAGCATTATGGACGCTTTTACCAAGGCGGACGAAATTCTGCTGCAAGGTATCCGCGGCATTACAGACATCGTGGTGCAGGACGGTCGTATCAACCTGGACCTTGCCGACATCAAGTCTGTCATGCGCAACAGCGGCATGGCACATATGGGTATAGGCGAAGGTCGCGGCAAAAACAAGACCATCGACGCAATCCGCAAGGCAGTGTATTCGCCCCTTCTGGAAACGACAATTCAGGGCGCAAGCAGCCTTATCGTAAACTTCCGCGGAGGCGAGGATTTGCTGCTTGACGAAATTACCGTCGGCGTAGACCTTGTCCGTCAGGTAATCTCGCCCGAAGCCAACGTTATGTTCGGCGTGGCGTTTGACCCTCAGATGAAAGACGAAGTGCAGGTTACGCTTATTGCGACCGGCTTCAACGGCGGACCCAACAACCAGACGTCGTTTTTCAGCAGTGAAGCGGCAACCAACGTTGCGGCAAACAATCTGCAACGCGGCGCGGCTGCAACCGAAGCGGCAAGACCGCAAACAAGCACAAACCCGTTCCCCACGGCGCAACAGAATCCTGCAATGGACAACCGTTCGCCCGTTGACGGCGGCAGTATCAGCGGCACGCTGAGTGTGGACGAAGATCCGAGTATTCCTCCTTTCCTGAGGAAAATGAGAGGTTAGTTTTTTATGGAAAGATTGATGATAAAAGACCTTTTTGTCGGCGGCGCACAGTACGACGGCAAAATCGTGACTGTCTGCGGCTGGGCAAAAACCATCCGCGACAGCAAGGTTTTCGGCTTTATCGAGCTTAACGACGGCAGTTGCTTCAAAAGTTTGCAAGTCGTGTTCGAGCAAGGACAACTCGACAACTTCGACGAAATTGCCAAACTTAACGTCGGCAGTGCGCTTGTCGTAACGGGCAAAGTGGTGCTGACCCCCAACAACAAACAGCCGCTTGAAGTAAAGGCAACGGAGATCGTCGTCGAAGGCAAGTCTACCCCCGACTACCCGTTGCAGAAGAAACGCCACAGTGTGGAATTTTTGCGTGAAATCGCGCACCTCAGACCGCGCACAAACCTCATCGGCGCAACCATGCGCGTGCGCAGTGAGGCGGCGTTTGCTTTGCACAGTTTCTTCCACAGCCAAGGCTTTGTGTACGTACATACGCCGCTTATTACGGCAAGTGACTGCGAGGGCGCAGGAGAAATGTTCCGTGTGACAACCCTTGACATGAACAACGTACCCAAGACGGACGACGGCAAAGTGGATTACACCAAGGATTTCTTCGGCAAATCCGCAAACCTTACCGTCAGCGGACAACTTAACGCCGAAACATACGCCATGGCTTACGGCAAGGTGTACACATTCGGACCCACTTTCCGTGCGGAAAAGTCCAACACGCTTCGTCACGCGGCGGAATTCTGGATGATCGAGCCGGAAATTGCCTTTGCCGATCTTTCCGACGACATGCAACTTGCCGAGGACATGATTAAGTACGTAATCAATCACGTGTTGACTACATGCCCCGACGAAATCGAATTTTTCAACAACTTTGTCGACAACGGCTTGAAGGAACGTCTTAACAAACTTGTAAACAGTCACTTTGAGCGTATGAGTTACACCAAGGCAATCGAACTGCTTACGCCGCACAACGACAAATTCGAGTTTCCCGTGCACTGGGGCAGCGACATTGCGACGGAACACGAACGTTTCCTGACCGAACAGATTGTAGGCGGACCTGTGTTTGTTACCGATTACCCCAAGGAAATCAAGTCTTTCTACATGCGCATGAACGACGACGGCAAGACCGTTGCGGCAACGGATATGCTTGTGCCCGGCGTGGGCGAACTTATCGGCGGCAGTCAGCGTGAGGAACGTCTTGACGTGCTTACTGCTCGTATGAAGGAACTGGGACTGAAAGAAGAGGACTACTGGTGGTACCTTGAACTGCGTAAGTACGGCGGTACCAAACACGCAGGCTTTGGCTTGGGCTTCGAACGCCTTGTAATGTATCTTACCGGCGTGCAAAATATCCGCGACGTAATTCCGTTCCCGCGCACGGTTGGCACTTGCAACTTCTGATAAAAGGCAAAACAAAATTGAAGGCTGTCGGAAATCGGCAGCCTTTTTTCTGTGGATATGCTTTTGTTCCAATTAAACCTGAGTAAAAAGCGGCTGTCGAGTTGTCGACAACCGCTTTTTATTTAGCAATTTTTTGTTACAAATCGTCCGCATCCTGTACGGGCTTTTCGTACTTGCCCAGTCCTACCGGATTGCCCGTGTATGCCCCTAATGGGTCTAAGTCGGACTCCGTGTCGGACTTGCTGTTTTTTGCGGAACGACTGCCCGACTTATTCTGACAGTTGCTTGCGCCTTTTGTGTTTTTAGCGTTCTTTGTGCCGCAATTCTTTGTTCCGCAGTTTTTACTTGTTCCGTTGTTAGTTGTTTTCATTTTTATTTACCTCCCTGGACTTGTTTTTTTTGTCCCGAAAGTAGTGTGCTCATTCGCAGGGCGGTTTATACCGCGGTTTTTCAAAACAAAAAGAAATTTCGCTGTGGCAATCGTCCGTGCAGAATTTTACCGCGCGTCCGTCGCGTTTGCAAACAAAACATATGCCGTTTTGCGGTTGCGGTTTCGGCGGTCGTCTCTTTGGTGGACAATGGCGAGTGCAAACCGTGGCAAGGTATGTATCCTGATTCTGAAATCTGTTCATGATTGTCGTCCGTTGTTAAAATATGCAAATTTGACTTTTTGTGTCAAAAGACTTGAAAACTTAACAATTGTGTACTATAATAGAAGAAGAGTTTAGGAGGAAATAGCAATGATTTTTGAAAAAGTGCAAAAACTTCTTGCGGAACAACTTAACATCGACGACGTTGACTCCATCAAGATGGACAGCAACATCGTGACCGATCTGCATGCCGACAGCCTTGACGTGGTGGAACTGCTGATGAGCCTTGAAGACAACTTCAACATCACCGTACCCGACGAAATTGCCAATGAACTTGTTACTGTCGAAGCAATCGTCAAGTACATCGAATCGCAAGTTAAGTAATTTTCGTTGCTTTTATCCCACGTTGCCGCAATTCGGTCGCGTGGGATTTTTTTTGCCGATTTGCTACCCGATTGCGTAAAAATACCCGAATTGTGACAAGAAATACGGTTTTGTAAAGTACTATTACACGCATAGTAT
>DPQS01000052.1:6223-6903 GCA_003537755.1 Clostridiales bacterium | reverse complement strand
TACTATTACACGCATAGTATATCAAAAGAGTGCTTTTGTCGTTTTTTTTTCGGATGTTCCGTGGTGGTAAATGCTAACCTTGCAGCGAAAGAAAAGACTGAGAAACAACCGCAGTAAATGTAAAAACAATGGTTTAGCAACGCTTGCCAAAACAAAGGAATACATATGAATTACAATGAACTTGTCAAGTTGCTGCACGAAAACAGCGACGAAAAATACAACCGATTTAACGCCGCTATCGTAAACAGCAGTGTGCCGACAATGGGCGTAAGATTGCCGACCGTTCGCAAAATCGCCAAAAGCGTGACGGTGGACGAAGCATTGTCCTACCCCGTGCACGAGCATCTTGAGGTGGATGCGATTGTCGGCATAGTGCTTTCTTCGGCGAAACTGCCCTTTGAGGAAAAATCCGCGCTTCTGACAAAATTTGCGCAAACTATCGAAAATTGGTCTGTCTGCGACTGCAACACCGTCAAGGTGCCGAAAGCGGAACGCAAACAATATTTTCAGTTTTTTAAGTCAATGCTTCCGTCGGCAATGCCATTTGTCTGCCGCTACGGCGTTGTCAATTTGCTGGCAAACTACCTTGACGACGAGTACATAAACGCCGTTTTTGACAGCCTGCAAACAATCGTGACCTATGGTCACTACTACGTTGACATGGCGGTGGCGTGGCTTGT
>DPQS01000052.1:5855-6061 GCA_003537755.1 Clostridiales bacterium | reverse complement strand
GCGGCGAAGTGTCGTGACGTTACGTTTGCTTACCTTGTCGGCGACGGCAAGCGCGTGCTTAACGTGTTTACCTACAACAAGGCACTGCAAAAAATGCGCGACAGCTACCGCATTTCCGACGATGACAAAGCTGCAACCTACGTCCTGAAACGCAGCGAATGATTTTTTTGCAATTAAGTGTGGTTAGGGTTAATTTAGCCATCACT
>DPQS01000052.1:0-5586 GCA_003537755.1 Clostridiales bacterium | reverse complement strand
AAACGACGCTCACTGTACGTCAAGGCTTAATGCAATCGGCAGTGATGCTTTGCAATGTTCGCATGTCCGATCAGGCTGACAATGTATTTTGTTGAGCGATGTCGCAGATATCTGTCTGTAACTAAGCCGCTGTCGTAATTTGTCGGTCATTGTCGTCTGCGGTGCGCGGTGGCATTGGCGGTAAATAATGGCGGCGCAATTTGCATAGACTATTACTATGTACGAAAACACTCTCAGCGTGCCGCAGGACAACAAATACATTTTCGATTACGTGGTAACGGCGTTGTCACGGCCGCTTTGTCGGGCAAATGCATTAAGCACGGTTGCCTGCGACGGCAAACGCAACTATTTTACCTACGCTTGCGCCGACGTTTACTCGCACTGCGTTTCCGACGACGTTGCCGACGTGGTTGCGGAAGCTCTGTCGCTGGGGTACAAAAATAAATATTTGCGTACTTTGCTTGGCGTAAGTGCCGACAACTTTTATCAGAACGTGCTTGTCAACGTTATCTGTGTGTTTGACAGCGTGGTTGACAAACAGGCGGTGCGCCGCCTTGTGGAACCCGACAGACCGCTGTTTCTGGACGGGTACTACAATTTCCGCATGGGGCAGATGAAGCGAAAGTGGAACGAGCTGTCGCAACTTGTCGGGGCAAACCGATACGTGCTTGAGGACAATTCGCTCGTGGTGGAATTTTTGCAGTATCTGACGGAGCAGGTGGAGGGTAAGCGCGAAGCAATGTCGGTCGTGTTTGACGGTGGCAACGATTATTTTCTGTTTGACGGCGGCAACAAACTTTTGCCTGCAATGCGCACCCTTGCCGAGCGCGTGACTGCCGAGGAAGAAGCGATTGTCAACCTTGTGTGTATGCGCCCGTCGCGGCTGACTGTATATGCAAAGACAAAACCGTCACAGGACTTTTGCTACCTTGCGGGCGCGCTGTTCGACGTCGACTACAAAACGGTGTAAATTGCATTTGTACGTCGGCGGAAACGTCCGAAAAAAAATATTTGTTGTTACGGCGAAAACCCTATGGTGTCAATGCGTTGCATTGGCACTTTTGCTTGTAATTATATTTATTTTATGGTAAAATTCTTATTATAATGTTTTTGTTATGCTTGCACGTTGGCAACAGTATCGCACAAATCAGATTTAAGGAAAAATACGGATGAAAATAGGCATTTATACCGCGCTTAAGGAAGAAGCGCACAGTTTCATAAAGGGCGATTGCACGGTCGAGCAAATAGGCGCGTACACCTTTTACAAGTTTGACCTTGCAGGTAATCAGGCGGTGCTTTGCCTGCCTCCGTATGTCGGCGAAATTACCGCCGCGGCAGGTGTTCAACTGCTTATTACGCACTTCGGCGTAGAAGTTCTGTTCAACTTCGGCGTTGTCGGCGCACTGACGGAACGCGCTTCGTCTTACGCGATGACCTACGTCGGCAGGGTTTGTCATTACGCCATGGACACGAGTGCAGTGGACGGCTGCGAAGTTGGTTACTACGACGTGTTGGGCAGTAAGTTTGCGGAAAACGACAGCGCACTTATCGCCAAGGCAAAAACGGTACTGGATTTGCCCGTAGTTACCTGCGCTTCGGCGGACAAGTTTGTTGCCGACCCTGCGGAAAAAGCCGACATCGCAAGGCGTTTCGAAGCGGAAATCTGCGACATGGAATCGGCTGCGATTGCCATTGTGTGCCGATACAACAATCTGCCGTGTCTTATGGTAAAGTGCGTTGCGGACACGCTTTTCGGCGGAGCGGAAGATTACACGACAAAAATGCAGACCATTTTGTACGACTTCCGCACGGTTGCGGAACAAATTTGCAAGTAGAGGTACTATGGACAAGATAAAGGTAGCAACGTCCGCCGCAACGAGTTACGAGCCGCAGACGGTGCAAAGCGCGGTTGACGACATTCTGTCGCAACTCGGCGGAATTGAAAAATACGTTCCGAAGGACGCCAAAGTGTTTGTCAAAGTCAACCTTGTGCGCGATATGCCGCCCGAAAAGTGCGGTACCACGCATCCGCAGGTTGTAATCGCGCTTGTCAACAGGCTGTCTGCAATCACGCAAAACATAGTTGTAGGCGACAGCAGCGGCGGCTTGTACACCAAGGCGGCAATGGGCGCGGTGTACGCCAAATGCAAAATGACCGACGTCGCCGAACAGACCTGCGCCACCCTCAACGACGACTTTGATTTTGCCGTTGCCGAAATCGGCGGCAAAGTTGTCAAAAATTGCGAAATCACAAACAGCTTTCTTAATGCCGACGTCGTGATTAACGTCACCAAACTGAAAACGCATTCTTTTGCAGGCTACACGGGCGCGGTTAAAAACCTGTACGGACTTATCCCGGGGCTTGTCAAGGTGGAAATGCACAGCCGCTACCCCGACCTTGGCGATTTTTGCCAACTTTTGTGCGACATCGAGCAGTTTGCAAGCAAAAAAATCGTACTGCACGTAATCGACGCCATTGTAGGCATGGACGGCGAAGGACCGACCAACGGCAAACCAAAGGCAATGGGCAAATTGCTTGCAAGTGCAAACCCTTACGCGCTGGACGTAGTGGCGGTAAGTCTGTTTGCCGACCCGTTTGAAATGCCGTTGTTGCAGGTTGCGGAAAAACGCGGACTTGTGTCGCGCGATTTGTCGGACATCGATTTCGACTTCGAAGCGTGGAAATCCGCCCGTATAGAGGACTTCGACATTTCGCCCGTCACCAGTGCGGACACCTTCCTCAACATGCCCAAGTGGGTCAAAAAACTGGCGAAAAAATACCTTACGAAAAAGGTACATATCGACAAAAAAATCTGTCGCGGTTGCGGTAAGTGCGCAAGACACTGCCCTGCAAAGGCAATCACCGTAGACGGCGGCAAAGCGCACATCGCACAAAACAAATGCATCAGATGTTACTGCTGTCAGGAACTTTGCCCATTTGACGCCGTGCGTTTCAAAAAATCGCTGCCGTACAAGGTGGTGCACGCATTCAGTCACACGAAAAAGTCCGACTGAGGTTGCATGATTGTCCGCCGAGGTCAACAAGGGTTGCGCCAAGCGGAAACACTACGTGCCTTGGGAATTGGTTTTTTTTCGTTTATTTCGGGTGTTGGCGAGTGTGCATCCGCGTAGTGGGGCTTGCCCGGTTAGTGTCGCATCGTCTACTTACGGCTTTGCCCCGGGAAAGGGCACCTGCAAGGTTGTTGGCTATGGCGGAATTGACCGCAGGCGTACATGCGCCTGACGGTACGCGAGGCGAAAGTAAGCCGAAAGACATCTTTCGGTTTTTTGTCAAAAGGTTGACATTTCGGCAAAGTTGTAGTACTATTTACAAGTTAAATAATATATACACGGCAACTTCAACCTAAAGTGACCGCTTCAGGTTGTTTTTGACGTCAAAAAGGAGAATTTATTATGGCAGAAGTTCAATTGACCGAAGCCGGTCGCAAAGAGTTGGAAGCACGTCTGGACTACCTCAAATCCGTCCGTCGTGCAGAAATTGCCGAAGAAATAAAGACGGCTCGCGGATTCGGCGACCTGTCGGAAAACGCAGAATACGACGCCGCACGTAAGGCTCAGGCGGAAATGGAAGGCGAAATAGCCGAAATCGAAGCGCAATTGCGCCTTGCAAAAATCATCCACGAAGTTACCGTTACTTGCTGTGAAGTGAAAGACGGCGTGGACCAGGACATCAAGACGTACACGATTGTAGGTACAACCGAAGCCGACCTTGCCAACGGTCGTATCAGTGATGAGTCGCCCGTAGGCGCAGCCCTTATCAGAAGCAAGAGCGGCGAACTGGTGAACGTAGCACTTCCCAACGGTCGCACCAAGGTAATCAAGGTAATCAAGGTTACCAGATAATTTGAAAAATGAAGTACGACAAAATAAACGTCGTACTTTTTCGTCGAAAGACAAGGTAAACTTAGGCTTTGTGCGCGTTTTTCTGCGCCTGAATGCCAAACGGAGTACAAAATGAGCGACAACAACACGAAAAACAACAACACTGTACCCGCAGAAGCGGAACAGGACCTTAACGAGATACTGCAAATCCGCCGCGACAAACTGGCAAAGTTGGTTGAAGAAGGGCAAAATCCCTTTGAAATTACACGGTTTGACCGCACGCACACCAGCAAACAGGTGCTTGACGGCTACGTTGACCACGCGGAAGGCGAGGAATACACGCCGCAAATCGTATCGGTTGCCGGACGTATGGTTTCGCGCCGCATTATGGGCAAGGCAAGTTTCTGCCACATTCTGGACGGCGACGGCACGATTCAACTGTATGTCAAGCGCGACGAAGTGGGAGAGGACGTGTATGCCGCGTTCAAAACGTGGGACATCGGCGACATTATCGGCGGCGAAGGCGAGGTTTTCCGCACGCACATGGGTGAAATCTCCGTCAAACTGCACAGTGTCAAGTTGCTCAGTAAGTCGTTGTTGCCCCTGCCTGAGAAGTTCCACGGACTGAAGGACATCGAAACGAGATATCGTCAACGTTACGTTGACCTTATTGCCAACCCGGAAGTCAAGCGCACGTTTATTTTGCGTAGCCGCATTCTTAAGGCTATCCGTGAGTATCTTGACGCACGCGGATACCTCGAGGTGGAAACGCCGATTCTCAACACGATTGCAGGCGGCGCGAATGCAAGACCGTTTATTACACATCACAACACGCTGGACATCGACATGTACATGCGTATCGCTACCGAGTTACACCTGAAACGTCTTATCGTGGGCGGATTTGAAAAGGTGTATGAAATCGGTCGTCAGTTCCGCAACGAGGGTATGGACCTTAAACATAACCCCGAGTTTACCACAATCGAATTGTACGAAGCCTACACCGACTTCCGCGGCATGATGGAAATTGCCGAAGGTATGTTCAACTACGTTGCCGACACGGTGCTGGGTACGCGCCTGTTGCCGTATGGCGACGTGACAATCGACCTCAACCATTGGACAAAGTTGACAATGATCGAGGCTGTTGAAAAGTACGTGGGCATCGACTTTACCAACCTTTCGGACGAAGAAGCGGTGGCAGCGGCAAAAGCAAAGGGCGTCGACCTTGCGGAAGGCAAGCGCACATGGGGCAACGCACTGTACGAACTGTTTGACAATTTTGTCGAAAAGGAACTTGTTCAGCCGACATTTATTTACGACTACCCCGTTGAAGTAAGCCCCCTTGCAAAGAAAAAGCCGACGGACGGCAGACTGACGGAACGTTTCGAATTCTTTATGAATGCGAGCGAAATGGGCAACGCTTTCAGCGAACTTAACGACCCGCTGGACCAATACGAACGTTTTGCCGCGCAGGTACGCGCAAAGGCGCAAGGCGACGACGAAGCGCAAATGATGGACGAAGACTTTATTACGGCACTAAAATACGGTATGCCCCCGACAGGTGGTCTGGGTATCGGTATTGACCGTATGGTTATGCTGTTTACAAACAATCAATCCATTCGCGACGTATTGCTGTTCCCGACAATGAAACCCTTAGATAAATAAAATCAGCAAAAACTCAGTATTTATGCGGGTTTCGGGATTCAGGACAACCTCACAAATCAGCGATTTACATCAAACTTACAT
>DPQS01000004.1:123915-134845 GCA_003537755.1 Clostridiales bacterium | reverse complement strand
AGGCAAACGACCGAAACTGTACTGGACGTACAGTGAGTGTCGTTTAACGCATAATTAGCCGCCGTCACACTCGCAAAAATTATTTGTGATGGCTAAATTAACCCTTCGTTCTGTTCCTCGGCAAAAGCCCCTTGGCTCGAACGGTACATAATGCTTTTACGCCACCAAACAAATCAGGTGGTGTAAAAATATATTTCAAATTATGTTTCCGACAATTAAACGTCAACGTTAAGTTTCCGTGCAGAAACGCTGTTTGCGTTTACTTATTCAGTACAAATTCCACAGTCTGTTCGTCGTTGACGTCTGCAACAAACTCTAACGTCAGCAAGCGGCTGTCGGCGGCATGGTTGCTGTCGGACAGCGGGAATTCGCTCTTCTTGCGACTGCGAAGCATTGCCTTGACGGGTGCGCCGTTGACAAGCACTTCCTTTACGTCGGCACAGTCTCCAAGCAGGTGGTACTTCACCTTTATTTTGCGAGTTTTGCATGCGTACTTACCATTAAATTCGCCCTTTGACGCGCCGAGCGTAAGCACGATTTTGTTTTGTTTGTCGTCGTAGCCGAGCGCGTATTCCGTCGTGCGGAATTCGCCGATTTTGTACGCCGTCGTGTTGCGGTCGTCCTCGTACACAAAACCGCTGTCGGAGGCATTTTTGCTCGGGAATACGTCCACGGTCAGCTTATCCCACTTCTGCACCTTTGTATTGTGTGCGTTGCGCGCCGTGAATATTGCACCTCCCATACGGACAAACACCGGCAGTTGCTTTACATCATCGACCTTGACACGAATCGTCTTTTTTCCGTCATACGTTTTCCCCGTAAACAGGTTTATCCAACGGCCTTCGGGCAGATATACGGGTTTATTATCCCCATCGGATTGCTCGGTGTAGTGCAATGCGCACGCCGCCTCGCCTCCACCCTGAAAGTACTCTATCCGCACTTTGTACATTGTGTTTGCCGTCAGTTTGCACACGTCGCTCTTTATTGCCCCATGACACGCCCAATCGTCAAAGCACAGTTTACCGTCAATCCACACGCGCACACCGTCATCTGCCTCAACAATCAGGGCAATGTCTTTCTTGGGGCAAAGGGTAGTTTCCCACCTGGCCGAGTAGTCATACACGGGGACGCCCGATTCGGGTGAAGTATGGTTGCAATACATATTGACAGCGGCGTACCGCGCCTTGGCGATAGGTTCGCCTTTGAGCTCTCTGCCGTTGTAATAGGTAACGTCAACCGGTGTAGCGTAGAAACTTTGCGGCACATTGTTCAACTCGCCGCCAAACACGGGAGCGACAAGAAGATTGGCACCAATCATATATTGCGTTTTGCAGGCAAGTGCCTTCTTGTCATTGGGGTAGTTCCAGCCAAGTCCGCGACAAATCGGACTACCGTCACGATAGGACTTGTATGCTTCGGTGTACAACAGCGGCAACAGACGGTAACGCAGGTTGATGTAATCGCGCACGATATCTTCCACCGCTTTGTCGTCGTATGCCCATGGCTCACGGAAACGTTTTACGCAGATGGTGCAGTGAGGACGAAGCACGGTAGACAGTGCGCCGAACTTCATCCAACGCAGGTAAGTGTCCTTGTCAGGATTGCCGTTGTTACCGCCACAATCGGGATGTACGTAAGGCAAGCAATTGTCGCCACACCTTATCATGTCTGTGACCTCTTCCAAGATGTCCTGATCGGACGTTCCTATGTCGCCTGTCCACTGTATGGAATAGCGGTGACTTGCGCTGTTGCCGATACCGACGTACAAACCGTTGTTTATGTTGTCGACGTTTGCCATTATGTCCGCGCGACGGTAGACAACATCGTTTTTTGCCTGGCGTTGCCGAACATACCTGGTAACGTCACTGAAAATGTGCATACCCCACGTTTCGGGAGCAATACCCTTTACGGGCGAAATAAGCTTGGTGTGCCAGTTGCGGTCGTACCACCAAGTGTCGAGGCCGTTTTCCAGGTGCTCGGCAAGGTGCATGACACGATACTCCACTTCCTTGGGATCAATGCAGCTTGTACAACCTTGTTGCGGTTCCGGATGGTCGTTAAACATCACGTCAACGCCATGCTCGTGCGCAAAACGGAAGTAGCCCGACATGTTCGGAAACAACACCTCATCTACCTCGTATCCGATGCCGCGATCACTTGCCTTGCGCCAGTCGGTGTCGATAACAATGTTGTCCAAAGGTATATCGTGCGCCTCGTAATCGAGTATCATTTGTTCGGCTTGCTGTTGATTGTACTTATAGTAGCGGCTATTCCAACTGCCAAGCGTAGCAAGGCGAACAAGTTCGGGACGCCCTGTCAACTCTACATACAACCTACGCAGCTTTGCCGCATTGCCACGACACACAAGCAAGTACACGTCGCAAGCGTTGTCGTCGATAACATAGCCGTTGTTACTTTGTCCGTTGGGTCGGTAACCTCCGTCAGGCAACACCACGCGCGGGTTGTCGGCAACAGGAAACACTTCGGGAGTTTTGTCAAGCGCGGGAAGTTCGCCGCTGTTACGCAGAAATTTGTATACGTATGCAATTTTTCCGCCAACAAACACCTTAACGCCGACAAGACTTCCGGCGTCGCTCGGCACAAAAACCGCCACATCGCCACATTCCACATATGTACCGTCAGACTTGGTAACGACATTGACATCCACACCGTCAAATGCACTTTTGTTTGCGACAAGTAATGTATCCTTGTCGCAAAAAACACCTTTTTTCCCGACTTCAAGACGAACGACATCTTGGCTCAAAAACTGTATTCTGATGTTGTTTTGAATATATTGTTTCATTTTTTTCTCCATTTGTTTTTCTGTTCGTCAAGTCTTTTGCTTTATGAAATAACCTCTTCCCTAACACAAAAGCAATGTCGAAAGAACCGTTTCAAAACAATTTTGCTGCATTATCCGTCATGTATGTAAAATCAGTGTACAAGCACATTTTTTCCGCATTCAAGGCGGGAAGTTTCCGCGGCAATGCCCATCAGGTGGCTTTCTATCGACGAAGCCAGACCTGTAGTTTGCGAGCACTTGCCCATAATCATGTCGTACAGGTCGGCAATAAGCATGCTGTCGCCGCCACCGTGCGACATTCCTGCTTCCGTCAGATCGCCGAGGTTTATAACCTGCGTTTTTTCGCCGAACGGGGTAAGCAGAATATGTTCCTTCTCTTCGTCCAATACAAGCTCGCCGTTTGTGCCGAAGAACTTGTAAATACGGCCGCCACACTTAGTAAAAGCCATCATGGTAAGGTTTGCCGTAACGCCGTTGTCGAACAGAATGTTTGTCGTTTGATGAGATACGACGTCGTTGTCACAACGGAACACGCACCTGCCGTAAGGACTGCCGGCAGAAAGTGCATGTTGCAATTTGTCCACCGACAGCGGAGTGTCGGTAACCACCACGTTTTGCGGCCAGATGTCGGCAGGACAACCCTGCGCCACGTAATTGTCGATGTAGATACGTTTTGCGCTGTACGGACAACTGTCCTTGTATTTGCAATCCATGCAACGTTCCGCACTGCCTTCGGGGGCGCACTCTTTTTTGAAGTAAGTCAGCTCCCCTATCGAGGAAACGCTCGTTGCCTTGCTTGCGGCGTAGTATTGCAACAAATCCAGGTCGTGACAACATTTGGCAAGTATCATTGGCGTCGTATCTTCGGCGCGTCGCCAGTTACCGCGAACATACGAGTGCGCCATATGCCAATATGCCACTTGTTCTAATGCTTGTATGTTTACAAGCGTTCCTATTGCGCCTTCGTCCAACAACTCCTTAACCTTGACAAAGCCTTTTGCGTAGCGCAACACGTGACAAACAACAACCTTGTTGCCGTACTTCTGCTGTGCGGCAAGCAAGTTTTCGCACTCCTGCTTGTTGTCCGTAATGGGTTTTTCCAGCAATATATCGTAACCCAGTGCCATTGCGTGCATTGTGTTGTCGTAGTGTTGTTTATCCAGCGTTGCAATCACCAGCACGTCGCTACGACGTTCGGCGAAAAACTCGGCATCGTTTGTAAAGCAGTTTTGTTGTTCTACGCCTAATTCCTTAGCAGCAAGAGCCAATACGTCGGCGTCGGTGTCGCACAAAGCCACTATCCTGAACTTAGCCGACAATTGGTGCATCAACCTGCCATATGTACGAAATCCTCTGCTGCCACATCCCAAAATACTTACGGTAAGCACCTTGTTTGTTTGTTCCATAAAACACTCTCCTTGCGTTTCTACGGCAACTACGCCTGCTGCGCAGATGTCTCTCTGATAGTACAAAAACCTCTTGAAACGCAAAGAGGTTTTCGCAAAGCATTTTCCGCACGTGTTTGCCCGTGACAAGCCCGAAACGGCAAGCAATATTGTCAATGTCCCTTTCAGTCAATCATAATATTGTCCGCTTCGATTTGTCATGCAAATCACTGTACGTACAGTTTTTCAGGGTTTATTCCTTGCTACCGCCAAAGCTGATACCTTCGATGAAGTAGCGTTGGCAGAACAGGAACACCACTATAAGCGGCAACATCGACATCAATGTAGTTGCGCAACGGAAAGCGTAGTCGCCGTCTCCGGTTGCTGCATATTCGATAAGTTTTTGTATTGAAATTTGCAAATTCCACAGTGTTTGCTCGTTTTGCAAATACAGCAATGCGCCTGTGTAGTTGTTGTATCCGCCTACAAATCCGAAGATAAACTGTGCTACCAGTGCCGGTTTTGCAAGGGGAATAATGATGTTTCGGAATATCTGCCAGAAGCCCATGCCGTCGATTTTTGCAGCTTCGACAGTCTCACTGCCTATGCCGTCAATGTAGGGGCGCAGGAAGAACACCGTGCCTGCGCTGGCAAACATCCCGGGTAACATGATGGGAAGTATTACTTTCCAGCCTTCTGTCCAACCAAGATTCTGGTAAAACATGTAACTTACAAATGCAAATGCTCCAAGCGGTACAAACATCAACGCAATGGTAAACATAAACAAATGGTTTTTAAGCGGGAAATTCCACTTGCTGTAACAATATGCCACAAGCAGAGATTGCAACAATCCCGACACCAGCGGGATAAGCGTCATCCACAGCATGTTCAAAAAGCCGCGGATAATCGTCGGAAATCCGTCCGTCTGTGCCGCAAATTGGTCGTCGAGAAACAAAGTACGGTAACCTTCCAACGAAAAATGTTTGGGCCACCAGACGTAACTGCTCGCCCCGGCATAGTCCATATCGGGCGTAAATGATGTTACTATGATTACGGCAAACGGAGCCATAATCCACAATGCGTACAGTATAAGCACGGCATATGTAATCACTCGTCCCACCTTGACGGGCTTTTTGCGCTTGGGAAGTGCGCACACGCTTATATCGTTCATGTTACACACCCTCCTCGGCAGTTGCCTTGTTGCGCGCGCGGATAAAGAAGAATGACACTCCGAACGTTACGAAGAACAAAATCCAACTCATAACGGCGGCGTATTCCATTTCGCTTTGCTCCACGCCCTTGATGTAAATGTAGTAGTTTACCGTCAACGCAATGTTGTCCGGTCCCGCTACACCCGTCCACTGCAAAGGCGCAAGGATCAGCACCTGCTCAAACAATCCCAGACCCTGGGTAATACTTGCCAGCACCAAAAACAAAGTTACGGGCTTGATACCGGGCAAGGTTACGTTCCAGAACTTGTGCCAACCGTTGGCACCGTCCACGCTTGCCGCCTCGTACAACGACGGATTGACATTACGCAATGCCGCCTTGTACATAACTATACCATATGCGGGTGCCTGCCACACAATGGTAATATATACGGCTATCATAAGCAAGTAGGGCTTTTCGATGTTGTCAAGCCAGTTGATATGCTGACCGAGTATTGCGTTGATTACGCCCAGGTCAGTGTCGAAGATCCACTTCCACATGATGGATACCGCAACACCGCTACAAATGTACGGAATAAAAAACAGTACCTGGAACGCGGTTTCGCCCTTGATCTTCTGATTGAGCAACACCGCGATAACCAACGCAATTACCAACGTCAGAAACGGTGCGGTACCCAAAATAAGGGTATTGCGCCACGCAAGCCAGAACTTGTCGTCGTTAAAAACGTTTTTGAAGTTTTCAAAGTTGTTCCAACGCATGGTATCCAACATGTTGGAGTCCATGTCTGCAAACATTGCAACAAAGGATATCACAACAGGAAACGCGTTGAACGCAATGAAACTTGCAACCGGCACAAGAGCGATAGCCAGGCACAAGTAGTTGATGGGCTTCCACTTGCGCTTTTTAGCCATTGCTAAGCCTGCACCGTTTGCAACGCAGGCGTTTGTCATCTTATACCTCTGATAATGCAATACATATTGTCAAGTGCCTTTACGGCGGCGGCATTACATTCGCTGTCGAAGTCGGAAATCGTCATCAATCCGCGACGTACACGTTGGTTGAATGTGTTTGCCCAGTCGGTAACCCACTGACCGGACTCGAAGTAGCCCCAGTCACCGCGTTGAGCGTTTGCCGAAGCCACTGCAACGGCATACATATTTCTGTCGTTTTCGGCGTAGGCAAACTTGTCGCTGAACAACACGTCCCTGGCGACAGGTGCTATTGTACCTGCCTTGGCAAGGTAAGTTTGTCCATCGGTTGCAACCCAGCTGATAAAGTTCCAGGCCGCCTGATACTTGTCGGGATCCGAGCATGCGGGAATTGCCAAGCCTTCGGAAATGCTTGCGGTTGCCTGCTTGCCGACAATCTTAGTACCGTTGACAACCTTCAACGCGCCGGTGTACACTTCGCCGTCGTAGGTTTCGCCGATAACCTTCAGGTACTCATTGGCAAAGCCGTCCTTGCCTTCGTGCTGATAGGTGCTGCCGCCTTCGTACACGCGGTATTGTTCCGCAGGGCAGTAGTCGACAAAATTAAATCCGCCAAAAGTCGACGTTTTTCCTACGGCGGTACGGGTCATCGCCGTTGTGCCGTTGGTAAGATTGTTTTCGGCATTACTCGTTTCGGGAGTAGCTACTCCGTAACCTTTACTGCCGGTATCTACATTTTTGTCGGTGCCGACTTGCAAAGCAACGTACTCAAACACCGCATCGTACTGCGAGGCGATTGCGTACACCTTGTTTGCAGAAACGAGCGCAGCCATGTCGGCATTGACTTTGTCTTCGTGACGGATGATGTCGCCCTTGTTGTAGGTACTTCCGTTGACGGACACGTTGTCGTCGACAACAATGTAGTTGGCGGATTTATCCGTAAGGGTGAAATCGTAACTCTTACCGTTGAAGCCCATTACGTCGCCGCCTACCGACCAGCCGTAGTTGAACCAATATTCCGACACGAAACCGTATGTGCTGGGCGAAGAAGAGTTGTACTCCTTGGTGAAGTACTTCAACATTACGCGTTGCTCTTCCCAGTTCATGGCTATGCGGTTGTTAAACACCTTGTACACGGTCTGTCCAAGCAAGTTTTGGGAGGACTTCATACCTGCAACGGGTGCCGTCTTGTACTCGGCGTAGCCGTGCGGCATAAGAGTGGCATTGTTTTTGCTGTTGTACTCGTCAAGTTCTTCTTCGGCTACAGACACGATATTGATGCCGACCTGTTCAAACTTTTCCTTGTTGTAGGCATTGAATTGAGCCGTACTGCCATAAGGCACCGCCATAAGGTCTTGCCCTGCGCCGATTACGTGCTTAGGCTGTTCCGCACCCTGTTTGGCGTTCTTGTTGAAGGACATACGCCACCAATTGAGGGTGTCGGGATTGATAGTATTCTTATGGAAATCGGCATCGTTGTCGGCATAGGATTGCAGGTTGAGCAAGTAACCGTTAGGTGCCTTGCTGTTGTCCCATTTGATAGCGAAGTTTTGCAACACGTTCTGGTTGTCGCTGACCGTCACCACGTTGTAGGCGTAGTTGGCGGAAGCAGTGAAGTTGCTTGCCGTAGCGACGTTGTTCTGGAAGCGTGCCGTGACAAACACTTTGTCGGTCACGCCCTGTCCGTTGTTGTAGGCGTCCACAAGCGCGGTCCATGCCGCTTGCGACTCTCTGCTTGCCTTTCCCAAAAACTTGATGCTTACTCTGCCTTCGGGAACTTCTTGTTCCGTGGGTTTGCATGCCATAGCAAGTACACATACCGATACAAGCAGGCAAACCACAGCCATTATTTTTGTAAAGTTTTTCATACTATGCTCCTTTACGAAACTTACGGCGCGTCTGCGCTGCGGCTTGTTGTCGCAACGCAAACAGATTTCCGCGTTTCGTTGTAGTCTTGTTTGATGATTATTCCGTCTTACTGTATTTCAACACGCTTGGTAAGCAGTATGTCGGCAACGTTTACTCCGACAGAGATGTCGAACATACCGGGATTCAACGTCCACTTGTCCAGCGCGACGGAGTAGTACCGGAACGCATGACGGGACAGTTGCACCGAAACGCGTTTTGTTTGTCCTGCCGCAAGCCAAACCTTGGCAAAACCTTTCAATTCCTTGTCGGGACGGTAAACCTTGGGGCAAACCTCGCCCACATACACCTGCGCTACCGTTGCGCCGTCCACGTCCGACGTATTTGTTACGTCAAACGATACCGTTGCGCCGTTGTCGTCGGTATCTACCGACAAATTGTCGTAGGCAAACGTGCTGTAACTCAGTCCGTATCCGAACGGGAACAGCACTGGCTTGCCGAATGTGTCGAAGTAACGGTAACCGACATTCAACATTTCTTCGTACAGCATTACGGTGCCGTCACGATAGGAATTTTCGGCAGGTACGTCGGACAACTCAAGGGGGAATGTCTCCGTCAGTCTGCCACTCGGATTTATCTTGCCTGACAGCACCTCTGCCAAGGCTTTGTTGCCGTGCTGACCGATGTAACCTGCCCACACCACAGCGTCGACTTCGTCAATCCAGTCGGACATGTCCACCGCCGCGCCTGCATATACGCACACGACCATTTTGTTTGCCACGCGGGCAAGATGATGTATTCCCTCCACCTCGTCCTTTGTAAGTTTAATGTTTTGACGATCGCTGCCTTCACTCTCGATATGGCAGGGATCACCCACACACATAACTGTTACGTCGGCTTTAGCGGCAAATTGTTGTGCCTTGGCAATGTTGCCGACATTGACATAGCCGGCGTTTTCAACGCACCACACCGACTCGAAGTATTCGGCGTCTACTCCTTCGGCACGCATTGCTTCCGCAAGCGGGACAAAAGGTGTTTCGGGCACCACATTGCTGCTTCCGCCGCCGTAGTAGTAATGCCATGCAGCGGCACCCGTGACGAAAACAGAGGTTTTTGGTTGCGTCGGCAATACGTTGTTGTTTTTCAGCAACACGATACCTTCACGAGCAATATCAAGAGAAACTTCGCGACGTTGTTCGATTGACATGTCCACCTTGCGCAACTTGCGCGCTTCGGTGCACTTGTCGGCGAGAGCAATCACCTGTTCGGCACAGTAGTCCAGTTTTGCAGGGTCAACCTTGCCTGCTTCCACGTCTGCAAGCAACTGTTGTTGATTCTGATCATTGTGGGGCATTTCCAGTGCCAATCCGGCATTGATGCTCGCTGCGGAATCCTTGACGGCGTCCCAATCGGACACAATTACTCCGTCAAAACCGAACTCGTTACGCAACACTTTGTACAATTTGGTATTTTCCGAC
This sequence comes from Clostridiales bacterium, assembly GCA_003537755.1. Classification (GTDB taxonomy): domain Bacteria; phylum Bacillota; class Clostridia; order Christensenellales; family CAG-314; genus Fimimonas. Next base: position 125,214 of record DPQS01000004.1, on the reverse strand, counting down.
ATACGTTGACCGTTTAGCAGGTTGTAACTGCACATCACCGTCCATGGCTTTGCCTCGCAAGCGATGCGGAATGCTTCGAGATAAATCTCACGCAGAGTGCGTTCGTCCACGTCCATGCTTGCCCACACGCGACTGAATTCGCTGCCGTTGCAACAAAAGTGTTTAAGCGATGTTCCGATGTGCTTTTCCTGCACCGCACTGATGTACTCACGCGCCATTACACCTGCAAGATACGGATCTTCGGAAAAATACTCGAAGTTGCGACCGCATGTCGGCAAACGCTTGATGTTGACCGCAGGTCCGAGAATAACGTCCACGCCATGTTCGATACAGTCGTTGGCGATGGCATTGCCAACCTTATGCGCCAGGTCGATATTCCAGGTGTTGGCAAGCATTTGCGTGCTCGGGTACGCTACGGCAGGCGCGTCGCCTTTACTCCAATCTGTCGGGTCCAACGGCATACGCACGCCGACGGGACCGTCCGACACACGTACCTTGGCAATTTTACCGTCAAGGTCGTAAGTATTCCAGCAGTCAACGCCCATTACAAGCTTGACTTTTTGTTCTGTTGTAAGTTTTGTTACGTCTTTTTTCATTTTAACTCCGTTGTGACGTGCTTTTAATGTTCTTTTGCAGTCATCATAGACGACAATTTGTCACTCGCACAGCCGCGTTTTGCCTGCGCATGTGCAATCAAACAAAATTGTCGTTTATCATGACTGTATTTGTCACGAATTCTTTAATACGTATCAGTTTTTTACGTCAGTAATGACAACTGCCGAGGGGCATTGCGCCCCTCGGGTTTGTTTGTCATGAGGCCGTTTTTACGACCTTGTATTTTTGAGTTACTCTTTCGCAGCGGTTGTAACTTCGATTGTTACATCGGCGATATCATTGCTCAACAACCACTTTTTGAAGGTTCTCGCGTCGGTTTCAACGCCGTTAACCTTGACGGAAGTAATTGTGAAACCTTCTTCTGCCGCAATCGTGATTTCGGCAATGTCGTTTAATTTGAATCCTTCTTTCTTGCCGGTAACGGTGACATGGTCGCCGGTAACGACGTATTTGAAGGTAGAATCGCCTTCGCACTTAGCAAGGTAAGCGGAGATATCCGTTTCGATGAGGTAGGTAAACACGCTGGTATTTGCTTTGGAACCGTTACAACTGAGACCTACGGTAACTTTGCCGTTGGCAATTTCAGTGCCAAGGTGAGCTTCGACGTTACGTACGCCGATGTACTTGCCATTTACAAACACGTACACGTTTGCACCGTTGCGTACCAATGTAAGGGGAAGAGTA
>DPQS01000004.1:84390-123801 GCA_003537755.1 Clostridiales bacterium | reverse complement strand
CTGCCAAGGTGGGCTTCGACGTTACGTACGCCGATGTACTTGCCGTTTACAAACACGTACACGTTTGCACCGTTACGTACCAATGTAAGGGGAAGAGTACCCGCCTCGAACATTGCCTTTTCTTCGTCGGTAAGGTTTCCGCCGTTCTGATACGTCGTGTTACCGTCGGAGTCGCACATCCACCATTCGCTCTTCGCAAATTTATTGTATGTCTGTTGCGAAATGTTGTTTTTAGCTCTCGGTTCCCAACCGTCGCAGTTCCATTCAATGCTACCGTTATTTTTGATGGTAACCCAGATGTATTTTTCACCGAATCTTACGAATGCGCCCTGCAGCTCAGCCGTGTTGGACTTTTTGAGGTAGGTTGTAAACGCAACCTGGTCAAACAAGTCGATCGTCGGGTGCATAACCGTGCTTCCCAAGGCGGTAACGGTTGCTTTGCCGTCGGCGTAACTTTCTTTTAAGGTGTTGTTCCAACCGAAAACGTCCTTATCTGCAAAGTTGTTGATGCGTTCCAACACGATTTCCTTGTTAAGTTCGTCGTCAACAGTGACTGTTGCCTTGTAGTCGTTGTACGTAAAGGTGTATGTGCCTTTCGCAACGTTACCGGTCAGTTTACCTCCTACAAGGTCAAGCTCGTAATTGAAAAATACGTTTTCCAGTTTAACTTTACCGTCGGGCAAAGTGACCGTCCCGTCTTGCGCGTAACCGGGTTTAAGTCCATTGACTGTATACTCGATGGCAACGGGTTGGTACTCGGCGGTCACAATGTCAATTGTAACGTCTGCAAGATTTTTGTCAAGAATCCATTTTTTGAAGGACATTGTGGGTTCCACTTCTTGTCCGTTAATCTTGAAGGAAGTGATCGTATATCCTTCTTCTACGGCAATTGTAATTTCAGCAAAGTCGTTTACTTTGAATCCTTCCGTCTTGCCTGTAACGGTGACATGGTCGCCGGTAACGACGTATTTGAAGGTAGAATCGCCTTCGCACTTAGCAAGGTAAGCGGAGATGTCCGTTTCGATGAGGTAGGTAAACACGCTGGCATTTGCTGCGGAGCCGTTACAATTGAGACCTACGGTCACTTTGCCGTTGGCAATTTCGCTGCCAAGGTGGGCTTCGACGTTACGTACGCCGATGTACTTGCCGTTTACAAACACGTACACGTTTGCACCGTTACGTACCAATGTAAGGGGAAGAGTACCCGCCTCGAACATTGCCTTTTCTTCGTCGGTAAGGTTTCCGCCGTTCTGATACATCTTGCCACCGTCGGAGTCGCACATCCACCATTCGTTTGGTCCGAATTTGTTCCAGGTAAGATGAGTGACATTATCTTTGCCTCTTTCAGCCCACGTGTCACAGTTCCATTCGATGCTTCCGTCGGTTTTGATAACGACCCAGATGTATTTTTCACCGAATCTTACGAATGCGCCCTGCAGCTCACCCGTGTTGGACTTTTTGAGATAGGTTGTAAACGCGACCTGGTCAAACGTATCGACCGTCTGGTGCATAACCGTGTTTCCCAAAGCGGTAACGGTTGCTTTGCCGTCGGCGTAACTTTCTTTTATGTTGTTGTTCCAGCCGAAAATGTCCTTACCTGCAAAGTTGTTGATGCGTTCCAATGCGATTTCCTTGGTAAGGTCGTCGTCAACCGTGACCGTCGCCTTGTAACCGTCGTACGTCAAGGTGTATGTACCCTTGGCAACCTCACCCGTCAATTTGCCGTTGACAAGGTCAAGTTCGTACTTGAAAAATGCGTTTTCCAGTTTAACTTTGCCGTCGGGCAAAGTGACCGTCTCGTCTTGCGCGTAACCGGGTTTAAGTCCATTGACTGTATAGTTGATAGTAACGGGTTGGTACTCGGCAGTCTCTATGTCGATTGTAACGTCTGCAAGATTTTTGTCAAGTAGCCATTTCTTGAAGGACATTGTGGGTTCCACTTCTTGTCCGTTAATCTTGAAGGAAGTGATCACGTATCCTTCTTCCAACGTAATTTTAATTTCCGCAAAGTCGTTTACTTTGAATCCTTCTTTCTTGCCTGTAACGGTGACGTGTTCGCCGTTTACAACGTACTTGAAGGTGGAGTCGCCTTCGCACTTAGCAAGGTAAGCGGAGATATCCGTTTCGATGAGGTAGGACAGTCTTGCATTGGCTACTGCACCGAAGTCTGACAGACCGACCGTGACCTTGCTTGCGCCGATTTCTTCACCGACGTTGCGCATGCCGACATATTTGCCGTTGAGGAACGCATATACGTTTGCACCCTTGCGCACCAATGTAAGAGGAAGAGTACCGTTTGCAAACATTGTCTTTTCTTCTTCACTGAGGCGCACCGTCTCGCCTGCAGAATTACACAAGAACCATTCGTTTGGTCCGAATTTGTTCCACGTAGTCCCGGTAATGTTGACGATTTCGCCATTCATCCAGGTGTTGCAGTTCCACTCGATACTACCGTCTTTTTTGATATTGAGCCAAATAAACTGATTGCCAAACTTGACAAACACGCCCACGGTTTCTTGTTTGGTTTGCGCGCTGTCGGCATACACCGTGATTGCGACGTTATCAAACAATTCCGTCGTTTGGTGAGTCAGGGTGTTTTGTCCGTCTTTCAATGCAAGCCATGCTTTACCGTCCGTGTAGACTTCTTCTGCTTGGTCGCCCCAGAACATATTGCCCGCTTCGAAGTTGATATGATTGAGCGTGATAGATTTGTTAAGGTCGTCGTCAACCGTGACCGCCGCGGTATAGTAGCCGTTGTAGGTCAGAGTGTAGTCACCTTTTGCAACGTTACCCGTCAGTTTACCTCCGACAAGGTCAAGTTCGTACTTGAAAACTGCGTTTTCCAGTTTAACTTTGCCGTCGGGAAGATTGACTGTTCCGCCTTGCGCGTAACCGGGTTTAAGTCCACTGACTGTATACTCGATGTCAACGGGTTGGTACTCGGCAGTCTCTATGTCGATTGTAACACCTGCAAGATTTTTGTCAAGAATCCATTTCTTGAAGGACATTGTGGGTTCTGCATCTTGTCCGTTAATCTTGAAGGATGTGATCGTGTAGCCTTCTTCCAGACTCAACGTAATTTCGGCAAGGTCATTTAATTTGAATCCGTCTTTCTTGCCTGTAACGTTGACATGCTCGCCGTTGACAACGTACTTAAAGGTAACGTCGCCTTCGCACTTTGCAAGGTATGCGCTGACATCCGTTTCAATGAGGTAGGTAAACACGCTGACATTCGGTATAGAGCCGTTACAACTGAGACCTACGGTCACTTTGCCGTTGGCAATTTCACTGCCAAGGTGGGCTTCGACGTTACGTACGCCGATGTACTTGCCGTTTACAAACACGTACACGTTTGCACCGTTGCGCACCAATGTAAGGGGAAGAGTACCTTCTTCGAACATGGTCTTTTCTTCGTCGGTAAGGTTTCCGCCGTTCTGATACGTCGTGTTACCTTCGGAGTCGCACATAAACCACTCGCTCGAACAGAAGTGGTTCCAGGTAAGATGAGTGACATTATCTCTGCCTCTTGCATCCCACGTGTCGCAGTTCCACTCAATGCTGCCGTCGTTTTTAATAACGACCCAGATGTATTTTTCACCGAATCTTACGAATGCGCCCTGCACCTCACCCGTGTTGGACTTTTTGAGGTAGGTAGTAATAGCAACCCGGTCAAACGTGTCAATCGTCGGGTGCATAACCGTGTTTCCCAAAGCGGTAACGGTTGCTTTGCCGTCGACGTAACTTTCCCTTATGTTGTTGTCCCAGCCGAAAAGGTCCTTAGCCACAAAGTTGACGTACTCCAACGTAACGTTCATTGTAACCGTTTCGTTTTTGGTAATTTCGATTTCGTACGAGATTTCGTTGTAGCCTTTTTTGCTTACTTTAAGAGTGTACTCTCCTACGGGACATTGCATTGCGTATGCGCCTGTCGCCTTGTCAAGGGTAAAGTCTTTTACTGCGACTTCACCTTTGGAGTTAGTCACCTTGATTGTTACGCCGTCGCCGCTTGCCGTTGTGGTACCCAACTTGACAAGACTGACAACACCTTTGAGAGTGCCGTACTCAACAGTCACCTTGACTGCGTGTCCGCAAACGTCGCACTTGCCGTTTTTGTCTTCGTCCTTGTGCGCTTCGACAGATGCAGGATCCTTGACATTGTCCACTTTGCAGTACTTCCAGTGGTTTGTTTCGTCAGAGCCTGTCTCGGTGTACTCGTGCGCCTTGACGCTGGCGTCGTCCTTGACGTTGTCTTCTTTGCAATACTTCCAGTGATTGGTAGCGTCAAAGCCGATTTCGGTGAAGTCGTGAGTGTGACCATCGACATCACAAGCCGCCAGAACACTCAGGCCAAGTACTACGCACAGCACTACAAGTAGCCATTTTTGTAATTTCTTCATCGTTCTTCTCCTTTTTTTTATTTATGAATTGTCAAAGAGCAAACAATTCGACGGATTTTACTCCGTAAAGCACATTTTTGTTTTGTCACAAGCCGCAGTGAAAGGGCTGTCACAAGTTGTAGCTTGCGCTACTTGGTGGTGATTACCAGATCTATGTCGGCATTGACGTTGGTAACGATAAGTTTATACGAGCCGCCGTCCTTAATCAATGTCGAAAGGTCGATTGCCTTGCCGTCGACAGTAACGGATTGCAACTCCGCGCCGTTGATCGTCCTGATGACAATCTGCGCCGTACCGCCTGCAAACATAACGCCCAGACCGCCGTTTACTTCCACCTTGACCTTGCCGTTACCGTTGATCGTGGTTTTGACTTCGTAGGCAACCAATCCGTTTTTGCCAAAGGTAAACCATGTAGACGGAGTGTTCCATATCGCGCCGATGGCTTTTTCTCCCCAGTTGGACCAGTTACGGTCCTTGTTGAGATCGGTACCGTCGTGGTTAAACGACCAGATGTGTACGGGGTTGATACCGAGTACCAGCTTATCCTTGTCGCTGACGTCGTAGCCTGCTTCCTTCAAAAACTCATACGGGAAGATTGCTTCGATTTGATAGCCGTAGCACTCGGGAGTGTTTACTTCGCCTCCTAACGGCTTGACTGCCGCATATGGCATTATTCTCTTTTCCTTGACAAAACTTGTCCAACCGTTGAGGTTTAGTTTGCATTTTATCGTGCCGATACAACTGAAGTCGACCTCAAAAATTTTGTTGGATTCGGGTTCCGCGTCGGCAGGTCCCATGTACATTTCGATGCAACTGTTCATGTAGCTGTCGCGCTTGGTGTTGTGGTAAATACGGGACTCGTGCTCCACTACCTTCATGCCAAAGTACACGCCCTTTTCACCATACCAGGTAGTAAACTCTATATCGGCATATTGAGTGCTGCTAAGTCTGTCCTCGCCCTTCAGCCAACGTGCGTTTGCCCATTGTTCTTCGGCAAATTCGCCGTCAATCGCAACTCCGTTGTCCAAATCGGGTATGATGCCGACGGGATTAGTAAACTTGTATTCGCTCTTGCCCTCCCCTGTGTAGGTGGGTTGACCGTCTTTACCGAGAATACGTATTTCCGAAATACCAACATCCTCTTGTCCTTCGGGTACGCTGAGCGTCACACGCACTTCCTTGACAAGGGTGTCGTAGAACTCCGTAACTGCAGCGGCACCGCTTCTGACGTACATCAATTCGCTGGCGTCCTCGCCTGCAAATTCCATATTGCGACGGTCAAACTGCACATCGTGGATTGTCTTAACCTTGCCGTCGGTGCCGACCAGTTCCACGAGATCCACCTTACGGAAAGAACTTTGTTCCAACGCCGAGTTGTACACCAACACGGCACGCGCGGTAATCGGCTTGTCGAAACTGAAAGTAAAGGTTGTCTTTTGTGTTATTTTGGATTCCTTTATGTAACTCATAAAGGTTTCGTTTGCCGTTTTGTGTACAGACAGAAGTCCGTCGTGTACCGGTTCCGCATCGACTTCGGCGTCGGTAACACTCACTTTGGCATCCTTGACGATGTTGCGGTATTCGCTGTATGCCTCGGGCAGGGGCTGTACCGAATCGGTAGGACCGTTTGTGTAAGGCACGTCGAGATCGTTACCGTCCTTGTCCTTGACCGTTATCCACTTGTATTCGTCTATTGCCGTGTATCTTGCGTTACCACCCTCGGTGTAGTCGTTGTGGCGGTGATATACAATGAAGTCCTGTCCGCCCTTACTGATAAAGGAATGGTGTCCTGCGCCGGATACCGTTGTGCTTTCGGTGGTCATGGAGCACAACAACAGTGCGCCTTCTTCCGCGCGAAGTTTGCGGTAGGGACCGAGTACGTTGTCGGCAATTGCAGTAGCTACGCTGTAGCTACTCTGTCCGTAACTGTTGATAGAATACGTAAGGTAATACAACGATTTGCCGTTTTTGTCTGTGTGGTACAGTACGTGAGGCCCTTCGTTTATGTTCGTCTGCTCGTATCCCACTCCCCTATTTGTACCTGCAAGCCAATCTTCAACGGTGTAGTAGTCGTGCGCCGTGACGATACGTGCCTCGGAGAAATCGGGTTGCAACCAATTCTTCATGCGAATAACCATCATGGCATTGTTGGTTTGACCGAGCGTACAGAACAGGTACTTGTTTCCCGTCGCGGGATCTACAAACGGATGCGGATCGATTGTGTCCTGCGAATACTTGCCGTTGCGACTGTTGTTGGTAATGTCGCCGTAGCTTTGCAAAAACTTGTAAATCGCATCGGGATTGAACAGCAGATACTTTGTAAAGTAATGAGGAAACGCAGCCTGATAGTAGGTGTCGCCTTCCTTGACGTAGGCGTAATCGTTGCTTGCCACTTGCTCGGCGGTAAGCACCTTGCCTTTGACGGTGTTGTAGGTGTGGACATTGTCCGCGCCGCAACTTCCCGCATCGGAAAAGTCAACTATCTTGTAGGGACCTTCGGGCTTGTCGGACAATGCTACGTGCATCACACAGTAGCCCTTTCCGCTTACAACACCTTTACCCGTTGAGTAAGATGTGTCGGTCTCGGCGGTAGAACTGAAAAACATGACGTACTTGCCGAGTTCATTGTCGTACACCGTTTCGGGTGCCCATACGTTTTCTTTAAGAACCTTCTTCAACTCGTCGGTTTCGGGAACGAACAACGGACCGACTTCTTCCCAATCGGTAAGGTTGGCAGAACGCCAGATACCTGCAGTAACAAACAGGTAGTAGTAGCCGTCGCGGTCGGTGTTGTCCAGAACCTGCGGGTCGGGACCGCCCTGCATTGTAGAGTTGTTGTAAAACAGGTTTTTGTTGTAATACACCTGACCGAGACTGTCCGTGCCAGTGCTTTGGTAGTTAGGTATGTCATTGCCGGAATCGTTATTGTTGTTGTCGTCGTTTTTATTGTCGCATGCGACAAACGCAAACATCGATATCAACATAACCGCAGCCAGACACAAAGAAACAAACTTGCGAATGTTTTTCATATAAGCTCCTTTAATATAGTTTTTGCCTTTAAGGGTTTCCTTATTACAATTTCCTGCCGTCGATACAACCGACGAATAAACTTCTTAAGCGTGTATCAAAATACGCAACTTGCATCGGAATGCAAAGCAAACGAATTGACCGCACGGGATTTCCATTGCGAAAACATGCCACTCTTACACTAATATAATAACACGCGCGAAAGACGATTTCAACGCACAAATAGACTGATTTGTGTCATAAATGTACTTTTTGCTTAAAAAAAGCCTGTAAATAGGTGAAAATATCGAAAAACCCATTGTAAAACCCTTCGCATGATGGTATAATAAAATCATGAAATTAGAATACGATTTGTCAAAACTTACCATTGAAGCAGAACGTGATCACCCCAACGCTTTCCGGGCCGAGGTGTACATTTCCGACGGGTTTTATCCGCACTTTCACCGCAACCCAGAAATTTACCTTGTGTACGACGGCACGGTAACGGTTACGATAAACAATGTGGAATACGTACTGCACGGCGGACAGGCAATGTGCATCAACAGTTACGACATCCACTCCTACAAGATAGACGGACTGGCTCGAGTGGGTTTTGTCAACATAGGATTGAACTACACAAACAACTTCAACAGCCTATACCCGAAACGTTCATTGCCGACCGAGCTGCTTGACGTTGACAAAAACAAGCCGCTGTTTGACTTTATAGAGCAAATAAAGGGCACCATTGCCGAAAATTCGGACAGACGCCGACTGTTGTATTACACCTACGTCAATTACATATTGTACCTTATTGTGGACACCTACGGAACAAGCACTACCAAGGCGCAAACAAAACACTCTACGCGTAACATTGTGCAATACATATACGAAAATGCCGAAAAAAATCTGACGTTAAACTCTATCGCCAAGGAATTTGGCTACTCACCCGGTTCGCTCAGCCACTTTTTCAGTCGTTACATACGTATCGATTTCCGCACGTTTCTGAGCGACATCCGCATGCAAAAAGTGTGGGAACTGCGCGACAATCCCGACTACGCCGACCGATCGATAGCCGATCTTGCCATCCTGTGCGGTTTCAATTCGGTATCCAGCTACTACCGCGCATGTCGCCGCTACGACAGTAACAACAATCATGTCCAAGAGCACAAAACGACAGACGATTAAAAGGACAACGATTAGCGACGAATATTAGTCAACTCTGTTTGACCATGGTTGAATTTGCATAGAAAAATACAATACGTATTGACTTTTTGACGACAAAAAGACTGTTTGCAACCTGGCAAACAGTCTTTTTGTTAAGTGTTATGTTTTACGTAAAAATCGACAAAACGACGGTAGCGTATACGCTGCTACGCATTGTCGTTTTTGGCTTGCTGCGCCTTGTACTGCTTGTTCTCGGTTACGGCAATCGGTATGTAGTGAATCAATGTACGCACCAGCATTGTTGCCAGAGTCAACGCCACACCCAGGTAAAACACGTATGTCTGATTCAGCAGGAATGATGCCACCACCGTCCACAGCACCGTGGGGCAGATTGCCCCCAGCCAAAAGCCTCCGACAGTCTTAAACACGCCGCCGAAGTTGCCGAGTGACGGACTTTTGCAAATAAAACCTATCACCGTAAACAGCAACGGTATCAAAACCCACGCAAACGCGGCTGTCAATGCGGCACGCGTCATATACAAAAAATAATTGATCCAAACCGCTTCCGAATTTGCCGCATACATATTTTTGACAAGTTTGTCTGCATTTTCCAAATCGGTGCCGTTGACGGTCAGTCGGGTCTTGCCGTAATAACCGGACACTGAAACCGATTGCCCGTTGTCGGTGCGCCATGAAAACAGCGCAATATCTTTGAGCAAAACAACGTAATTGTTGTAGACGCTTGCACCCGTGCTGTCGGTGGCAAGATAAGTGTCGATGTAGTAATCACGCATTGACGGTGCCTTTGTGTTGTACCGTGCGTTGAAGTACAATTCATAAACTTTACCGTAATTTTCCTCCGCCACTTTGCCGTCTGTCACAAAAGCATTTAATTTATTTTTTGCGTTATCAGATCCGTTCTGTACAACAAATTCCACATACGTATTGATTTTTTCTTCATCAATTTGCAAAACTTCGTTGCCGCAGATTACCGAAACATAGTAGTTGCGCTTTTCGTTGTCGGACAAAGACATGTACTTGTCGTAATCAATCACCTTTTTCTTGTCGGAGCGGTTGACGTAATTGACCGTACAGTCATTGTAAAGCGCGGAAATGTCACGCACATCAACCACAAGGTTGTACTTACCGTCGGAAAACATACCCTTGTCCTGCTCGTCAAGGTAGGTGTTGATTACTTTTTTGCTGTCGTTGCCCGCAACCGTCAGGTCGGCTTTGCCGTCGACAATACTCAGTGACAGCGCATTGTCCCCGTCAAACAATCCCCGATAGTATGCAGAAAACTCCTGCGAATTGTCGTAATATGCAGGAAACGCCGCCATTGCCATGGTCGCAAAGAGTACAAGCAGCAGAATCATTGCCAACAAAAACGACAATAATCCGTTGCAGTAACTGCGTTTAGCACTTTGTTCGGCGTATTTCTTGTTGAAAAAATTTCCGAAAAAGTATTTAAGCCATTGTACCATTTAATTACTTCACCTCTTCCAGCACGAACAACTGACATTCAAATTCCTGATGCCAATCAAGCGACAGATTCAAACCCACGTTCATGTAGTAATCGCCGTAGTATGCCTTGCCGTCATGACTGTTTGTGTAAAGTTTGTCGGCTTGCAATCCGCGCAAACGTACAAAACGGAAGCAATCTTTTTGGCATTTGAGGTTCATCGAAAGCACAAGGCTTGTAGACTTATCCTTACTTACGCACTGCATAATGTAGTACTCGCCGTTAGACGGGTCTGCAATATGGTACAAATCTCCGTTTTCAACGACGTCCTTGTGGTAGCGTTTGTACAACTCCGCCGTTTCGTTAAGCATTCCTATTTCTTCGGCGGTCAGTTTGTTGGGGTTCATTTCGTAACCGTAGGTGCCAAACAGCGCAAACTGTCCCTTTGCGCGGTAGTCAAACAGCTTGCAGTCGTTGACGTGCGTACCCATCGTGCAAAGCGGATATCCGAAAGACGTGTTGTAATTGATGGTACACCTACGTGCAGGGTTGGATTCGTCGCTCGTCCAGATTTGCGGACAGTAGCACAGTGTGCCGAGGTCGAAACGCGCGCCTCCGCCTGCGCAACCTTCTATCATCATGTCGGGGTAACGTGCCGCAATGCGTCCGAGCAACTTGTAGTAACCAAGCGTCAGGCGGTGATACACTTCGCCCTGTCTGTCCGCACCCAGATGTCGGGAATAATGCTCGTACACGCGGCGGTTGTAGTCCCACTTGACGTAGTCGATGTCGTAATTGTCCAATATCGCAATCATCTGGTTGTAGATATTGTCCACTACGTCGTCACGCGTCATATCCAGATGCATCTGGTGTCGACCGAGAAACACGTCCTCTTTGTCCTCACGCAAGGCGTAGTCGGGGTGCGCCTTAAACAAATCGGAGGTAAAGTTGATCATCTCCGGTTCAAACCATATGCCAAACTTGATCCCCTTGGAGTGGCAATGGTCAATCACCTTGCCGAGGTCGATTTTGTCGGTGTTTATCTGCCAGTCGCCAAGTCCGTCCAGGTCGTCGTTGCGTCGTCCGAACCAACCGTCGTCAAGCACAAACAATTCCGCGCCGATTTTCTCGGAATCGTCAATGTAGGAAAGTATACTGTCGGTGGTAAATGTGAAGTAGCATCCCTCCCACGAGTTGAAAAGCACGGGTTTGTACTCGCGGTCATGGCGGTAGGTGACAATGTGGTTACGCACGAAATCGTGCATGTTGCGACTCATGCCGTCTATGCCGTCAGCCGAGTAGCACACCACGGCTTGCGGAGTAACGAAACTTTCGCCGTCGGCAAGTACCCACGCAAAATCCTCGTCATTTATTCCGTAGGTAATGTGCGTGCCTTTCATCATGTCGCTGCATATACGAAATTTGAAGTTGCCGCTGTAAACAAGATTGAAGCCCAACACTTCGCCGTGCGTGTATGTGTCGCCGCTGTCGGCAAGGTAAAGGAAACTGCTTTCTTCCGCCGAAGTTGCGCCGAGATTGCTGGACACTTCCTGTACGCCGTCAACAAGTTTGTTAGTAACGGCATTACGCTCCGCCGCCCAACGTCCGCTGAAATGCGTCAAATTGTAATTGTTGCGCGGAAGATCCAATTGCATACTCATTGCACGCGAAAGTGTCACGTCCAAGCCCGTTTTGTTGACAATTGTGTAGTTTTTGACAACAATATCGCAGTCGTCGAAAATAGTTATACGGTGCTTGACGTACAACTCGCGCGTACGTTCTTTCAGTAAAAATTCCACCGTCTGGCAGTTGTCGCCGTGCACCGAGGGCAAACCGTCAAGCGGTTCCGTGCCGTCAAATATGCGGTGAGATACATACAAAAAATCGGTAGCGAAACTGCCGTTTTCGCGCGCACAGATAACAGGTGCCCCGCGCTTGTCGCGGCGAGCATGCGGACTTATTTCCAACGGAGCGACATTTTGTTTGAAGCCGTCGGCAAACCAACGCTCCGAACCGATTGCAGGATCGTACACGTGGGTTTCGGCGTGCCACTTTGGTGCCGTACGCATAGTGGTCGGATCGAAGTTGCGGATAGCCTTGCCGAAGTAGACCGTTTCAAGATACCCCTCGGTGTTGATGTACACCGCGTAATCGATTTTGCCGTTGGTCAATTTGACGACGTTACTTGCCTTGTCGAATGTAATCATATATAATTCCGTCCTTTTTGTCGGATATGCCGACTTTCTCAAACTTATTATACCATAACAATCAAACTTGTTCAATCTCGAAATTATACATGATTGTGTCAAAATTGTACTTTTACGCTGCAAATCGATTACACTGTTCACATCGGAAGCGTAATTGCGCCAAAGGGACTTGTCAGGCAAAACAATCGCACAAATACCACGGCTACTCTTCCGTAACGTGGTTGTCATATCACGAAACGGCTTTCGCAAGAAAAACAAATGATTGCCGCATTAAACTTCTTTCCGTCTTGTAAATAAAAAATGACCGAATTTCGTTTGCTTTTCGGTCATTTTTACATATCGGCATCCCCGCAACATTTGTGCCCGACGCTTCGCCGACTATTTGACAATTGCAAGCAAAAAGTTGCGGTTTTCAACTTGTCGGAATATTATTCTTCCGCAAATTCGTATTCGCCCGCGGTAAGCGTTTTTTCACCGCCCGGCAAGATGACTTTTGCCGTCGTGTTGGCGGGAATTACGATTTTGTACGTCGTTTTGCCCTTTTGTCTTTCCCAGCCGCATGAAACTTTGCCATATGCGCTTTGGTATTCGCACTCGGCAAAAGTAAACTTTCCGCCTGCTTTCGGCGCGATTGTAAACTCGTTTTCGCCCGACACTTTAATGCCGCACATTTCCGAAAACACCCATTCCAAAACCGCGCCTTTACTGTAGTGATCAAGCGAAGCGATTCCGCCTTGCGCCTCGGTTCCTTCCCAACTTTCCCAGATGGTGTTGGCGTTCATTTTAGGCATAAACAACCAACCGGGCATCTGCTCGTTTTCGAGAAGTTTGTACGCATATTCCACGTCGATTTTTTCGAGAACGTAAAGAATAAAAGGCGTAGACAAAAATCCCGTACCGAGTCGCCAATCGTAATTGTCAAGGGCGGCTACAAGTCGATTTTCGGCAAATTTCGCTTGCTCCTCATTCAACAAATTCATATACAGCGGACGGACGAGTTTTGCCTGTCTGTCCGTGTCGAGCGAAAACTTAGGACATTCCAAAAGTTTGTTGTAGCCGATTTTCGCCTTTTCGGCGTATTCCGAAAAACGCTTTTTATCGTCCGTTTTGCCTAATACTTCGGCTATTTCAGCCATTGTCTGCAGCATGTAAACGATATACGCCGTAGTTTCTTCGGGGTGCGGACAAGCAAAGTCCTTAAATCCGGTGATATGCACCTCGGTCGGTTCCGCCCACTCGCCGTAAGACTGACCGTAATTCGATATATACTTTTTGTATTTGCGGTCGATTCCCGTTCCTATTGCGGTCGGATACCACTTGCCAAGCGTTTTTATCTTGAAATCGGCATACTTCTTCATTGCGGCGTAACTGCTTTCCAGTATTTTTTTGTCGCCGTAACGTTTGTAAATACGGTACGGAATCAATACGCCCGCATCCGACCAACCCGCCGAACCGTCCATGAAATCCATATAAAAATCGACGCCGCCCTTGGGGGTAATCTGACGGAATTTTCCGTTTTTCCGCTGTCCGTCGACCATATCGGAAACGTATTTCCTCGCGAACGGGGCGAAATTGAAAAGATACGACGCCGTATTGCAGAAGATTTGCGCGTCGCCCGTCCAGCCGTGCCGCTCACGCGTGGGACAATCGGTAGGTACGTCTGTGTGATTGTTTTTTGCCGACCAGCGCGTTGCTTCCACAAGTTTGTTCAGAAGTTCGTTACTGCTGTCGAATGAAAGAGTTTCTTCCATGTCGGAATACACCGCAATTGCAGTAAAATCTTCCTTTTTCCATTCCGCGTCGGACTCAATCAGGACGTATTGAAATCCGAAAATAGCAAATTTTGTCTTGTATTCGTTCAATCCGTCTTTGCAAAAATATTCGATTTGCTGCAACGGCGTAACTTTGGTGCGTTTTTTGTTGGCGCACTGAAAATTCTTTTGCGTAAACTCGCCGTTTTCGTCAAACATTTCGCCGAAGCGGAGTTTTATTTTTTGTCCCCTTTTAGCCGTTACGGCAAACGAAATATATCCCGCGATATTTTGCCCGAAATCGAGGACTTTTGCGCCGCCGGGCGTGGTAATAACCTCTTTAACGGTAAATCTTTCGTGTTCGGTAACGGGAACGTTGTTTGAAGAAACGGGCATAACGTCGCATTTCGTTTCCTTTGCAAAACCGCTGTAAGAAGGCACGCGCCACGCCTCGACTACTTCGCCGTCCTTGTTGTCGGCAAAGCGGATTTTGCCGTCGTCCGACCACGCCCACGTCTTATCCGTGCCGACAATCGTTACTTTGCCCGTCTTGTCGGTTATTTCGAGTTGGGCATACAGTTTGGTCTGCGTTCCGTATTGATTTTTCAGTCCCCACGCGCCGCAACTTCCGCGATACCAACCGTCGGCAAGTTCGACCGTAATGTCGTTTTCGCCGTTTTTAAGCAGCTTTGCAACGTCGTAAGTCTGCAACTGAATACGTTTTGTGTAATCGGTATGTCCCGGGGCAAGCACGAAATTGCCCACTCTTTGCCCGTTGATTTTTGCCTCGTAAAGTCCGCAGGCGGTGATATACAGCCTTGCTTTTGCAACGTTTTGCGCGGCGAATTGCTTTTTGAAACAATCGACGGGATAGCGTTTTTTCTTGTTTACGTGGTAGTTTCCACTGATCCATTTTGCCGAAAAGTCGCTTGCAACCAAAAGCCCCGTTTCAAAAAACGCTGGTTCGGAAGGCTCGCCGTCTAAGTCATTTTCGTCCCGGAGCGTAACCGTCCATTCCACGCGTTCGCGTGATTTCAGTTTATGCGGATATTCCGCGTACATCGACGAAGAATTTACTTTGCCGCTGTCCCATACGATTTTCCCGTCCGATTTTGCGATTATGCGAAAAGCGGTTTGCTTTATTCCTCCGTCGCAGTTCCACATAAGTCGGGGATTTTGTATATCTATCCCTATCGGATTTATAAGATATTCCGTTTTAAGATTGATCGCTTTCATATTTAATTCTCCCATCGAAATTCGTTCTTATAAATTTGCGTGCAATTACTGTCAGTGCCGAACTGCTTCATATAAAAATTGCTCCATTTTCGGCGTCCACCATTCAAGATAGCCTGCTTTTGTAGGGTGAATTTTATCCGCCATATAAAGCGCTCGCTGTTCACTCGTTATATCATTGAATGCCTCATCGGTATATAAGTCGATAACGCCTATACCCTTAATCGTTGCAATTTTCTTAACGGCTGCAACCATTGCCGCATAACTATCGCTTTCATAATAAGCATTCGTATAAAAAACTACGGGACAGTTCCAAGTCGTTTTTACGTATTCGATGATTGTGTTAATTGCGCCGCATACCGTTGTCGTATCCGTGCTATCAATGCTGCCGAGCGGTTTATTCTGCGAGGCGTCGTTCGTTGAAAGCTGACAGATAAACAAATCGAATTTTGCGTTTTTATCAATTTTCTTCATTCGACTAACGTATGAACCGCCGCCCGCACCCGTTGTTACGAGCGTTGTACCGCTTACGGCTTCTTTAACGTAAGTCGTTCCGTTTCGCTTTGCGATAAACTCCACGAACGATTCCTGCAACGACGATGCACCGTACGTAACGGACGAGCCGAGATAGCAAATGTTCTTCCCTTCGAGCGGACTTTCTGCCAGAGGTTTAACGTTTTCTACACTGTACTTATCGGCGTTACCCGCCATTTTACGGAATCGGATGTTTGCCACTTTATTAAACGGTCCCCAACCCACAAAATAGCCTGTAAAAATCACTCCAAGCAATACCGCAATCATAAGTCCGCCAACAATCGAAGACGATATAACAATTATCTTTTTCTTTTTGCTCATTTTTATTTCAGCTCCTATTTTTATTTCATAGAAAGTTCGGCTTGAATTTTGGCGCGGTAGGCTTCGCCGGCTTTCAGTTCGGCTTGCCATTCGCGTTCCTCTTTTTCGGCGCGAAGTTTTGCTTTTTGTTCGAGTGTCGCACGTCTTTCGGGAGAAAGCGCAGCCAGTTTCGCAGCTCTTCTTTCTTCCGCACGTTTTGTTTTTTCTGCGGTTTTTTCTTCTGCAATGCGCTTTTTCTCGGCGTTGTTGCGTTCTTTTTCGCTCATTTCTTGCTTATGAGCGGCGAGTTCTGCTTCGTAATTCAATCCCTTTTTAGTACATCTGACCTTCAATGCGGCAACAAATGCTTCCTCGTTTTCAACCAAGTACTTTTCTTCGTCCTGCGCCGCTCTGATTTCGGGAGCGACCCATTCTTCACCTTTTGCCTCGGCGTCGGCTTGCTGATATTCACGGATTTTTGCCTGTTTCCTTGCAATGGTCTTTTCTACGTTCAGAAACAAAAGTAATACCGCAAGGATAATACCGGTTATGGTTTCCAATCCAACGAAAGCAAAAGTAATCATACTCTTAACCGCCGCCGACTGCGTTGCCGCAACCGTTACGCCGTCAACTATTTCGGGCGCAACGTATCCCGCCGAAGACAACATTGCATTGAATACGCTTGTCGCCACGCCGACGGTGGAAACCGCAATGATGTTGTAAATGGACATCGCCGTTCCGTCGCAACGAATACCGCTCTTCCATTCGATGTGGTCGAGTCCGTCGGCAAAAAGTGCCATAAACACATACGCACACGGAAGTCCGCCGATATTTTTGATAAACTGACCGATAATTACGATTACCATGTTTTCGGGAAACGCCCAGCAGATACCTGAGCCCAACGCATACAGAATAAAGCCGGCAACGGTAACATTACGTTTGCCGAACTTTTTAGCAAGCGGCCACACCGCAAAAATACCGATTCCCATAGGAATACCGCCGACCACCGACACGAGCGTTTGCGTTATTCCGTCGTTGTAACTGCCGAGAACATAGTTACAGTAATACACCAGTCCGAGATTTTTAAGTGAAGAAGCAAAGGTATAGATGAAGAAGTACACAAACATTATGAGCGTATATTTGTCCGTCAGGACGATCTTCAATTGTGTCAGAAACGGAATTTTCTTTTCCTCGTTTTCCGCCTGTTCTTCGGTAACGCGCTCCTTCGTAAAATAGTATTCGAGAAGCGTCAAAGGAAGCGCCAGTACCGAGATAACGCCCATTACCACAATCCATTTAGTTTTGTCTACGCCGAGCATCGGCATAATAACCATCGGGAACACGAGCGCAACAAGTATTCCGCTCATCATAATGGTTGAAATCTGATTAAATACCGAAAGTCCGCCACGCTGAATGGTATTTCTTGTCGAAAGCGGGCACATCAGATTGTGGCTCATGTTGTAAATTGTGTACGCAAACGAGTAAAACAGATTATACGAAACCATTACCCAGATTACCTGCACCGTTTCACTTGCCTGTGGCACGGTAAACAAAAGTACGCCGGTAATTGCGACAAGCGGAGCGGAAAGCAACAGCCACGGACGGGCCTTGCCCTGCTTGGTTTTGGTTCGGTCGATAATGTAACCCATCAGCACGTTTGTCGCCGCGTCGATTATTTTTGAAACAAGCGGAAATACAACCAGAAACGCACCGCCCCATACGGTGGTCAGCTTCAGAACGTCCGTATAATAAACGTTAAGATACGTTGCAAGAACGGCGTTCAGAAGAAGCGCGCCGCACGGTCCCAGAAGGTAGCCGAGCCACTTTTCTTTGCCGGTTACGCTTTGCGAGTGAACACGGCTGTTAAATATTTTGCCGTCCAGTAATTTTGCTTTACTCATTTTTTTACTCCTTATCGCGATCGTTTTGATTTTTCGGAAGTGCCGCTGTCTTTACAGGCGAGCAAAAATCTTTGATTCCTTTGATTATGCGTCCGTTAGCCAGATCGACAAATCCTTGCGCAAAGTGGTACGGACAACTTTTCCCTGCGGACATTGACATCGTAATTATCGAATTACTTTCTAAAATCCGCTTCAGGAACATCGCGCCCTTTATTTTGTTGTCGCGTTCCCGACCATCGGGAAGTTTCAACGCCTTTTTCATGTCTTTTTTGGCAACGGACAAAACGGCGTTAAAAAGAATTTTTCCCATAAACGTTTTTTGAAGGTCGGTAAACCGACTTTCAAGCGTTATCGGTTTAACGGGCGGAAGTGAAGGTATTTTCAGTCCGCTCGTTTTTTCAAACGCCTCATCGGAGACTTTATCGGGCGAATTTTCATATATTTCGGAAACTTGTTTATCGTAAGGCGACGGAACGCTTTCTCCCGCAATTGTTACCGTTTCGGAAAGTTTAACATTTTCGCAGTCCGAGCAGAGTTGAAATTCGTATTCGCCCCTTTCGAGAACGTACCGTTTCTCTTTTACGTTGTAATAAGCAAGGTCGGATTTGTTTACGGTAATTTTTATCTCTTTGCTTTCGCCTGCGTCAAGATAAACCTTGGTAAATCCGCGCAACTCTTTTTCGGGCTTATAAACGTCCGTTTTCGGCGCTTTGACGTAAAGCTCCACGATTTCCGCACCGAAACGGCTTCCCGTATTTGTAATCGTAGCCGAAACGGTTATGCCGTCGTCGTTTTCTTCGACTTTCATGTCCGAGTAGCCAAAAGTCGTATACGAAAGCCCTGATCCGAACGGAAAAGCAACTTTTTCAGTTGTTTTTTGATAGTATCTGTAACCGACGAAAACGCTTTCCTTATAAACTTCGATAGGTGTTTTTGAAAAAGTTTCACCATACGGAACGTCGGAATAACTTTTTGCCCACGTTTCGGCAAGTTTGCCGCAAGGGTTTTTCTCGCCAAACAAAAGTTTTTTCGTGGCCTCACCGCCGCGCTGTCCGGGCAGATACATATTGAGTATCGCCGCCGCTTTATCCGCAAACGGAAGTTCCACAGGCGAGCCGCCATACAAAACGACGACGATTTTTTTACCCGTTTTAATAAGTGCGTCTACAAGAGCGAGTTGGTTTTCGGGCAAGCGCATGCTTTCTCGGTCGCCGCCTTCGCTTTCGACGTAATCGGTAAGTCCGATAAAAGCAAGCACGGTATCATATTTTTCGACACGTTTCACCGCTTCGTCAATCAACGTTTCGTCTACCGCAATTTGATTTTCCTTATAGCCTTTATGGTATTCGTACTTTACGCCCGCTTTATCGAAAGCGTTTTTCGGAGTGGTCAGGAATGTTGGATTTATCATCGAACTTCCCGAACCCTGATAACGCATTTTTTCAAACAATTCGCCGACTACAAAATATGTTTTTTCGGCGGTAAGCGGCAACGTTCCGTCGTTTTTCATCAAAACCGCGCAATCCTCCGCAATTTCTTCGGCCAAAAGGTCGTGCGCGGCAAAATCGGCTTGTTCTTTTGTCCGTTCTTCGTGTTTGCAAACGAGTTTCAACACGTTTTGCACCGCTTTGTCGAGCGTTTCTTCGGCAAGCTCGCCCGATTTTATTCCGTCTATGATCCATTTGCGGCAGATGTCGGTATCGCCCGGCATTTCAATGTCGAGTCCCGCTTTCAGCATTTCGATTCGGTCGTGAGTTGCGCCCCAATCGGTCATGACAAGCCCGTCAAAACCCCATTCTTTTCTCAGTACGTCTGATAAAAGCCACTTGTTCTGACTGCAGTATGTGCCGTTAATCTTGTTGTAGGCACACATTACCGTTTCAGGCTTTGCAGTTTTTACCGCAATCTCAAAAGCCTTTAAGTAGATCTCTCTCATTGCGCGTTCGTCACACACGCTGTCGCCCATAAAGCGATAGTTTTCGGCATTGTTAAGCGCAAAGTGTTTAAGCGAAACACCCGTTCCGTTGCTTTGTATTCCGTTTATTTCCGCCGCGCCCATTTTTCCCGCGAGCAACGGATCTTCCGAAAAATACTCGAAGTTTCTGCCGGCAAGCGGGTTTCTTTTGATGTTTACGCCCGGTCCCAAAACAACGTTTATACCGTAGTGGCGCGCTTCGGCACCTATCGCCTGTCCCATTTTGCAAAGGTTATCTTCATTCCAGCCGCAAGCGGTAAGAGCCGCCGTCGGAAATGCGGTTGCAGGCTCGCTACCCGCAACGCCGTTATCTCCGCCCTGCTGCTGAACCCTCAGTCCGTGCGGACCGTCCGACATACGGATTTGCGGTATATCGAGTCTCGGCACGGGATTCGTGTACATAAAATCCGTACCCGCTGCCAACGCCGCCTTTTCTTCCGTCGTTAATTCCCTCAAAAGTTTCAAAATATCTTCCATTTTATGCTCCTTTTCGTTTTACAGTTAAATTATATCATTTGAATTGGCAGATTGCTTGCAAAATTGTTTGTTTTCTATTATAATTGTACTGAATTTTGTTTTGCGGAGCAAATATGAAAATAGACGATTTGAAATATCTGAGCACAACTATCGGCAATCTTGCAGGAATACCTATCAGAATATACAAAAATAAAACAAAAATTTTTTATTATTCTTTTGTCAAATTGCCGAAGGATCCGATTATTCCGTACAATGAAAGAGTCCTTGAAATTTCGGATCATGTAGGCTACTTTATTACCCCGCGATTTCATTACTACGGAGTGCTAAATTCGGGAGAGTATAAAATCGTCCTGGGACCGTCGAGACAATGGACGGCAAACAAAACGGACTTAACCGAACTGGCTTTTGAGTGCGATGTTCCGCAGGACGAAACCGAAGAGTTTGTAAACGCAATGGAAAATCTTGTCGCTTTGCCGCTGGATAGTGTTTTGCAAACATTGTGTTCTGTCAATTTTGTTCTTAACAAAGAAAAGTTGTCTCTTGCAGACATTACCATTTACGACGACGAACAACTGAGGTTGTCTGAAAAATTGGACGCGGAACAAACGACGAAACACTACGATTCCGAAGTAAAATTATCAAACGACGAAGCGGTACACAATACGTTGACCCTTGAACAGACAATTATGAACTTTGTTCGCCACGGGGACGTTTCCGCCTTGAAGGAATGGATTAAAAGCGCACCTGCAGTTCGCCCGGGAAAACTTTCGTCGGATACGCTAAGGCAATTAAAAAATACCTTTATTGTCACAGCAACGCTTGTTTCGCGTTCGGCAATACGTGGCGGAATGGATGCAAACGACGCGCTTTCGCTATCGGATGCATATATTCAAAAATGCGAGTTGCTTTCTGCTGTAGAGGCTATCGTAAATTTGCAGTTTCATATGGTACTTGAATACACGGAACGAGTAGAAAGATTAAAACTCGGCAAAACCCCGACAAAACTTCTGACAGACATTGCAAATTACGTACAAAAACATTTGACGGAACCGGTCAATATAGAGGCATTGTCCAAAGCCGTGTTTGTTTCGAGAACACATCTGGCGGTAAAATTCAAAAAAGAAACGGGTATGACTCTTACAGAATATGTATTGAAAGAAAAAATCGAAGAAGGAAAACGACTCTTACGATACACCGACAAGTCGCTTTCGGCAATCGCCGCCTATCTCGGGTTTTCTTCGCAAAGTCATTTCTCAAACGTTTTCCGTAAATATGCGGGATGCCTACCTTCGGAATATCGTCTCAAACACATTCATTAACGCAAGTAATGCCGTCCCTGCAAATACGAGACGGCATTTATTTATGAGTAAAATAAAGCACTCAATCATTCACTTGATCGAGTGCTTTTCGTTGATTTTGATTTTTGTGGAGTCTACGGCGAGAAACAGACGTTTGGTGACGGCAAAAGGATTGTCAAGTACTGCCGTTACGTAGCGATCAAAGCCATGCACTTCGGCAAACACCACTGTTTTTGTCGCACCGTATTGCACGTTGAGCACGCGACGAACTGCAAGTTGCTTCTTGTCCGAAGTAATTGCAAAGCAGTCGGGCGCAAACACAAGTTGCGCTGTTTTGACGCGAGGCAAAGCAAACGGCAACGTCAACTTTGTGCCGCCGACGGCAACAACGCCTTTTGCCGCATCAAGCACCCGAGTTTCCGCAACATTCGGGTACACACGGTAGTCGGCAACGGCAACGTTGCCTTCGGCTGTAAAAAATTGTACGTCGGCAATATTTACCGACAGCAGCACCATTGCGCCTACAGCGGCTTTTTTATGCGAAAAATCATCAAAATTTTCAATACGTATAGTAATTTTCCGTTCAAAACACTTGCATACGACGCGTTTTTCGTCGGCATAAATCACGCTTGCGACAAAGGTAAGTTTGTCCGTCGTTCTTTCCGCATCGACACCGAAACTGCCCGTAATTTTGTCCGCCATGCACACTGCAAAACCGTCGTCCGTTTGCACTACGCCGTCGGCAAGTTCGCCGAGGGCAAAGGCTTTGCCGTCAATGGTCACGGCGTTTTTGCCGACGTTGCACGGAATACGCACTTCGTAAATTTGTCCGCACACGGCGTTGCCGCCTTCGTCAAACAACGCAACTCTGTTGCCGCTGCCGACAATGGTAACTTCCTGCCCGAGGTCGGCGCACAGCGTTGCCTGTATGTACGCGCTAAGCGGCACTTCGACTTCGTCCGTCCGCACAAATCCGTCGCAAACAACGCCCTGTCGTGCGTTACAGTTTTCCAGGCAAATCTGCGCTACTTCAAGCGTGCGCGGTGACAGAAAAACGTCCTCGGTATTGCCGAATTGTAACGCCCGTCCGCCGCTCATTACAAGCGTTTTGTTGCCGAGAGCCATTGCGTCGGCAGCATTGTGCGTAACGTACAAAAATATGCTGTCGGGGTAAGCCTGTCTGGTCTGCAAAATCAAGGACTTGTACACCGCCTTGCTTTCCGCGTCCAGATTGCTCAGCGGCTCGTCAAACAGCATTATTTTCGGGCGTCTAACAAGTGCGCGCGCAATGTCGGTCTTTTGCCGCTGACCGTAACTCAGTTCCTTCGGGAAGGCGTTCTGAATGTCCTCCAAGCCCGTTTTACGCAAAATTTCCCACACTACGGCACACTTCTCATCGTATGTTCCGCGTTGTTTTTTCAGTGCGAAAAGTACGTTTTCAAACACCGTCATGTTGGGAAACAGCGAAAATTCCTGCGAAACAAGGGCAACGTTGCGTTGCTGAACCGCCACATTGTTCAGCACTTCGTCGTCGCAATACAACTCACCGCTTGTAAGCGGTTCCACACCTGCAAGGCATTTCAGCAAGGTTGTTTTGCCACACCCCGACTGACCCATTACGTTGACAAAGTCACCGTCCGACGCCTCGAAAGACAATCCGCACAATGCCGTCGCTCCGTCATAGTTTTTACACAGATTTTTTGCAATCAGTTTCATAGTCGTCACTTAACTTCCGTCGGTTCGCTTGCTTCGTTGCCGTCATTGCCGCTGCGGTCGTCGTTGCTTTTTTCGCCGATGTCGCCGCTCTTTCCGCTTCCCGTTACGTCAATCGGCGCAAGCCCCTTGCGGTAAAAGTCGGGGTAATTTTGTCTGTTGATATGGTTGTCAAACACGCTGTTGGTAAACAAATGCCACACCTCTGCCGTGTGCACAAAACCGAACACCGCAAGCAGCAGATAAACGACAAGCCACATCCACACCGAGCCGACAATACACAAAACAACAAGCGGCAACACAGTAATGCACAGCACGCCGAGGGTTTTCCAAAAGTACTTTACGGCAAGCAGAAAGGAATTTTTGACCGCCGTAAACAGCGACATTTTGTAGGTGGAACACAAGTTGAGCATAAACACCAGTCCGCAACAAAGAAGCAGAACAGCAAAGGTTGCAAAGGCATACAGCAGCACTTTTTGTACCGCGTCGAACACCGAAAAAGACAGCGCCACAAGGGCAAAATCAAACAGACAGCACAGCAGCGACGTCACAAGTCCCACTACGGCAAACTGCGCCCACGAGGACCTGACGCCCTTAAAAAACGCTCTCGTCGTCGCGCAAGGCACACCCCAACTCATGTTGCGCACGGTGTAGGCAATGCCCGCAAACCCGACAAAGGCGACAACGCCGAAACATACCGACAGCGGATAACACATTGTAAGCAAAAAACGTATATACGCCTGCGTGCCGTCGGCAGTTGTCAAGTCAAACCGCGCGCCGTAGGACAGGCAAAGCATGTTCCACGCCAAAAGCGGCAGACAAAACAGCAACGTCCACCAATTGGCGACAAGCAACTTACCCCACTGCGTGCGGATAAGCCGTTTGTACACCTGCGCCCTGGTGCGCGGCAAATCTTTCGGTGAAAAGTCCTTTTTGTCACCGTCGCCGTACATCATTTTGTTGAAAAATTCCGACATAAGTTACTCCTTGCCCGTCCCTTACGGCAACGAGCATGCTTTTGCACAAACAAGCAGGCTGCCGACAACACTACATTCACGGACAACCGCTACTGTAAATGATACCACATTGTGCGCCGCGTTGCAAGCGGAAAAAAAACACTCGCTTTGTCCGATAGTATTTGCGTCAATAATTACAAAAAAAGCATACGTATGTGTAAAATCGATACAAAATCAATCTGCCATACGTATGCCGCGGCTTAATTTATGCGTTTAAGTAAGTCATATATGCCTGCCGGTCAAATGGTGTCAGGGCGTGTCTGCCCGTCCTGCGATGGTAGCAAATGCACCCGTCGGTGCAGCAAACGTCGTTTTGAATTTTGTCGGGCACCGCTACGCCGCCTGCCGTAATTTGCTTAATCGGTACGTAGTCGGCTATTGCCTGCGGATCCTGCGCGATTGTCAGGTACAAATATACTCATGATGTTTTTACGTTACCGCCGCAGCCGCTTTGCCTCACGTTTTGCAACGGTTATTTGTTCTTTTGCAGTTCGTCCTTCAGCAGCAGTATGAATATTCCGCCCTGGACGGTACGGTTCTGGAAGTCCTTGATAAGCCCGCCGTCAACGTGGTACAAATCGCTGAAAGGCACACGGCAAGGCGACGTCCGCAAAAACTCGGCAACGCCCTTGTACAGCGCACGCTGCTTGGCGCGGTCGTCGGTCAATGCGCAGGTGTACAAAATCCAGTCGGTCTTGGTAAGGTCGTATCTGTTGTCCAGTGCAACGCTCAGTTTGCCTGCGCGCGACGTGTAGTAGTCCATTTCCCTTTCACGCATTTCTTCACTGAACAATCCGAAGCCGAACAATACGTCGTAAGCCATGTTGTACTTCAAGCCGTATGTACTTTCGTCGCTGTCGTATGTAAGAGGCAGATGGTCCACCCCGTCAAAATGTCTGTAAAACTCATCGAGATACTCGGCAAGACGTTTCTCGGCGCGTTGTTCGTCGTCGCCGTGTCCAAACCGCTTTGCAACAAGCGCAAAACACTTAATCGCCACAATTGCCTTTGCCGACAGATTGACGTTTTTGTCCAACCGTTCCACAAAGTCGTCGGTGCAAAGTTGCCTTTCGGGTACAAGTCCTGCGTGGTCAAGGTAGTCGTACCACGTTTTCAGCGTGTCGTAGTTGTCGCGCAAAATTTTGTCGTCGCCTCCGCAACGCACCGAAGCATAGGCGGCAATAATCATGTTGCTGCATTCCTCGATGGGCATCTGGCAGTCGAAGTTGTAAATTTCGGCGTTTTGCGGATACTGATACACCATCGGGTGGCTGACGATAATGCCGCTTTGACGGTTGCGACGGAACATGTTGGACACAAATCTGTCGTTTTTGTCGGCGTTGGCCTTGACGGCGTACATCTGTCCCAAACAATACGGGTAGGTTCCCGCGTCGTGCGGCGCAAAGTCGTACTTCCACACGGGCATACGCGCAAAGTCGAAAATCGGCGCAAGCATGCCCTGTACCAGCGACGGATTGTACAGCAAAAACAGCGGCATTGACGGATAGGTGATGTCCGCCGTGGCAATACAGCCGTTGCTGTGACATTCCTTGGACAAAAACAGCAATTGTCCCTTGGCGTTTTGCACTATTTTGTGCGCGCCCATTGTCTGACGAAGGGCGGCAACGCACAGCAGCCGGTAGTCCTCGTCGTAGTTTTGCAAACGTTTGTCAAGGTCGATTTCAAACACCGACAGTTTGGCAAGGGTGGTTTCGTAGTCGTTGTACGCCTGATCTATCGCATCGAAAATTGTCTTTCCGTCGCGGAAGTAGTACCCTTTCAGCCACTCGCCGAAGTAGAAAATAGAGCACAGGTCGTCAAAAGCAACGGTCATTTTGCCCGCAAGCGTTTTGCCTGCGGCAACGTTGTCGTAACTGTCAAAGCCCGCAATGTATTTTTTGTCGTTTTCGATGTAGTTGTAGTCTATCGTGCCGCACCCGACAAATCTGTTCCAGTCGCTTTCCGCAAGGAAATACGCCTGTTTTGCCGACACGTACCAGTAGCCCCAGTCCGCGGCAAAACTGTCGCCCGTGTGTGACATCGGGTGTTGCCTGTTAAGTCCGAAAAATGCCGTCTGGTAACCCTGCATTTCAAATGCGCCGCCGATGACAAAGTCCTCTACGCGGTCGTAACAGTGACATTCGTGCAGTGCCAGCGACACGGTAAGTTTGCCTATTGCTTGTCTGGGGGTAATCTCGTAGCCCATGTAGCACACCGGGCGGGCTGCCAACTCTACGTCTGTCGGCAACAGCGGCGACACGAACCTGACTGTCAGGTCAAACTTGTCGCATGTAAAGCCGTATTCGGTGGTAAAAGCCGTCACGCTTACGCTTGTCTGTTCAAGCGGAGTTGCCCCGTCTACCATTCCCAAAAAGCTGAACGTTTGTCCGTCGGCATTTACAACGCCGTAAGTTTTGCGCAAACGTCCGTTCCAGAACATAGCGTCGGTTTGGTTGAGTACGTCTCCTCCCGACCATATCGAAAAAAACGGATCGTTTACAAAAAGCGGGTAGGCAGGCAACAGTCTTTTGTTCATAAATTTTTTCTCCAAATCCTTTTTAGCGGCAAGCTGACAGCCGCCGTATACTTGCAAGCGTGACGACAGCCGATGTTGCGTAATTGTCCGCAAATCGGCTTGTCGCATGACACATAAGGTGATTAAATGTTCTTTTTGCGTACAAAATACGCCACTGCAACAGTCGCAAACGCAGCGATTGCCGCACCCGCGGTAGCCACAACGCCGTTGCAACCGTTGCTGTCGGGCCGGTCGGGCTCTGGGTCAATGTCGACGGCAATTTTCACGTAGGTTGCAACCACGCTGATATCTTGGGTAACTTCCGTCGTGTATGTCGGGTAGGTGTAAGTGCCGTCGGTTTTCACTTCGGCGCCGTTTACGGTAACTTTGTCCAGTTTGTAGCCGTTCTCGGGTTTGAATGTAAACGTAACGGTTTCGCCCTTGAAGGGTTGACGTTGCGCGTTTGTGCGGAAAATTTCGCCGTGTTCGCCGCCGTCAACCGTCACGTTGTACTTCGGGATTGGTTGAAATACCACTTTCAGCGTAACGTTACCGGAGGGCATTACAAAGCGCACCACGTTACCTACTTTACGCGAGGTAACTTCGACAGCTTGTCCGTCGTCGCCGACAAACGAGTAGGAAACAAGTTCGTAGCCCTTGTCCGGCGTCAGCGTAACTGCAAGCGCAGTGTCAACGATAGCTCGCTTGGACACGACATCGCTTGCTCCGCCTTCGGTGCATACGACCTTAACCTTGGGCAACGAGCCGTTTGTCGCTTCGATAAACGCTTCGGCGAAGTTGTGACCGACCTGCAACATGTCGGGCACGTTGTAGTGATGGTTGTCGGTACCGGGCAGCGTTACGAAATCGTTGTCGATGGTGATTACGTCGGCGTCGTTTTCGGCAACGGCGTCCATTTGCGCGCGCACTACATCAACGTAGGCAGCACTGCTTACGACGTCCTTGTACTTGGACGGAATTTTTGCCACGACAGTCAGCAGTTCGGACAAGTCCTGTCCGCTGATTTCCGTCAGGTCCTTGCGCATGTCGGCAATCATTGTGGACAGCAGTTCCGCATAACGCTTGGAATTGTTTGCGCTTTGGCTTTCGCTTTCGCCCTGCATCCATGCAAGACCCTTTATTACGGGGTTGTAACCGTTGTCCTTGTAGGCTTTCAGACCCTGGCGCACCGTCGTCAGGAAGTTGGCGTAGCACAGACCTGTAAGGGTCGCGCTTCCTTTGCCGTACTTAGCCACAAGCGACGGACTCATCCAGTTGCCGTACTGGCTGCCCATGTTGGACGTAAACTCGTCGTAGATTGCCGTACCGCCTGCGGCGTACTTGATTATGCCGTAGTTGGTGTTTGCAATGCCGTTGTCGGCAAAGTACTTAGCCATGCCCAGTTCCGGTCCGAACGTTTCGTATTTTGTTTCGCGCGTTTTGCCCTGAGAATCGGCACCTTTGCCAAGTTTTACACTGCGAAGCGCAATGTTTGCAGGCAGGGTGGTATCCTTGTTGCATTCCACGTAGCCGTAGTACTTCACGTCGTCGAAACCGTTGCGGTAACGTTCATCCTTGGCTATTTCCGCCTGTTCGCTTTCCGAGTCTACCGCCGTGTAACCTACGCCGTTACTTTGCCCGGCAATGAGATACACGTCGATGTCTTTAAGTTGCGCCTCTTCGGCAAACGCCTCGGGCAGATTTACCGCGCCAACGACGGCGGCGCATACAAGCACCGCTACGGCAAGCATTGCAAAAAACTTTTTCATAACAATCTCCTTGACAGTGAGAAGTAATTTTGTATGTTTGCGACAAAGGCACTACAAGGTCGGTACATCCTGTCGCCAAGCGCAAACATTGCAAAACGTTTCGGGTTAAATTGAAACAGCCAATTAAACCCTGCCGGTATTGCTTTACGATTTGTCACAGTGTGGCAAATTGCAAAACAATAGTATCCGATAAACTTTCTTGAGTTAGCCGTGCAGCAACGTTTTCCGTCAGTGTTCCGTACACAGTGGCGGAAAGTAGCGTACACATCGACGAAACAACACCGCCGTTCCCTCTCGACGAGCGAGAGGGAACGAGATATTGTTTTCGGCTTGCGCCGAGTGTTACATGACAATTACTACATCTTACCTGCGGTAAGTGCTGCAATCTGATTTGCCGTAAGCGCGTAATCGTAAATTGCTACGTTGTCGTAAGCCATGTTGTAATTTTGGTACGCCCATGTTTCGTTGATATATGCGCCGAAACAAATTGTTTGTGTACCGAAATCAAGGTTTGCCGCTGCAATTGTACTCGTTGATACAAGTGTTTTGTCCAAATACACCGAAACTACGTTGTCTTTACGCGTCATAGTATACTTGTGCCAACCATTGACTTTTGTGTCATATTTATTGTCACAAAATACTTTGTCTTTTGCGCCATTGATTCTATAAACAATTTTAGCACCGCTGGTTTTGCTATTATACTTAAACGACATCATAAGTCCCTTTGCCGGACTCTCATCAACTCTGCAAGTCGCCCAAAGTTGAGAACCGCCACCTGTGCTGAGTTTAGTAGTGTCGGCAACATACACCCACGCAGAAATTGTAAAGTCGCTTGTGCCAAGGTTGTAATCCCTGATAAGCAGGTAAGAACCTTTACTGTTGTTGGTTTGCAGTGCGCCGTTAGCGTCGCCGTTCAGACCTTTTACAAATGTGTTGTTGTCGGTGTGTTCGAATGCAGTTGCATTCTTTTCGGCATTTCTGACAACGGTGTCAATCACGATGTCACTGCCCGTGCCGCTGTTTACAACGGTACCGTTTGCGTAAGTAACCTTTACAACCGCTTCTTTCGTAAGCGTTTCGCCTATTACAAGGGTATGTTCGGCAATAACGCCACCGGCTGTTGCCGTAATGGTTGTCGTGCCTGCGCCGACGATTGTAACGTTACCGCTTTGGTCGATTGTGGCAACTTCCTTATTGGAGCTGTCCCACGCCACTTCGGGGTGAGTTGCGTTGTCGGGCGTAACGGTTGCGGTATACTGCACGCTGTCGCCGATAAATGCCGCGTCGGGACCGCTGATTTTTACGCTTGTTACGGGGATGTCATTAGCAAGTTTAAGCGCAAACTTACCTACTTCTTCCGTGCCGCGCATAACCTTGACAATCACGCCTGTTGCAAAGTCTGCCTGTTTGTCCTGGGGTACGGCAATCTTGTACTTACCGTTGCCGATTTCCGTAATGTACTCGCAGTCAAACGTAAGACCACTGACAGCCGAGAAGGAATCGTAACTTTGGAATGTCGACTTGACGGTAAATTCCGTTGCGTACATACCGTCTACTACCTTGTCGATACCAAGCACAATATCCTCAATGCTGTTTATCGTACCAAACGATGCATTGTTACTACTGTGGTAACCCATGCTGTCAAACTTCCAGTAGTTGTTTATGTCAATCAGCTGGACTTGCTCTATGCCGTAATAGTTGCCGACTGCATTTTTCTCTTTATCAGCATTGGCTGCTGCATAATTCAAATGTTGCGACAGCAAATTGATTGTTTGCGGTTTTTCCGTAAGTCCGATTGTGGAATACGGAATGAAAATTTCCACATTGAAACCATTTTCGGTAATCTTGAGTTTGTGGAACAAATCCATCGGTACATCTGTTTTCCAAGGGAAGTTACCTGACTTTCCGTTGTACACGTTGGTAAAGAATTTACCGTTTTCGGGGTGTACATAGAAACGGAAGTAGTACATGTTTGCCGGTTGTGAACCGCTTGCCGCAACGGGTTTGTCACCTGTGCAAATAAATGTTTCGATACGTGTTTGCGCGCCGACAAAAGCGTCGGTAACTTTGTGAGTGATATACAAACCCTTTTCACCGAAAATTACTCTTATTTCGTCGGTGATGGGGTTGGTGGCGACTGCTTCTTTGTACTTCAACGTGTCGTTGTGGAGCGCAATCGTGTTGTTGTACAATTCGTCGTCGACATTGCCGTCAATGAGCGTTTCCGCAACAAGGATTTTTGCGCTTGCAGTCTTGCCGTTGGCTGTGGTAGCCGTTATCGTGGCAACGCCAAGACCCGTGCCGGTAACGACGCCGTTTTCAACCGTTGCGATTTGCTCGTTGTCGGTTGTCCAGGTTACGTCCTTGTAGATGTCCGCATTTGCAGGATTGTACGTTACGCCGAGGTTTACCGTGCCGCCTACGATTGTGGGTGCCGCACCGGTGATTTCGATGCTTTGTACGGGGATGGCGTTGCTGAGCGTAAGGATAAACGTGCCGCATGCGCCGTGCTTGCCGTTGATTACGGTAATTGTCTTACCGCTTTCAAATTCCGCTTGCTTTTCCTGAGGGATAGCGAAGTTGTACACGCCTTTGCCCGCTTCCGTAACCCAACTGCTGTCAAAGCCTTCGCAGTTGAATGTAAGTCCTTCGATTGTCTGTTGTGAGTTGATTGTGCCCTTGACTGTTACGGCAAACTTAAATACACCGCTTACAAGGTCGCCTGCGTTTGCAACGACTTCGGCAGGAGAGGTCATCTTTGCCGCGTAGCCGTATTGGTCAAAGGCAAGGCATTTTTCCGTAGACAGCAGGTCGGCTTCGCCGAGTTTGTACAAGCCGTTTGTCATCTTGCTGATCTTCTGATTCAGCTCTGCTGTAGTGTAAGCCCACACGCCGGGATGAATCATCATCTTTTCAGGCTTTTCCGTTACGCCAAACGCTTCGTAGGAAGCAAACATTTCAACAGCGTAGCCGGTTTCCGTCTTCTTGACTGTGTAAATAATGTTTTTGATGAGGTCAGATTTGCCCTTGTCCTCGCCCCACTTCCAGTTTACGTTGTTGTCGTTAACCATTGCGGAATCGTACTTGAACGCGCGGATACTGCCGTTTGCGTACAGGCGAACCTGGAAGGTTTTGCCGTCGGCAACGGTATCGCCGAAGGTAAGCACGCATTCCATGTGGCTGTTTTTGCCGACAAACTTATCCGTGATGTCGGCAAACATGTACAAGCCCTTGTCGCCGAACAGAACAACGTCCTTGACTGTTACGATGTCTTCGCCGTTTGTAGCAAACGCGTCAACGGTGTTGTACATTTCGTCTTGTGTGCCGTCGATTGCAACCTTGGTTACGTACACGGAGATGTTTGCGCTCTTGCCGTTTGCCGTGGTTGCCGTTACGACAACTTTGCCTTCGGCAACGCCGGTCAGTACGCCGTTTTTGTCAACGGTTGCGATTTTGTCGTTGTCGGTTGTCCATGTCACCGTTTTGTCGGTAGCGTTTTCAGGGGCGACGGTTGCCGCAAGGGTAACAGTGCCGTTTATCGCGACGTGTTTTGCGCCGCTTACTTCAACGCTTTCCGCCTCTACGATTACCTTGACGGTAACGGTCGCTTTCGCGCCCTGTCCGTCCTTGGCAGTTGCCGTGATTACGGCATCGCCTGCCTTATGTGCAAGCAGTCTGCCGCGCGCAACTTCCACGACGTCGTTGTCGAAACTGGTCCATTCGATGGTTTTGTCCGTCGCATTGTCGGGCAATACAGTTGCCACAAGCGTTGCCGCCTCGTTTACCTTGAGAGTGAGCGTTTGTTCGCCGTCAATGGTAATGCTGCTTACTGCGACAAGTTTGTCGATTGTGCCGTTTTCAATGTATCCGCATGTGTTGCAGGTACGTTTCTTTGCGCCGTCGGCTACGTATGTAGGCGCGGTAACTTCCGTCCATTCGCCGAAGTCATGAGCCGCGATGTCCGACTTGGTGTGGCAGACGGTACATTCCTTCCAGTGGTTGGTTTCGTCGTGCAGCCAGTTTGTACTTACGTCGTGCGCCGCCTTCTCGACGTCACGCGTTTCGGTGTGCTCCGGATTGTTTTTGCATACGCGCGTTTCGCTGCCTTTTTCCGTGCAGGTTGGTGCTTTGGTTTGTTGCCATTCGCCCCATTCGTGGTCGCCGATTTCGCCGTAGGGCTGTCCGCAAACTTCGCAGATTGCCTTTGCGGTGCAGGTAGCCTTACCGCCGCTGTGTGCGGCCTTGTCGGAAACTTCGTCGCAACCCGTGCACTTGTGCCAGTGTTCCGTTTCGTTGTACGACCAATTTGTTTCGTACACATGTTCGTGAGCAGTGTTGCAAGCGACCATTGTCATACAAAGTACCGCGACAATTGCAAGCAACGCTACTGCCAACATTCTTTTGTTCATCGAGTTCCTCCTTAAATACTTTATTTTTTTATTTGCCTTGCAAATAGTAGAACCGATTTTGTTTGTACCTCTTTGCCGAATTAAACACGGCAAAGCGGTACGTATTGAATTACTTGTTGTACATTTCGTACATTACCTTGATGTTGTTTTCGCCAAGCGCGCGTCCGAAGAAGCACACGTTGTCAAACATCAGGTCGGTATCCGTATACAGGAAACTGTCTCCGAAGAAACCGCCGAAGGCAAGTTTACTGCCGCCCAGGTTTACTTCCTCTGCAAGAGTTGCCGTGTACACCTTGCGGGCGTTGAGATAAATTGTAATGTTTGTGCCATTACGGACAAATGTAATAAGATTCCATTCTCCTGCCGCAAAGGGAAGCGTTTTTGTCTTTTCTTCAACCGTCGTGCGGGGGTCGCCGCCGTAAGAAAACTGCAACGAGTAGGACGCGCCCTTGCGCATTGTAAGGTAGAAACCGTTACCCTTGTTGATACCGTCCACGCTTGTCGTGCCGAACAACATCGTGCTGTTGCCCGTCGAAATTACCGTCGAAGCGTCGATTTTGAGCCACATCGATACGGTGAAGTCGCTGACGCCCGTAGTTACGCCGTCAATGAGCGTATATGCGCCGTTGCGGTTGTTGGTGACTATTGCGCCGTTTTCCTTGCCGTCAACGCCCGTTGTAAACCTGACGTCGGCAAGCGATACGTCGCTGAATGCGGTACTGTTGCGTTCGGCGTTCAGTTTGACGGAAGACACTTTTGCCGTAGTCTTTGTGCCGCTGTTTGTCAGCGTGCCGTTGTCGTAGGACACAAACACATCGGCGGTGTCGGGCGCAAAGATTTCAAAGTTGAGCACGTACTCTTCGCCGTCAACGACAATCAGCTCGCCGCGCGGTGAATCAAACTTGCTGCGGTCGGCTTGCGGTACGGAAATGCGATACATTCCGTTGTCAAGCGCAGTGATGTACTTTGTAAGGAAGGTAAACTCGGACACTTCCAGCAAGTTGTTTTCGTCGTCGGTTACGGCAAAATCTTTTACGTAGAAGCCGTCCTTCAGGTCGTCCTCGGTAAGAACAACGTTGTCAAGTTTGACAGACTTGCGAATGTATCCGTTTGCGCCGAAGGGCAGGTAGTTTGACACGTTCCACACGTACTTGTTGCCGATACGCGTATCGCCGTCCATGTTGCTGACGCTTGTCGCACCCTGCGGATAGTACCCGTAGCAGGACAACACGTTGACGGATTCGGGCGCAGTAGTAAACGACAGTACGCTGTACGGAATGTAGATTTCCACGTTGTAGCCCTTGTCAGTGATTTTTCCGACAAGGTTTACACCTAGTTTCGTTTTGCCGGTCAGTTCCGTCCAGGCATAACCCTGAGAGTTGGGCGTGTTGTAGGCGTAGGTCTTGTAAGTGTCGGAATAGGGGTAGTAACGGATTTGCCAACTGTTGCCGATTTTGCACTTGTCGCCGAACATAAAGTACGTTTCGGTGTGAGTGTTGACCTGGATGTTGCCGTCGGTAACTTCCACCATGATGTACACGCCCTTGCGTGCAATCTTGGCGCGCGTGGTCTGGCTTGCTCCGTTGAGCGTTGCTCTCGACACACGCGGTCCGTAGTTGTTGTCCGCTTCGCCGTCCAGCGTTACGGGCGCGTACAAAATTTCGCCCTTTTGCGTTACGCCGAGGTATGTTACGCTGTATTCCGCGCCGTCGGCAAATTGCGTAATTTTGTCTGCCGGTACGGAAATGTTTACGGTGTTGTCGGCGTTTTTGGTCACCGTCACGCCGTCGGGGACGTTCCACGTAGCATCAACGGCAGATTGTTCGTTGTTAAGTCCGTTTGCGCCGAAGTTGGACGTTGCGGCAACCTTTGCGGTGTACACGCCGTCCTTTCTCAGTGCGTCGCTAAGGTGAATTGCAGGTGCGTTGAGTATCGTCGGCTGACGGCCGTCAAGGTCCACAACGCCTTCGTTGCACACCACTTTGTAGGTGTCGGGCGACTTGATGTTGCAACCCGTCGTACCAGTCCAGGTACGTTCGGCACTGCTTGCGCTTTCCGTTTCGACGTGGTTGAAGGCGGGCATGTATCTTACATAGCCGCAGTTGCCGACGCCGAGGGTTGACCACGGGATAAACGCTTCGGCAACGTAACCCTCACACAGACTTGTGTTGATGTTGCCCTTCACCACCGACGCGCCTTCCCACAAGTACACCCATTGGCGGAACTCGGGTTTGCCGTTTACGGTGGTCAGTCGCCACGAGCGCGACTCTTTCTGAATTTCGCCGTCAACGCCCGTAGGCGCAAGGCGCAGGTTGTAGGTTTCCGTTTCGCTATTTCCGAAACCGCGCACGTACAACTCTACCGAGGTGTTGCGCGAAGCAGCGCGTTCCGGGTTGTAGTACACGGCGTAGTCATTGACGACAATGCCGAAGTACACGCCGAAGTCCGACACGTAGGTCATCGTGGTCATCGTGACGTCGTCGGACACTTTGCTTGTGATGGTAAACGCCGTCTTTTGCGCGTCCTGCCAGAACGGTTCGTCCAGTACGCCGTCCACCACCGCGCCCTCGTCCTTGACAAGCGGATCTTCCTTGGTCGGGGTTTTGTTTACGTTGTATTTGGGGAAAGTAAAGTTTATGTCCTTACTGCATGCGCACAGAAGCGAGGCGACAAACACACAGACGAGTATTGGAATCAATATGCGTTTTTTCATATCCGTTTTCCTCCTACTTACCCATCAGCATTATTTCCGAAACGCCGATGTTTTCCTGTCCATCGGGGCAAACAAAGGTAATCGTTACGGAATTTATTTGCAGTTCGTCAAATTCGGCAATCAGCGGCGCGCCGGGGCGCATAACGCCCGTGTCCAGTTGCGAATACTTTTCAAGGTTGTAGTACATGTCGTTTATGCGCGCGGTGCCGTAGCACATCTTGCCGTCGATTTCCTTGCGGAAGCCGAAGTCGATACGCGCCACGCGGTAAAACGCACTGTCAAACATGCAACTGTTGTAAATTACCAGCGACCTTGCCGTGACGTAATCGTCAAAAGTCAGCTTTACAGCAACCACGCCTTCGGCATAAAACTCGTCGATGATATCTATTTCGTGGAAACGTACCAGTCCGTCATTAAGCAATTTGCATGTTGCTTCGTCGATGTCCGTAGTAGTTCCGTCCACAGTCCGGGTTGCGGTAACCTTGGCTTCGCGCGCAAGATTTTTGTAACCCGTGTATGACGACGGCAACGGTTGCGGACTTGTCGTAGGTCCGTTGGCTTTAAGCACCTCGAGACCGTTTTGATTTGTCACCCAGTTTACCCTGTCGCAGGCAAAACCGCGGTTGTTTGAACCTACGCCCGACAGACCTTCGCTTGCGCGGTTGCGGTCCTGGTGGTACACAATCCACATTTCGTCGCCGTCCATGACAAAGGCATGACTGCCGCAGCAAAGTACGTGGTCCCACTCGTTGTTCATGTAGTCGATGCCGATTACCAGGCCGCCTTCCGATTCCTGCACTTTTGTAAATGGTCCCATCGGGCTGTCGCCGACGGCTTGCATTACGGCGTATTCCGGGTCGATTGTCGCGTTGATGGAAAAGGTAAGGTAGTACTTGCCGTTACGTTCCGTCATGAAGGGCGCTTCGTTTATCTTTGTTTCGCTGCGTTCGGGGCGAATGCTGCCACCCAGCGTCGTGCGGTCGAGAGTGGTAAGTTCCGTATAAGTACTGTAATCGGGCGTTGCCCAGTCGGTCATTTTCACAACGGAAATGATGTTGGAACTATGCGCGTTACGACTGCGGCACATGTACAGATACTTGCTTCCGTCCGAATCGATAAACGGGCAGGCGTCGATGAAACTGGTATTCTTCTTGTAGGACTCGGTTTCCTTGGCGTAATCCGTTTGGAAAAACGGTGCGTCCGCGGCTTTGCGAATGTCGAAAATCGGATCGCCGAGGGTGATTTCGTCGCCGTTGCCGTTTACGCCCGTGTACTGAACAAACGGACCTGCAGGACTGTCCGACACCGCCATGCCGAGATACTTTGTCTTGTAGTAACCGCTCGCGCTGTTTTGCGCACTGTAAAACAGGTAATACTTACCGTCGGAAGGATCGTAAATTACGCCCGGCGCCCACAGCGAAGCCTGTCCCCAACTTGCGGACTCGGGAGAGAAACAAATGGACACGGCTTGCCAGTTGCTCAGGTCCTTGCTCTTCCAGCAGGCGTATGCCGTACAACTTGCGGTGTCGGTCGTTCCGTACAGGAAAAACCAATCCTTGTATTCACCCTCGGTAACCTTGATTACACAGGGGTCGGCACCCGTTTCCAGAAGGTCGTTGCGATAAAACAGACTGTTGTTGTAGTCTGTTTTTTCGTCTTCTTCGTCGTAGTAGGGTAATTCAACCACGCCGAGATTTGTCTGTTCGGCACAACCGCCGAATACAAACAGTCCCGACGCAAACATCAACGTCGCTACAATCATATACAGAAATTTTTTCATATTTTCTCCGTAGAATAGAGTTTTTGGGGAATAGGTTGATACAGTTATTGTTGGGGCGCAACCTTTTCTGCGAAAAGATTTTTTCAACTTTGGTGCGAATATTACTTGTTTCTTGCGCAAAGCGTATTCGTTGGATTTACTTTTCCTGACGGGTGCACGCCCCGTGCCAAACCCCACTTCCAAAAGTTTGGAATAGAGGGGATGGGATTTTACTTTTTATCTGCAAATTCTGTATACGTATCAAAAATTTACGTACACAGCCTACCGCTTGCTACCGCTTTTACAACTACGCACCATTCGTGTTTTTCGAATGGTCCGCTTTCCTGACGGTAACGAGGTGCGCACTTCACAACAGCCTGCATGGGTATAACGGCGTGAGCAAATCAACAACATTATTTGTCTGCAACAGAGTGCGTTGTTGTCGGTAATCAACACTAAATAGTGAAGGCATACGCGACGCAACAAATTTCATTGCGACTGTTGACGCGGTGTCACCCAAAAGAAAACTTCGGAAGGAGGGCGCGGCTGGGAAATTTCGTTTAAGCAGGGCGTATTGCTCCGACTGGAGGGAGCCATCAAGGCGTTTTTCGTTGGGTGATACCTCGCCGACAATCGCGCCGTATGTTCCTTTCGTCGTGAACAGTCTGAACGATTTACTTAAACACCGACAACGACGCACAGCAATTGCAATACGGTAATTCTACGTTTGCTCGCTCGCCACGCCGCATTTAGCAGGTGTTTGAAGGGCGTTTGCCGAATTACAACTTCATGCCGCTTGTGGCGATACCTTCGATAAAGTACTTTTGTCCGAACAGATACAGTGCAAGCGTGGGGATAAGCGACACCGTCGCGCCTGCCATTACTACCGCCCAGTCCGTCGTATACGTTCCCTTGAAGAACTGCAACGCAATCTGCAGGGTGTACTTTTCGGGCGATTGCAAATACAAAAGCGGTCCGAGGTAGGCATTGTAACTGCTTACAAACGCCAGCACCAGTTGCGCGATAAGCGCAGGCATGGACAGCGGCAACATAATGCTGAAAAATATTCCGAAGTTCCCCAGGCCGTCTATCTTCGCCGCGTCCATAAGGTCGTTGGGAATGGAGAAATAGAACTGTCTCAAGAAAAATACGCAACTTGCGCCGCCCAGCATTGCCGGTATCATAAGGGGCAAAAATGTGTCAACCCAGCCGATTTTGTCAAAAATTACGTAAGAGGGAATGAGCGTAATCGTACCGGGAATCATCATCGTGCCGAGAAGAATTGCAAACAGCACGTTTTTGGATTTGTATTCCAACTTGGCAAAGGCAAATGCCGCAAGGGCTGCAATAAGTACGCCTATTACCGACGTCGGTACCGACACGATAAGCGTGTTGATAAAGCCGCGGATTACCGTGGGAACGGAGTCCTCACTGCCGGAAGTGTAGGTAAACACTTCCTTGTAGCCGTGCAGGTCGATTTCCGACGGCCACCAGCTGAACGAAGAGTCCATCGCTTCCGACTTGCCCTTAAGTGACGTAATAAGCACAATGTAAAGCGGCAACAGCACCGACAGTGCGACAATTATCAACACAAGATAGGTCAGCACTTTGTTTATAATACGCTTTGCCTTGCTTCTGAAAATCAACGACGGATCGTAAATAGGTTTATCAGTCATACTTCACCCACTTTTTGCTTACGACAAAGTTGATTATCGTAACTATCACAATCATAATTGACAATATCCACGCAACCGCCGAGGCGTGTCCCATGTTGTTGTACTCAAATGCTTCGCGGTACAGGTAAAACACGAT